>CALGII010000231.1 GCA_937915485.1 uncultured Ignavibacteriota bacterium | reverse complement strand
TAGAATAAAAACCCTCTCCTACGTAACCGGCAAATCTTCGATTTGCCGGTTTCCTATTTAGTAAGGACAAAGAAATTGAGTGGAATTATTTCTCAAAATTGATTAAATTTATAATTCAATTTTTGGAGCCGTAGTTCAGTTTGGTTAGAACGCCTGACTGTCACTTCGGAGAGTCGTCCCGAGTACTCGGGAAGTCTCGTTTTAAAGTTCTTAAAATAAACGGAGCCGTAGTTCAGTTTGGTTAGAACGCCTGACTGTCACTCAGGAGGTCGCGAGTTCGAGTCTCGTCGGTTCCGCAAACAAAATAAGGCACTTAGAGTAAAATCAAAGTGCCTTTTGTGTTTTCCGGCTACGATTTGGCTACGATTATGAGAGCTGTTAAATCCTATCTATATAAATGAATTTACTCCAATCTGTATCTATGTTTCCGCCTTTTGTATAACAACACAAGTCTGTAAAGTAGTTATTTTTGTAACAGTTGATAAACATGTTTGGAAATTTTAATAAAAACTATAAAAAAATGAAAAAAATAACATTATTAGCAATTTTGTCCCTTATGATATTGGGACTGGCCCAAAAAGAAAGAACAGAAAAAATGAAACAAACAGAAACAACAGACGATTACACTTTTCAATTGAGTGACAAGGTTACCCGGCAAAAAGTAACTTTTAGAAACCGTTACGGTATCACATTAACCGGAGATTTATATCTGCCTAAAAACCGCGGCAGTGAACCCCTTGCAGCACTTGTAATAAGCGGTCCGTTTGGAGCCGTAAAAGAACAATCTTCCGGGCTGTATGCGCAAAATATGGCTGAACGTGGTTTTGTTACGCTTGCATTCGACCCATCTTATACCGGTGAAAGTGGAGGTGAACCTCGCAATTTCGCTTCACCAGAAATATATACTGAAGATTTCAGTGCAGCAGTGGACTATATTGGTCTGCAATCTTTTGTTGATAGAAACCGAATCGGCGTCATTGGTATATGCGGGTTCGGCGGGTTCGCATTAAATGCTGCAGCTGTTGACAAACGAATTAAAGCAGTTGCAACTACAAGTATGTATGATATGTCTCGTGTTATGGCAAAAGGTTATTATGATAAACTTACCCTTGAACAACGTACAAAAATGCTGGAGCAAATGAGCTTGCAGCGCTGGGAAGATGCAAAGAATGGAACATTTGCTCTTGGTCCCCGTATTAATCCTGAAAAATTAACAGGCAACGAACCTCAATTTGTAAAGGATTATTTCGATTACTATCGTACACCGCGTGGCTTTCACCAAAATTCTCCGAACTCAAATGGGGCATGGACTGCTACCACTCCGATATCCTTTATGAATTTTCCGTTGCTAACCTATATTAAAGAAATCTCTCCACGTCCGATTTTACTGATTGCCGGTGAAAATGCCCATTCACGTTATTTTAGTGAAGATGCTTACAAAGAAGCAGCAGAGCCAAAAGAGTTAATGATTATTCCAAATGCTGTTCACGTTGATTTGTATGATAAAGTTGATGTAATTCCATTTGATAAGTTAGAATCATTTTTTAAACAGAATTTGAAATAAGAATTGTTCAAATCATAATACTATAATAACCGCATAGTTATTGAATGCGGTGATATCTTAGAGAATTGAAAAGTAAAACAAAGTTCATTAGTTTCTTAAATAATTATGTATTTCAAAACCATTGACAAATTAGACCTTTTAGAGGGCTTTCCTCCTCCGGAAAACCCTCTGTTAAGCTTAAATGTTCTTGAAGGTACCTCCACATTACAGTATAATATGGAGATAATTTGTGATTTCTATATTATTTGTTTTAAAAAGATAAAATCCGGAGAGCTTTATTATGGGAAAACAAAATATGACCATGACAAGGGCTTGATGTTTTTTGCAAAGCCTGGACAGAGACTTGTTGCGCGCGGACTTCAATATGCAGAAAAGGGATTTGCTATTCACCTGCACGAAGATTTTTTAACAGGTCATCCTCTGTTTAATGAGATTCAGAAATACAGTTTCTTTGATTATGAAATTAATGAAGCTCTTCATGTATCTCCAAGGGAGAAAGAAATCATGTGGTCTCTGTTTCATAAAATGGAAAAGGAATATCACGATAATCCGGATGAGTTTAGTAAACCCATAATCCTTTCTCATCTTGATTCCATTTTTAAGTATGCCCAGCGGTTCTATAAAAGGCAGTTTATTGACCGTAAGTCCTTAACGGGTGTAACCGTAACAAAATTTAATGAAAACCTTAGAAAATATTTTGATAATGATGAAGCTGAAGAAAAAGGATTACCAACAGTGCATGATCTGGCTGCAAAATTATATCTTTCTCCAAAATATTTAAGCGATTTATTAAAACAGGAGACAGGAAAAACTGCATTGGAATTAATTCATTTGTATGTAATTTCTAAAGCCAAAAACCTGCTTATTGAAGGCGAACGAAATGTTGCGGAAATAGCATATAAACTTGGATTTGAAAATCCTCCATACTTCTCTAGACTCTTTAAAAAAGAAGTGGGTATGAGCCCGAAAGAATATAAATTTAAATTCTTGAATTAATTACAGGTAGTTACCAGAAAATACAATTTACTGTCACTCAGGAGGTCGTCCCGAGTACTCGGGAAGTCTCGTCGGTTCCGCAAATGCCGGGTCGCAAGCCCGGCATTTTTCATTTTGCCGTATTTTACGTATATATTTAAAAGCACAATTGTTGACAGATTTTATATCGGTTCAACTTCAAATCTTGAAAACAGATTGATTCATCACAATTCCGGGCACAGTCGCTCAACTAAAGCATACATTCCCTGGAAAATTGTCTACTTCGAAGAATATGAGACAAAATCAGAAGCAATAAGAAGGGAATATGCGTTAAAAAGAATAAGAAACACAGAAACATTATTAAAAATAATTAAAAATGAAATTTAGCAGGAGGTCGTCCCGAGTACTCGGGAAGTCTCGTCGGTTCCGCTTGAGGAAATTCCTGTCGAATAATTTTCGGTTGAATAATCTCGAATTATTAAACTGCAAATTATTATTTTTTTGTTTCTAATTCTAAAAGTTTTTCATATATTTCATTATTACCTCAACAAAATATACAGATATGAAAACAATTATAATTTTTTTAGTTGCTTTTTTCGCGTTTTCCACAGTCTGCGATTCTTTCGCACAGGAAGACTCAAAAAATAAGAAAAAAAACAAAAATAAGGACAAATCAAAAATCACAATCACTGTTGACAGCAAGGAATTTCCTAAGAGCCTTGAACCTTCGGGGAGTTTTGATTTCACGGTCGTCGTCGAGAACAAGGACAAAGACTCCGAGTGGAGCGTTAACAGCCTGACATTTGAGAACGAGTCGAACTTCAATATTGTAATGCTTGCAGGAGGAAAGCCCGTTCTTTCGCCCGGAGAGAGCGAAACCTACCGCTTCGGCGCTACGGCTCCGGGAACCGAAGGAAAAGAAAAGTTGAAAGTCACTTTTTTCAACGACGGAAAGAAGAAACGCCAGATAGTCAAGAACATTAAACTAGGTACCGGCGAATCAATCAATGAAAGCAGCGATGACGAAATCAGAGAGGACCCGGAAGATGAAATAAAGAACGACGATAAAAATAAGAACAAGGAAAACGAGGAGAATAAAGAAAAAGTGAAGGAGAAAAATAAGAATCAGAACGAAAGCGAGGACGTAGAACAGGAAAAAAATAAGAACAAGAATAATGAGAGCGAAGATACAGGAAAAGATAAAGGAAAGAAAAAGGAATCAGACGAGAAGGATAAAGGAAAGAAGAAGTAATAATTTATTTTTTTCACCGGCAAAGGTTCAAATAAAAGCGGAATTGATACGTATCGATTCCGCTTTTCTTTGGAGCAATGACTTCTCATATACATAACTAAATGCGTCAAATATTCGTATAGATTAAAGAACGTTGATTTTAAGACAATTTTGAATTAATTCTCTGCATAATCTAAACCACAAGATTGTGAGATGAGATATAATTCAGTATTATTTCTTTATCGGTTCACCGTAATCTTTTATTATTTTTTGCATTTCCGGGCTTAACTGCTTTACAAGTTCAGCATTATAGGATACTGACCCTGTCGGCAAAGGTTTTTCATACAATTCGTATATTTGAGATGAAGCAATGGCATATTTGAGTCCAATTTCCGCCTGCGAACCTTCTTTTATGTCGGGGTCCACATTAATTGTAAATATTGAAATTGTATTATCACTGTTGCGAACAATATCGAATGTACGGAACTGTTCAGGGAATTCTCTTAATGATTTTGTTTCAACTTCCCAGAAACTGTTTTCGGGATGCGCCGGGTCGGTTGAAGGAAATGCCGTTACATTGTTAAGATGTCTGTGTCCTGACACCCAAAGTATTAAATTCGGGAATGACTGCAATTGCGTGATAAGGTCCTTCTCACTTTTATATCCGTCCGCCGGATTCAGTCCATCGGTGTATTATAACAAACACCTATCGGTATATGAGCGGATATTATCATTAATTGATTCGCTTCCTGACCTTCCTTCAATTGCTTCATCAACCAATCGTACCTGCCTTTATTTAGTTCACCGTGTCCGTATATACCTTCTTTAACAGGTGCATCGGAATTATCCTGTGTATCATCCAGCACTATGATTTTCAAAGGCAGATTTGATTTAGGTACAAACGAATAGCAGGCTCCGAATACATTTCCTGAATTATCCTGAACGAATCCGTGTCCTTTCGGCAGTGAAGTTGTATTGCTGAATTCGTTTATTACTTCTGATGTAGAAAGCGAGCGGCGGTTCGCGTCAGGGGCAATTGTCGGAATATTTTTCATCTTTGCAACAACTCCTGAACCGATTATAGGCGCATAAAGTTTACTGCAATCAAACGTGCCTGTCGAGTATGTCTGTTCATTCATAACATTCGGATTTTTATTATCAAAAATAAATCCAAGTTGAAGAATGGAATCACCGACAAGTACATTTTTCATGCGGTCGTTCATAGGTTTTGAACCCAGCCAGAAATGGTCGTGGTTGCCCATTACGGCGTACCATGGAATTGATTTATCAAGCCCTGCGGCTGTATATACATCCTGATAATCGTTGTTCGGTCCCGGTATGGGATCGTCTTTAATGCCTGAATCCGGATTGATTTCCTTGCCGTCCAGAATATCTATAAACCATCTAATTTCATTATACTGTGTGCTGTTTGCCATATCACCAAGCGCCATACCGAAATCAAACGGGTCCTGTTTATGAAGGTCGTTTATAGTCTGAATGACCGCATCGAGCATATGAGTCGTATAAAGCATCAGCGGCGCACAAACGGAGATTCCGTTCTCTCCCGCAAATGGAGCAAAAAATATTGCCTGTCCGGGTGATTCTTTATCGGTAATATGTATATCTGTCATTGTAAAGAAACGGAGGAGTTTGGCTGCACTTGAAACGGACGAATAATTATAGTCTGCAGGCATAAGGTCAAGACGTTTTTGAATCGGCAAACCCGGCCCGTAATGCCATTTGCCGTATCCGTATTTTTCAAAATTTGCCGGATCATCAATACGGACTAACGGAATTGCCGGAACGAAGTCAGGTACGATTGTCCTGTCCTGAGTTGTAAATACTTTGGAATCGTTCGGATAAACTGACTGCTGTGATTTGCAATTATTAATTAATACAAAACCCATTAATATCAAAGTACAAATCCCGATACTGTAAATCTTATTCATGCTTTTTTTATTTTTTTTTAAACATTTTGATTTATGGAATGCTAAAGAACTTATGTGCGAAAATACTTTTATCCTATGAACATATGACCTTTCAGTCTTTTATCATATTATCGATTGTCAATCCTTATTAAGTTATTTTTGCAATATGATAAATGAGTAAACAAATATTGTTTGCAAATTCAGTGCCGTGATTTTTATAGCGTTTAAACGATGCTTTGGACATATTCAATTAAGCATCTGCGAATTTTATTCTTAAAAAGAGACTAAAATCCGATTTTGAGTCTGCAAATATGTTTTCAAAGATATCAGCGATAGTTAAATGCGGTTATAAAATCAAGCATATACTTTATAAACAAACCTGTCCGAACAGTCCCGGCATTTTCATTTCCGATTCCTGAAACCCTGCATTTCCAATTTCGTCTAATAGACAGCAAGTCATTGAGCGTTGATTTTAAGAACGTATTGAATTAATTTATAATAAATAATAATTAAGAATATGGGAATAGCAGGACTCATTATCGGAATCATAACAATAGTCGGTTTCTTCATCGGATTGATTCCTTTTCTCGGCTGGTTCAATTGGTTCAACATACCTCTCGCCGTGCTCGGACTGATACTCAGTATCATCGCAACCGGAATGAATGAAAGGTCGAAAGGACCCGCGATTACGGGAATTATTCTCTGCGGTATCGCGGTATTCATCGGAGCATTCAGATTACTTATCGGCGGCGGGCTGATTTAGCCTGAGTTTTTCGTTCCTGTTCCTTTATCCCGGAAGAGAATTTCCGGCACTTTTACTTTTTTAGAGATGGAAAGTTTTCGCGACGATGCCCTCATTGAATCGATGACTTTAAGCGCTTCTTCGTACGCGTCGTCATAGTACATTCCCTTCTCCATCAACTCTTTTTCGTTTAATTCGAGCATTATTGAATATTCGGTCTCTTCGCAAGATACATCGCCGTCAATCCAGATTTCATTTCCGGGAATGAACAAATAAACAAGACCGTTTCCACTGAAACCGAAATCGGGAAAGATGTTCATCCTTACACTGAATCCGTCGACAATCCAGACATCCATATTATTCCGTTTGCCCGAATAAACGCGGTAAATATTTTCCAGTCTTATTTTTTCGGGAAGGTTATCGATTTCACGTGTTGAATCGAAATCAACGGGATACACAGACGGAAGTTTGCTTTCGTGCTTTGAAGATTCTTCACTAAATTTTTTCCTCAACTGAAATTCAACAGCGAGCGCGGAATCGTGAGCATCGGAGTATAACATTCCGTATACTTTCATCAGGTTCCTTTCCCTAATCTCGTGCATCAAGGTCGTTTCGAACTCTTTCGCGGAAATCGAATTGTCAATCCAAATTTCCAACTTTGGAACGAATGTATATCTTTCATCATTGCCTCCGTATATGAACTCACCGAATATTTTTTCGCGAATAATGCCGCCGTCGACAATCCAGACCTTGAAACTGTCGCGTTCACCGTAATAACTTCTGTAAACGTTTTCGACCTTTTTTCCTTCCGAACCGCCTGTTCCGCAGGCGAATCCGATTATTGAGAAGAGCAATATGAATATGGCGGCTTTCAGCACGGACTTTTTCGTCAAATTATTTAAATAACAGATATTAATCAAGCCGTAATAGAAACTTGAGGATATTAAATATTCTTACTATATTGTTTCAAAAAAGGGAACAATGAGAAAGAATTCAAAAGCGAAACTTGTTATCAGTTTTCTGTTTGTTGCGGGCTTATTCGTACTCGCTTATTTTCTGTTGAGGGGTTATGTCGGTTCGTTCTTTGAACAGAATTTATTAAGTTCGGAAGGTAAGAAAATTCAATACAGACTTGCATACAATGTAAGGGGAGACAAGACACAGATTATCCATCTCAACAAAGGCGACGCGCTGTTCGAGTACTATCACGAAGGACCGGGTTCATTTTTCGTTGACCTGAAAACGGCGGACGGCGAATTGATTAAAGTCCTCGCCGATACAAAAGACGATTTCGAAGGCAAAACGGAACTCATTGTGCCTGAGACTAACGCCTACCTGCTGACAGTTAAGACCTCAGGCGTATGGGGACTCGACTTTAAGTGATAAACTCTTACTTATATTCGTAATTCAGATAATCGATTTTCTTCTCGAGTTCGTCTTTATACCTTGGATTTAATTCGATTGCCTTTCTGTAATTCGTGATTGCTTCGTCGTATAACGCCACTTTTTCATAGGAAGCGCCCCTGTTATAATAAGCCTTGGCGAGTTTCGGGTCTTTAACGATTGTCGTGTCGTATTCTTTTATCGCCTGCCAGGGATTGTTTATCGCGTCATAAACCACACCCTTATTGAAGTTCGCTATCGTGTCATTAGGTTTTAATTCAAGAACTCTCTGGTAATCCCACAACGCCTGGTCGTATTGTTTTAATCTTTCGTGAGCCGTTCCCCTGTTCTGATACGCAGAATGGTTGTATGGATTAAGTTGAATGTACATATCGTAGTCACGTATCGCTTCTATGTATTTGTGAATATTCTGAAGGTGATTTCCCCTGTCGAGATACGGACCGGGATTCAGAGAATCCTTTCTGATAAGCAGGTTCAGTTCCTCGAACGCTTTGAGATTATCTACCTTATAAACGCTGTCTCTCGGTATAGAATAACCCAGATGATAACTGTTTATCGTATCCCTGTACTCAAAGAAACCGCTGCCGTAAATATCCGTGCTGTCTCTTTTCTTATACTGATATTCTTCCGCTCTCCTTGTTGAATCTGCCGCGCTTTGATTGTTGGATTTTCTTGCGCACCCGCTCATTGAAACGGATATCGCGGCGATTAATACTAACACTCCGAATGTTTTTAGAAGATTTTTCATAGTTTTTCCCTAAATTTTATACCCCTTGATTAATTGAATTTACAGATAGTTATCCTTGATGAATTTCATGTGATATATCTCGTGACCTGTCAAAAGAAACAGTATAGCCCTTACCGAGATTATGTTATCGTTTACTATAGCCTTTTCCAGAAAAGTGAGTTCTTCGAAACTTCTGAACATTTTAATATTCGCAAGACGAAGCAGGTGTCTTTCATCTACAACGTCTTTAAGGGTCCGCCTGAAGAACATCCCGTTTTTAACGTAATCATCCTGCTCGAAACCGGGCATTGCCTGTTTATCACCGCGGGATATTCTGAGCGCCCGCGTGCTGAAAATTCTTTCGGTATCGATTAGATGTCCTATTATATCCTTAATCGTCCATTTTCCAAAAGCGTAAGTATGGTCGCCTTTATCGGATGGTATTGAAGACAGAAAATCCTGCGTTATGTATGATTGTTCCTCAAAAATATCGAGAATATGCCCTTCGGGCACCAAATCGATATAATGAGAATAATGACCGGAATATTCTTCCGGCATCGGTTTCTGATTCAAAATCCCATCCATAAATTTAATATAAAAAGTTTTTTTATAAAATAAAAGATAATGCAGATTAAACGGCTAATTAAACAATTGTATGTTGCCGCCCGTGTGCAGGAACAACACGTTGGAATTCTTCGGTAAATGTTTTTTTCTTATATGGTCAAGCATTCCCGAGGCCGCCTTACCCGAATAAACGTAATCGAGCAGAATCCCTTCTTTGCGTGCAAACAACTTGATTGCGTCTTCCGCTTTTCTCGTGTGCGCTCCGTAGCACTTGCCGATGAAATTATCGTCAACAACGATTTTTTCATCGTGAAAATCGATTTCCAGCAGATGAGAGGTCTCCCTTGACAGAGTTAAAACTTCGCTCTTCAACTGCTCTTCGTTCTTAGTCACGGCGATTCCGGTGATTTCCCCTTCGTAACCGAAAAGTTTTTTACCCACGACAAGCCCTGCCTGCGTTCCCGCGGAACCCGTAGGATGGAAAATGCTTTCAAAATGTATCTTATTCTTTCGGGAATAATCCATAATTTCCGACATGCACTCGACGTAACCCAGCGCGCCCGTCGGGGTTGAGCCGCCAATCGGCATCCAGTAAACTTTTTTCCCTTTTTTCCTAAGTTCTTCTGAAACCCTTATTGCTTCGTTTTCCCATACATCCCAGTCTTCGGAATCAATATGGGTTATTTTCGCGCCGAACAAATAATCAAGCATAAGGTTTCCGGTGCTGACAGCAGGCTTTTTCCCGCCGAGTACGAGGTGCACGTCAAGGTTACACGCCGCACCGAAAGCGGAGGCGATTCTGCAGAAGTTAGACTGATTCGCCCCGACGCAAACAAGCGTATCGGCTTTCTGGCTGATTGCTTCGGCGACAAGATAGTCGAGTTTCCGCGTCTTGTTTCCACCGAAAGCGAATCCCGTCATATCATCCCGCTTGCAGTAAATATTCGCTCCGAAAAATTTCGAAAGATTTTCGAGTTTATGAACGGGAGTCGGGATAACGGAATAACCGAGTCTGTTGAATTTTTTTAAAATGTTGTGCATAGTTTATTGTTTGTATAATATCGAACTGTCACCGTAACTTAAAAACCTGAAATTATTACCAAGCGCGTAATCGTAAATTTCTTTCCATCTTTCACCCGTAAATGCCGAGACAAGAAGGAGAAGTGAACTGCACGGCATGTGGAAATTTGTAATTAATATATCGATGACCCTGTACTTGTAGCCCGGTACTATCATAATACCGGTCGAGCCGTTAATGTAATGTTCGTCATTATAATCGAGATAATCAATTAATTTCTTTATCGCAACTTTAAACCCGGGCAGATTGTCATTTTCGCGTCCGTAAACTTCCCATTGCCCGAGGACGAATCCGCTTTTCTGCTTGTCGAGCACGGACATCCAGTATAGACTTTCGAGAGTTCTGACGGTCGTTGTGCCGACGGCAGCGATTTTTCTGTCCGCATTTTCAAGCAGAGCGATCAGGACATTCCTGCTTACCGTAAAACTTTCGTAGTGCATCGAATGTTCGAAAATGTTCTTCGCTTTTATGGGCTTGAACGTGCCCGCTCCGACATTTAGCGTAACGTTTCCGGTCTTTATTCCCTTATCCTTAATTTTCCCGAGCACCGTTTCCGTAAAATGCAGTCCTGCAGTCGGCGCGGCGACGGAGCCTTCAGCGTCCGCGTAAACGGTCTGGTACCTGTCGGAATCACCTCTTTCGGGCATACGCTTTATGTAAGGCGGAAGGGGTATCAGACCCGCGCCATGAATGACCTCCGAAAATGACAGGTCTTTTCCGCTCCAGGTAAATTTTATCCTGAAATTGCCCGAGTCGTTTGAAAGTTTTTCGGCATATAGAATGCAATCTTCCCCGCCTGCTGTGATTTTCTTTTCGAGTACCTCTCCGTACCATTTGCTCGCGTTGCCGACGAGGCAAATCCATTCGGATGAATCCCGCGCGGCAAACGCTTTTTCGACCGCTGTGTTATCAGCAGGTTCAAGACAGAAAATCTCGATTTTCGCGCCTGTTTTCTTTTTAAAGAAGAGACGCGCGTTTATAACCTTCGTGTCATTGAACACGAGGTATGTATCCCGCGGGATATAATCGGTAATATTTTCAAAAACCGATTCCGTAATTATATTTTCTTTAAATACCAGCAGTTTCGATTTATCCCTCACTGAAAGCGGAAACTGCGCTATCCTTTCTTCGGGCAAATCGTAATTGTAGTCTTCGAGGTTTATGTTGATATCAGGAATCATAAATTTGCATTCTCAAAATAACCTTTTTATTTGTTTTAGTAAATTTTAATTTAATTGCACAAATCACCTGTATGAATTACGAAGACGCATTGAAGGAAATTGTTCTCGGGGACGAAACGTACATTGTTACGACCGCGGAGAGCAGAAAACACATTGAAAATATTCCCCTGTTACTCGGCGAGAGGTTTATCGATACGGGAATCACCGAGCAAACCCTGATAGCGATATCCTGCGGATACGCCCTGCGCGGCAGGACGGTAATCGCTCACGGATTCGCGTCATTCCTCACGATGCGGGCGTTCGAGTTCATAAGAACCGACGTCGGGCTCGGCAACCTGCCGGTGAAATTAGTCGGAATGTCGCCGGGTTTCCTGTCCACGGCGAATGGTCCCGCCCATCAGGCGCTCGAGGATGTTTCTCTTATGCGGGGAATTCCGAACATGAACATTCTCTGCCCCGCCGACCTGCAGGATCTCGTGATTTGCCTGAGGAAAGTTATCGAAACGCAGGACCCGTATTACATAAGGTTCAACGACGAACCCGCGGTCTATACTCACGATTACGATTATGAAATCGGGAAAGCGGAAGTAGTCTCGTCCGGCAAGGACGTAACGATGCTTGTAAGCGGCTATCTGTTCAATCAGGCGCTCAAAGCGAAGGAATTCCTTGAAGGCAAAGGTATGTCTGTCGGACTGATAAACATACGGACTCCCAAACCGCTCGACGAGCAAACGGTTCTCGAGGCGGCGGATAAAACAAGATTAATCGTAACGCTCGAAGACCATTTTCTCACTGGCGGGCTTTATTCAATCATTTCCGAACTGTTCGTGAAGAATAAGGTAAACGCGGATGTGCTTTCTGTTGCGCTCGATAACAGGTGGTTCAAGCCCGGACTGATAAACGACGTGCTCGAGCACGAAGGTTTCACGGGAGAAAAGATATCCGAAAGAATCTTCGATTACCTGAAATAGATTTTCAAAGAAATATTTAAAAAGAGGGCTGCCCGAAGGCAGCCCTTTTTGATTTTACATCTACCGCCATGAATCGATAGAGTAATTTTGTAAGGTGCTGCGTTGTGTCGTTTCCTAATTACTGAAATGACGATGCAAAAACCCTTTATTCAAGCATCACGGACTTACGCTAAAACGTCTGGCGCTGCTGTACGATGATAATTTTGTATTCCCGGCGATGTCGCTTATGTAATCGTTCAATGTCATATTTTCAAACATCTCCACGTACCAGTTGAATATTCTTCCGTTTACCGACTCTATACCAAGGTTGTTTAATTCAGACAGATTGAATCTTTCCCTATCAAGATAAATCTCGATATTAGTATATAATTGATTTCCCGTGCCGGCGTCATTCAGAACGAGTTTATAAAACCTGTTCTCGACGTGATTCAGTCCCTGATTGAATACCAATTCAGAGTTCGCACCGATGATGGCATTATCTTCAGGAGAAACGAGGACGGGAATCAAAGGGGCGCTTACATTCTTGTTTCCCGTTGCGGGGAAATAAACGCCTGTACTGCCCGTTCCTGCCCCGGGACCTGTTGAATTAAAACCGATTATTACATTGCTTGTTAATGCAATTCCTTTAGGAACGACAATATCAAATGTGTTCGATGAAATGTTTTCCTGACTTACATAATTGACATAATTAGTAGTATGCTTAGAGCCGCAGGTAAGATATGCATATCTCAGATTAACATTCTGTCCGGGACCCGCGTCTATTGCGATATGAAATACTGTATCTTTTAAATTCGTTTTGAAGTCTTCGGAAGGAAATTCGAGATTCACGACCGAGCCGGCATTAATAATTACGTTCTCCCTGACAGCATACTTATCATAAGATACAATCCTGTCGTTAGCATCTTTCGTGTATGCCAGTATAACGACCGAGCCCTTATACTGCGTACCCGGTATCATCGCGATATATATGGTACTGCCTGACAGCATAATATCACCGGGATAATTCTTATCACCGAAATCGGTAAAAAAGGATTTGCCGCCGGAAGTAAAAACACTTATCGGATAACTCAATGAAATAAGGGAAGACGCGTAGCCCATCGCAGTCGAAAGGTAATTAATCATCAGACTGTTCGTCGTTACGTTGTCCCGTTGAGGTATCAGTATGCATTTTTTCTCAAGGGAATCCAGTATTAGCAGCCTGTACGGATATCCGACACCCGAAAGGCTGAATCTTCCGTAATTGTCGGTCCTGGTAGAAACATTACCGGCGGAAACAAATACCCCGGGCAAAGGCATATTGTAAATTCCGGTTAACCTTCCGCTCACATTGCCGATGTTTGAAGTGCTTTGTGTTGTGTTTTCACAACCCGAGAAGACGAGAATGAATAACGCAATTAAAGGGAACAAAACAAAATACAATTCTCTTTTGAGATTTTTCCCGAACATACTTTTCCTCCGAAAAATTATTTTAAAAGAATTGTATCCTTATAACGTCATCACTCCTTTTTATTTTTGAGAAAAGGCTGCCCGTAGGCAGCCCGGTTATATTGTTTACGGATTTACGTTGACTGCCCTTGACATGCAGCCGGTCATCGACTTCCTCAGTATATCATAACCATCCGTTATTCCATCGTACAGACTCTTCCCCTCATATACTTCGACATCCCAGTAAAACCTTTTTCCTTTTAGGCTTCCGCCGCCGATGTTTTCCAATTCGGATATATTGAATCTTTCTTTTTCAAGATATACTTCAAAAATTCTGTTCTCCGTATAGTACGGCTGTATTGTGTCACGGAGTGTTAACTTATAATATTTTTTGTCAACGTGATTAAGACCCTGATTAAAAATGAATTCAGTGTTGATATCTACTGAAGCGTTTTCCGGAGGATATGCAAGAATCGGAACCTGAGGAGCGTTTAATTCTTTGTTATCGGTTAAGGAGTAGAATACATTTGAATGTGAGGAATTTCCGGATGAAACAAATCCTGCGATAAGATAATTATTCAGCAGCGGCAAACGCGGCATTGACAGATCGATAGAGGTTGTATTGATGATTTCGAATGACATTAAATTCAAAGCATTAATTGTCATACGTCCTCCGAACAAAAGTGTGAAATAACCTAAATCCATATTCTGACCCGGAGGTATATTAAAATCAACATGGTATGTCGCATTAACGGGAACAGCCTTGAAATCGGAAGAATTCAGGCTGATATTAATATTCTGATGGGCGTTGACGATAATATTATCTATACGGCAATATTTATTAAAGTAAAAAATATGATTGTGCGAGTCCATCGTGTATGTAACGGCGATTAATGACCCTTTGTAAGAAATGCCGTCGGGAATCGGAATATTTATTTCGCCATAGGGACCCTGAATATTGTCGTAATAATTCTTGTCCCAGAAGTCCGTGAATATAAACCGGATTCCCGAACTCACGATACTGTCAGGATATGTCGCTTTTATAGTTGCAGGATCCGAATATCCGAAATCAGTCAGATACCCGATAGCAAGTCTGTTGTAGGAGTCATTATCGTGCTTTGGGATATAAATAAACCTGTTCTTAGCAGAATCCAGAACACTCAATTCATAGGGACGCTCCACGTTAGGAATGACGAACGAACCGTTGATATCAGTAACCGCGGATTTCCCGCCAGCAGTAACTTTGACTCCCTGAAAAGGATAATTGAAAAGACCGAAAATCCGGCCTTCGACATTTCTGATATTTGATGCGCTCTGAGTTACGTTTTCGCAGCCGTTGAAAATTAAACCGGACAGAGTGATAAGCAATAGAAATGAAATGATATACAATTCTCTTTTGAGATTTTTCCCGAACATACTTTTTCCTCCGAAAAATTAGTTATAAAAGAATTGTATTCTTCTGCGGATACCTGACTTTTTATTTTATAAAAAGTATATAGTAGAAATATTATGAGGTTTGTTTATGTAATTTTAAGTTATTTCTTTTTAATATGCAATACTATATTAACATTAAAAATAGACGGAGAAACCGAGACGCATTTTATTGAATTCGAATTCTGATTTGTCCGTGTCTATGCGCACGTAATGAAACCCGTTTACAGAGAGATAATTAAATGTTGACTGCGATTTTCCTATCGTTCCGTTTGCAGAATACTCGCCTACAAGACTAATGTTGTCAAGTATGAAATATTCCGCTCCAAGCGATGCGCTGCATCCGATGCCCCAGGTATCATCAATTCTTTCATCATACTCGTATACGTTCATTTCTTCCCCATAGGAATAATGATAATTGTATTTTACATAAGGGCCGAAACAGAAATAGACTTTCACTTTCGAATCGGCATTCAGATAACGAACATACTGCAAGCCTCCTTCTAGATCAAAATTCTTTGTAGAATTTTCAATCATATTACTGTATGACGATATGCCGGACACCTCTCCATCCGATTTATTCCCGTACGTACCGATGAACAATCTGACGGCATTGCTTTTGTCGAGATGGTATTTTCCGGTAAGCAGGAAAGACTTATAATTGCTGCCGTAATTGCCTCCGAATATTGTTCCTACCTCGAAAACAAGAGACCATTTCTTGTCGGCGAGACAATTGTAATTAATTCTATTTGTGTCCTGAGAAAATGATATATCAATGGAAAAAACGACAAGAGAAAATGAGAAAAGAATGACCAAACCGATTTTTTTCATACCTGTTTTTAATTAAGGGAATGCAATAATATAGGAATTTTCATTGATTAATAATACTAGAATTTTCAGACTAACCTTATCCTGCGGTCACACTCTCCCGCTCTTCAATACGAGTCCGCTAATCTCGCCGTTAACGTCGAGGTTAAGAATTTTTTCAAGGTTGTAAGGTAGGACGACAGTCCAGTTGGCGTCGTTCACTACTCCAGGAAAATTTATCCTGTATGATTTCTCCTCGATTTTTCTGAGGAAATTCTCGTCGAGGCACAGCCATTCCTGAAGCAAAAGTATATTAAATATCGATGCGGAGTTTGAAATGAATTCAAGGTTCCTGCGTATGAAGTTAAGGTTTGATTTCCCTTTTAGTAGCAGTTCTCTCTCCGGCTCGTCTTCGATGCCGAGCAGACTCAGAAATTTTTCTTTCTCACCGAAACTCTCCCTGTAAAGCAAGAGAATGTCTCCGCATTCATCGGCGTTTTTCCCGAGAGCCGAAAGAATATCTTCAACTGAGATTCCGTTCTTCCACAATAGCCTGTTATAATAGGAATGTTCGGAGTCGAACAATCTTCCGATGACTGATTCGATATTCTCCGCGGAAATTCCTTTTTTCGAGCACAGTCTTTTGAACAGTATTCCGTCAACGGTTCCCGCCTCGCTGTGCCACCATTCGACCATAGACGATGAATCGTGAGTCGATACCGTCGACATCGAGAGCCACCGGTAATCGTAGTTTCTCACGAATTCGTTGTCGATTTTCCTCCATCTCTGCACTTCCATTCCAGGGACTCCGTATTCCCAGAGCACTTTTCCCGAGCAGGCGGGAACTGTGCCGAGGTCTTCTGCGCAGGGAAGCATTCCGGAGCCGTCGAGCATAGCGTCGAGAAGTTTTTTCCCGGAAACTTCCCATATTGATTCATCAGGCGGGTCAAATTTTCCGTTAAGTCCTCCCGTTTCGTCAGGCTCGCTCATATCAATAGTCCAGACTCTGAAAAATCCGACGAAATGGTCAATCCTGTACATATCGTAAAAAATAGACGCGTACCTGAGTTTGTTTCTGAAATATGCATAATCGGAGTTTTCGAGTTCCGCTCTTTCGTAAGGAGGCATTCCCCATCTTTGTCCGTTCGCGAAATACACGTCGGGAGGCGCGCCCGAAGACTTAACAAGATTAAAATATTTCCTGTCTGCCCATACATCCGCGCTGTCGCGGCTGACGAGGAACGGGATGTCACCCATCAGAAAAATTTTCTTTTCTTCAGCGTACCTTTTCACTTTTTTCAACTGCTCGAACAACTGCCACTGCATCCACGAGTGGAATTCTATTTTCAGTTCGTTCTCATTCCTGAATTCTTCAAGCGCTTCAGGGTTTCTGTCCCTGTATCCGTCGGGAAACTCTTCCCACGAAAGCCCGCCGTACTTGTGTTTCAGCGCTCTGAACAGAGAATAATCTTTCAGCCAGTATGCGTTTTCAACGACGAAATTCGAATACTTGTTATTTCCTTTTAAATATGTCCGCTTGAAAATTTTCCAGAGCAGGTCAATTTTTGCCTGCTTGACGGCGTAATCCACCTTGTCCCTGTGACCGTCGTACTTGCTTCGCAGTTCGCGTATATCTTTCTTGAACGGATTCAAGTTGACATCTTTCAATGACTGAATGGAAAGATACATCGGGTCGAGAGCGAATGAAGAAACGGAATTGTAAGGAGCGAAATCAAAGCCCGTATCGTTCAGAGGAAGGAGTTGTATTATCGAATTGCCCGTCTGCTCGCACCACTGAACTATAAGTTTTATGTCGGGAATTTCGCCGATGCCGATGCTCTTCCTTGACCTGACGGAAAACAACGGAACCGCGACGCCGGAGCGTCGTTTCATTCCGAACTTCTCCCACCTCGCCGAGGTCCGCGTATTTTTCAGGAATGAATAATCGACCATCAGTTTTGCTTTCCTAATTTCATGTAAATATCCCTGCCTGTTCCAAATTCCGGTTTGTTGCTTTTAGCAAATCCAAGAATTTCAAGAAATTCTTCGTCAAAATCGAGACCGGAAACGCTCCGGGCTATTTCGACGGCGCGTTTCGCGTATTCGAGAACTTTCTTAGATTCCAGGCCTGAAATATCGGAGAAGAACCATCCGCAACTCGTGAACATCAACATTGAAAACTTCTGCATTTCGAGAAGTGACAATGCTGTTTTTATTTCATCCGCATTCAGTTCTTCTGAAGAATGCTTATCAAAAAAATCATCCAGAACATCATTGTTACCGGGATTGAGGATTATATCTATGTAATCGTTTCGTGCCTGCCAAACATCTTTAAAAAATTTTTTTCCTTCAATCTCAAAGTACAGACCGAGTTTTCCGTTCAGAAGATTCAGAGCGTCGCGAAGGTGAATTCTCCATTTCTGGTTCCAGCCGGGGAAACCGCCCGTGCTGCATCCGCAGTCGTCTTTCCACCTTCCTACGCCGTGAACGCAACTCCACGAAGTGCCCTCTCCCGCGGGTCCTTCGTTAAGCATCACCTCATATTCAGGTACGTGACGTGACAGATATTCTCCGAAATTAACGACTTTGACTCCCCGCGTTTGAGAATAGCCTCCGAGAAGGTAAGCAATCGTCCTTTCGGTAAAGTGCTTGTGGTGTCCGAAAGTTTCGCCGTCAACCGCTATCGAAACGAGTTCATCGCTTTCCCTGTCATTCGAAAAATACGTTTCAATCCTGTTCATCAGTTTAACCGCGTCATATACAACGTCGTCAAACGCGATGCTCCTCGAGAGTCCGCCTTCATAGAAAAAAATATCGATGTATCCGTTCCCGCTATTTGAGAAATAGCGGTAAGGTTTTTTTGTATCGATACCTGCGTCCTGAACATCAGTCCACGCCTGCACTCCAATTTTTCTTATCTTCGACGCCTGAGACGGGTCAAGGATTACATACCTGATTCCTTCATTAATCAGCACTTCGAGAGTGGGATTGTTGCAGGCGGTTTCCGCCAGCCACATCCCCTCGGGTTTCCTGTGAAAATAAAATTCAAAATCCTTTATTCCCCATCGCACCTGTGTAATCTTGTCGCGCTTGTTCGCGAGCGGCATTATTACGTGATTATATACCTGAGCAATCGCGTTTCCGTGTCCGCCGTGAATTTCAATCGACTTTTTATCCGCTTCAATTATTCCCGCTATTGTTTCGGGATGTTTTTCATTCATCCATTTAAGAAGCGTGGGTCCAAAATTGAAATTCAGGTTTTCAAAATTATTCACCCGCTTAATCACTTTACCCTTATCGTCAACAATTACCGCTTCCGTATTCGGCTTGTAACATTCCTGATAGATTCTTTCGTTCCAGTCGTGAAACGGCGAAGCGGATTCTTCCCTTTCGTATTCATCCGTCCAGGGATTTTCTCTTGGAGGCTGATAGAAATGACCGTGTATGCAGATATATTTCGCCAATAATTACTCCGTTTCAAATATAAAAATGTTTGCGCCGAGAGGCGGAAGATTTACGCGGATTGAATTCTCGAAGTTATACCTCATTTCCGGAATCGTATTAACGCCTCCCGAATTTCCCACTCCGCTGCCTCCGTATTCGAGCGCATCGGAATTGAAAATTTCCCTGTAATAGCCGGCGAAAGGCACTCCGAATATGTATCCTTCCCTGACGACAGGAGTGAAATTAAAAGTGAATAAGAGGAATTGTTTTCCGTCGCGTGATTTTCTCATAAAAGAAATCACGCTGTTTTCCGAATCTGAAAAATCTATCCATCTGAAACCGTCTCCGCTGAAATCAAGTTCATGCAGGGCGGGATATGTCTTATAAATACTGTTAAGGTCGCGCATCAACAGATTCACCTTCTTATGGAAATCGTAATCAAGAAGGAACCAGTCAACCGTGCCGTCGCAATTCCATTCGTTATACTGTGCGATATCGTTCCCCATGAAATTCAGTTTCTTGCCAGGATGTCCGAACATGAACGTAAGAAACAGTCTCGTGTTCGCGAACTTCTGCCACGAGTCGCCGGGCATTTTTTCGAACAGGGAGCGTTTCCCGTGGACAACCTCGTCGTGGGAAACGGGAAGAATGAAGTTCTCGCTGAAAGCGTACCAGAGCGAGAATGTAATAAGGTTATGATGGAATTTCCGGTAAACCGGATCTTTCGAAAAGTAAGAAAGCATGTCGTTCATCCAGCCCATGTTCCATTTCAAATCGAATCCGAGCCCGCCGAGATAAACAGGCAGGGTAACCGAAGGAAACGCTGTCGATTCTTCGGCAATCATCATAATTCCTTTATGGTATTCGTGAACGGCGACGTTCAGTTTCTTTATGAAATCAATCGCTTCGAGATTCTCCCGTCCGCCGTAAATGTTCGGCACCCATTCTCCGTCTTTGCGCGAATAGTCGAGATAAAGCATCGAGGCTACCGCGTCCACGCGGAGTCCGTCAATGTGGTACTTGTCGAGCCAGAAGAGAGCGTTCGCGATAAGGAAACCCCGTACCTCATTTCGTCCGTAATCAAAAACGTAAGTGCCCCAGTCCATGTGGTAACCCTTTTGCGGATTCTTATACGCATACAACTGGGAACTGTCGAAGTTCGCGAGACCGTGCTCGTCGGACGGAAAATGAGCGGGCACCCAGTCAAGAATCACACCTATGCCGTTTTGATGGCAGTAATCGACAAAGTACATTAAATCTTCAGGCGTCCCGTGCCTGCTTGTCGGCGCGAAATAATTGCTTACCTGATATCCCCAGGACTGGTCGAGCGGATGCTCCATCACGGGAAGAAGTTCGACGTGAGTGTAACCCGTTTTTTTAACGTACTCTACGACTTCAACAGCGAGCTGCCGGTAATTAAGAAAGCCCCAGTCGTTCTGAAAATCGGAATTGTAATCCCGTTTAAAAGAGCCGCAATGAAGTTCGAATATTGATACGGGACTTTTCTGGAAATCCCATTCAGCGCGGCTTTTCAACCATTCGCCGTCGCTCCATTGATACTTATCGATGTCAAAAACAACCGAGCCCGTGTTCGGACGGAGTTCCATCATGAACGCGTAAGGGTCTGATTTAAAAAAGACGTCGCCCTGCCAGGGTTTCAGCGCGTATTTATAGACTTCGCCTTCGCCGATTCCGGGAATGAAAAGCGCCCAGACACCCGAGCCGTTTATGTTGTGCATCGGATACGAGCCTGCCGTCCACCTGTTGAAATTCCCGAGAACGCTTACCGCCTGTGCGCTCGGAGCCCATACGGCGAATTCAACTCCGCTGATTCCGTTCTTCGTTTTCAGTTTGGCACCGTGCTTTTCATAAGATTTAAAGTAATTTCCCTCTCCGAGAAGGTACAGGTCGAAATCCGTTATATCCGTCTTGAAAGAATATGGGTCAGGAAGTTCGTGAGGATACCCTTCTTCGTACTTAACTTTGAACTTATAATCAAATGCTTCCCTGACTTCTTTAAAATACGCCTGATAAAAACCCGCGTCGTGTATTTTTTTCATCTTCTGCTCTTTGCGCGCGGATACCGAGGGAATTAATGTCACTTCTACGGAATTCGGGAAATAGCAGTTTATAAAATATTCCTTTTTATCCGCAAAATAATGCGGACCGAGAATGTCATAAGGATTTATATTCTCAAAATTTACAATCTTCGAACAATTGTCTTTTGTATATTTTCTGAATGTAGCCATGATTGATATAGATTATTAAATGGTCAATTCTCTTAACATCAAACTGAACAAAAATATCTCAATAAATATATGGAAAAAAGGGAATAAGATGTAAATAGCATATGCTTCGAGACGGCATTTTTGGGGAGAAATATTAAAAATCAAATATAAAATATCAAAAATACATATAAAAAATCAAAAATCGGGTAATGAATTTGAAAATAGAAAATGGAAAAGAGAATATGGGAAATGGAGAATGGAATATGGAAAATGGAAAATGGAGAATGGAATATGGAAAATGGAAAATAGAGAATGGAATTTGGAAGATGGAGAATTGGAAATAATAAATATGATTTGAGAGGAAATAAAAAAGGCGGTGGTTAGCCGCCTTCATTTTACATCAAAACCTTTATTGTATCAGAACCTCTATTGTATCACGAACTTTTTAATTTTTAATTTGTATATTTGATATTTTATTTTTGATATTTGATTTTGAATCAAACATCTTACTTTCGGAGCAATTACTTGTTCAATATCATTTTCTTCGTTGCCGTGAAATCCCCTGCCGTGAGTTTGTAGAAATAAACTCCGCTCGTGAGATTTGTTCCGTAAAACTCGAATGAATGCTCGCCTGCTTTCTTGAACTCGTTCACGAGCACCGCGACTTCCTGACCGAGAAGATTATAGACTTTCAGCGTCACGAAATTGTCTTTCGGAATCGAATAATTTATCGTCGTTGACGGATTGAAGGGATTCGGGATGTTTTGCTCTAGTCTGTAATCTTTTGGTACGGTAATTCCCGGCTGTTCTATACCTGTCGGCGTGCCGATTATTGCCGTCAATACGCTCAGACTGGTTCCCTGCAAGCGTGTCCAAATCGGGCGCACCACATTGTTGTAAGCGGTTATGTTCGTGTAATCGCCGAAGAAGGTGCTTGAAGTGGGTATGAATGCGCTTTCGCTGATTCTTTCGTCAGTGAACGAAGCGCCGCCGTTTGTCGATTTCGATATATAAACGTGTGTTGCGTTCGCATTCGACACGTCGTCGCGCCTGTCGTAATATAGTATATATATGTATCCTGTTTTCTGGTCGACCGTCATCCAGCAGAAGAACTGTTCCTTGTTTGATGTATCGTTGTTTACTTTCATCGGCGCGCTCCAGTTAACGCCTCCGTTCGTCGAGCGAATGAACTTCACGTCGTGATTATTTGGACCTGCCTCATCAGTCCAATTAACATAAACATAACCTCTGTAAGGACCATTGCTTATGTCGCAGCAGGTTATGGGCAGACCGTTTGCTCGCTGTATTCCGCTTATCATATAATCCCAGCCGCCGGGCTGCGGAGCTATGTACTGCGCGCTTGGAAGCCACGTGCTTCCTCCGTCGGTTGACTTATTAAAGAATATTCCGAATTGTGAATTTCTCACGAGTGGTCCTGCCCAGGCGACGTAAATTTGTCCGTTCGGACCAACCGCGGGCACGGCGCCTTCAACAGTATTATCCTCATCAACGCAGTCACCTCCGAGATTATCGAGCCTCTTCATAGTACCCGTGGCGCCCCAGTTTACCCAGGTTAAACCGCCGTCGGTCGATTTGGAAAATAGTATTTTCGAACTGTCGGTCGGCGTTGATGTTCCATATTCATCGAACTGCGTCCAGGTGCAGTAAATATGATTGTTCCTCGGATCTACTACCGCCCATTCCTTGTCCTGTTCTTTCGGCGACATGAAATAAGTATAAGAGCCGGGGTTGCTGTAATTCATCCCTCCGTTTGTGGATTTCTGACAGACTATCCTGTCAATCCAGTAACCGGGAGAAGTTGAATTCGAAA
>CALGII010000230.1 GCA_937915485.1 uncultured Ignavibacteriota bacterium | reverse complement strand
AATGACGATGGTGGTTTTTACAGTAGTATTCGGAAAAATAGCCTCTCTGCCTTCCGACGGCATTCCATATCCGGTACTCGTGCTCACGGCATCGCTTCCCTGGCAGTTATTCTCAAATTCGCTCTCGGAGAGCAGTAACAGCCTTATATCAAACGCTGCAATGATTGGGAAAGTATATTTTCCTAGGATCGCGTTACCGGTAAGCAATATCGGGGCAAGTTTATTTGATTTCATAATCTCACTCGCAATACTCATAGTAATGATGATTTTTTATCAGGTAATTCCATCCTGGAAAGTTTTAATGATACCTGTATTTACCGTAATCGCATTGGCGGCATCACTCGGAGGCGGACTATGGATTTCAGCTTTGAACGTTAAGTACAGGGATTTTAGGTACATCGTACCATTTATAGTCCAGTTTGGGCTTTTCATTTCACCTGTAGGATTCAGCAGCAACGTTGTTCCGGATCAATGGCGATTAATGTATTCAATGAATCCAATGGTCGGGGTTATAGACGGATTCAGATGGGCAATAGCGGGAAATTCCGTAAGGTTTCACTTTGAAGGATTTATAGTATCGCTGATAATTGTAATAGCGCTCCTTGTATCAGGATTTTGGTATTTCCGGAAAACCGAAAGAACTTTTGCAGATATAATTTAATATTGTAATAAATGAATATCATTGAAGTCGAAGGGATATCAAAAAAATATCTGATTTCCCATCAGAGACAAAGGAATAAATATAATGCGTTAAGGGATGTAATTGCAAATAAGGCAAAAAACATTTTCACGCGTTCGAGCGAGAAAGACGTAAGAGAAAGATTAAAGGAAGAATTCTGGGCATTAAAGGATATTTCATTTGATGTTAAGCAGGGAGATAAAATCGGTATTATCGGAAGAAACGGTGCCGGGAAGTCAACACTGCTGAAAATACTCTCTAGAATAACCGAGCCGACAAAAGGCAGGATAAGAATAAAAGGCAGAGTGGCTAGTTTACTTGAGGTAGGCACGGGATTTCACCCTGAACTAACGGGCAGGGAGAATATATATCTTAACGGCTCGATACTCGGTATGCGCAAAGAGGAGATACGCAGGAAATTTGACGAAATCGTGGCATTCTCCGAAATAGAAAAATTTCTTGATACGCCTGTTAAAAGATATTCAAGCGGAATGTATGTTCGACTTGCATTCGCGGTCGCGGCGCATCTTGAACCGGAAATACTTTTAGTGGATGAAGTACTTGCGGTTGGTGATTATGAATTCCAGAAAAAGTGCTTGGGGAAAATGGAAGATGTTTCGAAAGAAGGAAGAACAGTGGTGTTTATAAGTCATAATATGAATATTATTAGTAATTTGTGCAATGAGGCAGTTTTACTTGAGAAGGGAAAAATAATAGAAGTTGGTGACACGAATACAGTTATCGATATCTATACAAGGCAATTTAAAAATAAAAATTATAGAAAAGTAAAGGATAATAAAAGTTTCACTTTCATAAAAATATTGAATTCCATAGACCAAAGAGTCTTCAAATCCAGCGATGACATTTTATTAACCCTTGAAATGGAAAAGTTTTTCAACGATGAGATGAATTTTCATATCGATTTTGCAATTCATAACAGCAAAGATGAAATAGTTATACATTCTAAATCAAATTATATAAAAAGTGCAAACAGGATCGAGAATCGGGGGATATTTTATATAAACTACAAAGTATTATCTCCAAAACTAAAGGAGGGCAGTTATTTTTTAACAATCTACTTATATAGAAAAAATATTGTTGAACTTTGGATAGAGAACATTGAAGCCTTCAAGATTGCAAATACACCTTGTTTCGGTATTGTAGATTATTTCGAGGATCTTAAATCACCAATAATTCCTGAATTTGAAATTTATTTATCATAATGATTATAAAATTTTTTAACAGACTGGTAAAAGTAATAATTTTTTTCAAATATTTTTATGTTTTGAAAAATTACAACTGGAGTAAAATTTTTCGAAACTATGATGTACCTTACGACAAAATTGAAATAATCTCAAATGAAATTTCCCTCTTGAAAGAGCTTGGCATTATTATTAATAAAAATAATTATAAACTTATTTTGCATTCTTATTACTTATTATGCAAAATGAAAAATGACGGAATGAATAAGCTGATAATTGAACGATATGACGATTTTTCTTTCATTTTCATTATTGGGGATTTGAGACTTATAATAACATCAAGAGAAGAAATAATGATTTTTTATGAAATTTTCTATAAAGGACTGTATAATTTCAAATTGCAGAATGAAGTATTGGTTCTTGATATTGGTATGAATGTAGGGTTTACAAGTTTGTTTTTATCTACATTCCCAAATATTATTGAGATTTACTCATTTGAGCCTGTACCATTTACGTTCAAACAAGCCGAGAATAATTTTTCATTAAATGAAAAATATTCCAAAAAAATAATTCGATATAATTTTGGTTTGTCTAGCAAAGAATATACCACTGAAATTGAGTTTATGCAAGATTTCAAAGGGAGTATGGGGATATGGGGGATACCCCCGTATCTTCAAGGAAGAAATGGGAAAATTGAAAAAGTAAATATTCATTTAAAAAACATTATAAATATTTTGGATGATTTATCAACCAAAGATTACCCAATGATATTGAAAATTGATTGTGAGGGAGCCGAATATCAAATTTTAAATGCAATAGATCAAGCATCAAAATTTAAGAAAATAAAATTGATAATGTTAGAATGGCATATAAAGGGACCGGAAAATATTATTCAAATTTTAACAAAGAATAATTTTTCTTTATTTTCTTTCTATCCATTAAGTATAAGACATGGCATGCTATATGCTGTAAATAATATTATTAGTTAGTACCACGAATGAAAAAGCTATTGGCTGTTACATTTCTGCCGTCAAAAAAAGGAAAAAGCGGGAATAGTACATTATTTCTGACTTACGATACCTTCAGGAAATACTTTAATCTGCATTTATTATGCTTTATAGATAAAAGCGAACTAAGCGATTACAAGGAATTAAGAAAATTATGGCCGGATGTCACTTTCCATGTAATGATTTCAGGTTTAAGCATGCATAGCAAGTTCAAAAAATTTGCATATAAATCAATAAATAAAATATTTGGGAAATCCGAAACACTATTAAATTATGGCGACTTACTAAAAAAGAGGGGCAGGATTGCCAACATAAAATTTGAGAAAATCCCCCCTGCTAACGTAACTTTTTTCAACAGTGTTATAAATAGTACAAAGTTTGATGTTGTAATAGTAGAATTTTTTCAATTCATAGGGTATATTGACCTTATTCCGAAACACATAAAAAAGATATTTGTTCATCATGAAATTCGCTATAAAATTCTTGAGCAGGAATTATATTTAATTAAACAAAGAGATGAATATCTGGAATATGCTGTGAACTGGCTCAAAGGAATCGAATTAAATTATCTTAATAAATACGATTACATTTTAACTATGAACGAAGATGACCGCAACGATCTTTCTGGATATACAAGTGAAGACAAATTAATAATGACATCCGCGGCACCTTGCCTTTCCTTATTTGATGAGACAAAGAGTTATACATATAAAAATAAATTAACTTTTTTAGGCGGGTCATTGCATTTCCCGAATGTAGATGCAATCGAATGGTTTCTAAATGATATTTGGGACGATGTCTTAAAGAAATATCCGGATACAGTACTCAATATTATTGGTTATTGGGAGAAATCACTAATTAAAAGATACTCAAGGTTCAGAAATGTCAGTTTTATGGGATTTGTTGATGATTTAAAATCAATAATATCAGACTCTATTTTCATACTGCCAATAAGAATTGGCAGCGGCTTCAGGACAAAACTTGTTGAGGCTTTATTATACAAACTTCCCGTAGTCTCTACCGAGATTGGAATTCAGGGATTTACATTTTCCGATCAATCCGTCTTAATAGCAGATAATACTGAAAAATTTATCGAAAATATTTTGAAACTTATTATGGATGAACAGTTTGCACGAAACCTTATACAAAACTTCGAAAAGGAGATACAGAATAATTATAATCCTTTAAATGTATATCTGGAAAGAGCAAAAATATTAAATGAATTATCAGAGGATTAAATCGGCAAATGATTGAATTAACAGTAAAATTTTTAAATAAATTTTTCGGAATATTAGATGATTATGCAACTTACAATTTAAAGAAAGGAATTAGAAACCGAAAAAATTCTTTCCATTATATAGTAAGACACCCTTTTTATTATAAAAATTTAAGATATGTTGAAATTGGAGATAATTTCAAATCAGGACCCGGCTTTCGATTGGAATGCTGGGATGCTTATCTTGAGAATAACTATAGTCCTGAAATCAAAATCGGGAGTGGTGTCGTTATTAATTACAACGTTCATATAGGGGCGATAAATAAAATTGTGATTGGGGATAACGTACTGATTGGAAGCAACGTATTAATTACAGATCATATGCACGGTAATATATCAGACAATTTAATTTCGGTACCAATAAAAAATAAGCCTTTAATAAGCAGAGGGCCAGTTTTCATTGAAGATAACGTATGGATAGGTGAGAATGTTTGCATTTTAGACAATGTTCGCATAGGAAATCGCGGCTAATTCAACTGTGACTAAGAACGTCAGGGCAGGCGATGTGGTAGGCGGCGTTCCTGCAATCCGTTTCAGAAATATTTATAATAATTACAGCGATAAAGAATAAAACACTAAAAGTAATAGCCTTTCACCTTCCCCAATTTCATCCGATCCCGGAGAACGACAAATGGTGGGGTAACGGCTTTACGGAATGGACGAACGTCGCTAAAGCGAAACCTTTGTTCAAGGGACATCAACAGCCAAATATTCCAGCTGATTTGGGGTTTTATGATTTACGTGTAGTGGAATCAAGAATCGGGCAGGCAGAACTAGCGCGGGAATACGGGATTACGGGATTTTGTTTCTGGCATTACTGGTTTGCCGGAAAAAGACTTCTCGAAAGACCGTTTAACGAAATACTGAAATCAGGTAAGCCTGATTTCCCTTTTTGCCTCGGCTGGGCGAACGCGTCGTGGACAGGGATATGGTACGGAGCAAAAGACAGGATGCTGATTGAACAGACGTATCCCGGGAAAGAGGATTACACGAAGCATTTTTACGAGGTGCTTCCGGCTTTTTGCGATAAGAGATATATTGCTTACAATAACAAACCGATTTTTATTCTTCACAGGGCGGTAGATGTTCCTGACAACATCTTGTTCACGGATACCTGGAGAGAGTTAGCGCATAAGGAGGGTCTTCCCGGAATTCACTTCGTTGCCAATTTGAGAAAAAAAGATTCACATTTCGATTTTGAAAAAAACGGATATGACGCCTGCATCTGGGAGAATCCGACAAAGATGATAGCACTGAAACATCAAAAATCAAACATCAAAAATCAAATATCAGAAAAAATAAAGGCAAAGTTATCAAAAAAGTTGGACATCGGTCCTGCCGTTTACGAATACGAAGAATTGATAAAATACGCGTTCGATGAGAAAGAACACTTTCACAATAATTATCCTTGTGTCTGCCCTAACTGGGACAATACGCCGAGAAGCGGCAGAAACGGACTGGTTCTTCAGGGTTCAACACCTGAACTTTTCGAGAGACATTTCAAGCAAGCAATCGATATTGCCGTAGGCAAACGCGAAGAAGACAGATTTATTTTTATTAAATCCTGGAACGAATGGGCTGAAGGAAATTATCTTGAGCCGGATTTGAGGTTCGGGAGAAAATATCTTGAAGTAATTAAAAATAATTTAATATGAAAATATTTATAACAGGCGGAGCCGGATTCATCGGCTCGCATTTAGTCGAAAAATTAATACGGAATGGGCACGAAGTTACTGTTCTTGATATTTTAAAGAACGGCAATAAACTACCTAAAGAAATTCTGAAAGACATTAATCTCGTTATCGGAGACGTAAGAGATGAGGACACGGCGATGAAAGCCGCGAAGGGATGCGAGGTAATTTTTCACTTAGCCGCGGTTCTGGGAGTTGACATAGTAGCCGACTCCCCTGTCGAGACAATGGATACAGAATATTTCGGTCTGAAGAACGCTGTCAAAGCATCTCTGTATAATTCGGTCGATAAACTGATTTACGCATCGACGAGCGGTGTTTACGGCAAAGCCGCGCTCGTGAGCGCTCTTGAAGAAGAATTCCCCGTATCGCCCAATTCGAGTTATTCGATTGCCAAAAGATTCTGCGAACTGTATCTCAAGTCTATTTATCAGGAGAAGCAACTTGACAGTTTTTCGCTCCGCTTCTTTAATGTTTACGGACCGAGACAGGATAACAGAATGGTCATACCCCGTTTTCTCGAACAGGCTGAGTTGAACGAGCCTATTACAGTTTACAAACCCGGAACACAGACAAGGGACTACACATACATCGATGATGTGGTGAAATCGCTGATTCTGGTTATGGATAAACTTAAAGGAAATGATATAATGAACGTTTCGAACCAGAAGGAATATACGGTAAAGCAATTGGCGGAAACAGTGAAGAAACTCACGGGCTCAAAATCAGGAATAAGATTCATCGAATCCCCTCCGGGCAGAAACGATTACGAGACGGAAAGGAGATACGGTTCATCGAAGAAACTTAAGAAATTGATAGGTTACGCTCCGGCGACACCGCTGTTAAAAGGTTTATCAGAAACTATAAATTATTACAGGATAAGCAGATGAAAGAGAATCCAAGATTATTTATCGGAACAATGTATTCAGGCGAGAACGAGTACGAAGAGTGCAAAGAGATGATATTCGCTCAGACCTACTGGAACTTCGAGCATTTTGTTTACAAAGATTTGAACTACAAGGACGCTCACGATGCTCTTTACAACGAATTCATGTCAAAATCGGATGAGTTTGACATTATGATAAAAGTTGACGCCGATATGGTTATCAGAGAAAAGACTTTCTTCGAATGGGTTATAAATCAATTTCAGAGCGACAATGAACTTGACATGCTCACGATGGCTCTTCACGATTTTTATCTTGACGATCATATATGGGGAATGCACGCTTACAGGAATACTGTAAAATGGAACACTGGAAATGAAATTGTTTACACTGACAGAATGCATGTTGACGCGACCATAAGGAAGCATAAATGGCATCACGAAATAATTGCTGATCATTGCAAAGACCCATCCCCATTTCAGGCATTTCATTTCGGGTTTCACAGAGCGTTAAAAGCGGTCCAGCCGGGAAGAATTAAGGCGAAACTCGACGGAAATTATCGAAAAATGGAACAAGTATATTTAAACTACAAAAAAACCGGAAATATAAAATTAGCATTCGCGTTAGCTGGTGCTGAATTGATGTATAATAATAACTTTAAGGAAGAGAACATTTCTTACAACGATAACCTTAAATATATTTTCAAAAATCTATTCGGGAAAAGCACTGATGAACTTGACGCCTATATTACAAAGTGTAGAAGCAAAACTTACAGAAAATTACCTTACCCTTACAATTATTACTTTTTATTTTTGAAATTTAGAATAAAATCCTTTCTATTTCCTATTATGCACGAAAGTTCGAGTGAATTTTGATCACTTTTTTATTTATCAAAAATTAATATTATCAATTTGGCAAAAAAACCTAGGCTAGCAAAGTACGGAAGTGTTTTTTATGATAACGTATCTAAAAACAAGCGATCATCACTAATCATTCTAAAATATCTTCTGGAAAATCTAGATATCAAAAGCGTTTTGGATATTGGTTGCGGTACAGGGGTCTGGCTAGAATCACTTCACGAAGTCGGCGTCGATAATGTAATAGGAGTTGACGGTGAATGGCTTTTATCTGATAAGTTCTTATTGGACAAACAAATATTGCATATCCATGACCTACGGAAACCACTTGCCCTTAATCGTAAGTTCGATCTCGTTATATCTCTGGAAGTTGCTGAGCATATCGAGAAAAGTTGTTCCGATATCTACATAAACAATTTAATCAGCCATTCAGAGTTAATACTATTTTCATGTGCAATTCCATTTCAGGGCGGGACAAATCATATAAATGAACAATGGCCGGATTATTGGATCAAAAAGTTTTATGAGCATGATTATTTGTGTATTGATTTCTTGAGGCAAAAATTCTGGAATAACGAGAATATTCGTTGGTTTTATTCTCAAAATATAATGGTGTTTGCAAAATCTGATTTATTATACAAAAGCAACTTTTTACTTTACCAGTATAAAAATCACAATTTGAAAGGAATGAGACTAATACATCCTCAAAGATATTTAAAGACATCTGACCCGGCCAATTTTAATTTTAATTTCTTTTTTCGCTTATTCAAGCAAAAAATTACTTTGCGCTAAGGTGACAGATCTGAATACAATTACGTTAACATATTTCTCCCATTCAAATATGCAAATACCTAGAGTTGCACGCCAATGTATCGTTGGGTTGTGTGATTCAATGGCAGGTTTGGGTGTGGATACTGAAATTGTTTCAATCAGATATAGACTTAGCGGTCACGAGCCAAAACATCCGGATTACAATAATTTATATAGCATAAAAAATAATATTAAGTTTACAGAATTTTTAATAATTCCATCAGTTCTAATACGGTTTAAGTATTATTTAAGTTTTGCAAGATTAATGCTTTATATATGTTTCATACTTAGAGAATCATATTCCGGAAAATTCAGGAAAAATAATTGCAACATTGTTACCGCCAGAAACTACTCAGTATTGAGAGCATTATGTTTATTAAAATCGACATTTAAACTAAATTATTTTGTAATTGCAGATCTGCATAGTTTAGCAACTAATAGTTTTCAGAATAACACCCTGCAAAAATGCGATGGCTTATTTTGCATTACTAAACATCTTGCAGAAGAAACAAATAGAAAAATAAATTTCGGATTTAGACACATATCGTACGGTCATACAGGGTCGGATGTGTCGAACGATACGGAAACAAATACCTCTATAATGTCTGATTTTGAGATTCCACAAAATAAAAAAATCATAGTATATACAGGTAAAGTATATTATCGGTATAAGGAAATTGACTACCTAGCGGAACTTGCCTCTTTAATGCCTGAGGAAGTATTTGTTATAGTCGTTGGCGGAAGACCAGATCACGTTAAACTTTGGAAGGATGAAGTAATTTCAAGAAAAATTACTAATATTGCATTTGTAAGTTTCGTACTTCCAAAACTAGTATCGAATTTTTTGTCATTGGCGGATATTCTTATTCTTTATTACTCTCCCAACCCAATAAACGAATACCGATCTCCCGCTAAACTTTTCCAGTATTTGAGAAGCGGGAAACCAATAATCGCGGGAAATCACAAAGGTATTTCAGAAATTATTGTTGACGGGTTCAACGGCTTTCTTGTTGAGCCTTATGATGTAAACAAACTCGCAGAAAAAATTAAGGTTATAATAAAATTACCTTCATTGATTCATATTTCACAAAACGCATTGAATACATCGGAAAAATACACATTTAAGCACAGAGCAGAAGCTTTATTAGAACTATCAAAGAGAATTTATTTTGGTCAGGAATAGAATCCTACACATAATGTGGAATATGAATATTGGCGGTGCCGAAAGGGCTGTATATCAACTAATAAAGGAACAATATCATTCAAATATTTTCAGTAGTTTACTGGTCGTAGATGCAGGTGGTTTTTATTCAGATTCTTTGATAAAAGAAAAAGTTAAAGTACATTTTCTGCATAAAAAAGGAATTATCGATTTCAGAGCGGCTAAATATTTTCTCGAAATCTGTTCAGATTACAATATAATACACTTTCATGTGGTTGAACCGTATTTAATGTTCATAGCAAGTAAGCTTAAAAATACCAAAGTATTTTATACTAGAAGAGGAGGCGAATTTCCTTTTAATTTCAGGAAATTCATTAAATATAAAATTGCTAAGTATGTTGTTAAAAATTTTGATGGAATATCGGGTAATACCAGCACGGCTTGTGATTTTATATCTGATTATTGGAGAATTGCCAGGCATAGAGTATTCACCACTTATAATGGCATAGATTTTTCGCTTCTTACACCAGACGCATCAAAAGGAAATATTATTAAATCTTATCACCTAAAGGAGTTAAGTTCGAAAATTATTATTGGCTCGACAGCAAATATAAGAAAATGGAAGCGGATAGATTTATTAATAAGAAGTATGAAATTGTTGAACAGTCGTGATATCGTTTGTTTAATAATTGGAGATGGACCCGAGAAGAAAAGTCTTATAAAATTATCAAATTCGTTGGGGTTGGATAAACAAGTAATTTTCATCCCCAAAGTTAACAATATATCGAATTTTCTTCAACTATTCGACATTTTTGTTTTACCTTCGGATAAACAAGAATCATTCGGAAATTCAATTATTGAAGCAATGTATTTTAAAATTCCGACTATAATTATGTCCGACGGTGGAGGATTAATAGAGCATATAAGGCATCTTAATACTGGACTTATTGCTAATGATTTGGACGATTTAGTAGTTAATATCAAGAAATTGATTACTAATCCAATATTAAGAAAAAAGCTCGGAGAAAATGCGATGAGCTTCGTTACAACAAAATATTCCGTACAAAATATGATAAAATCATATAATGAATTTTATAGGCAATAAATGTTAAAAGCGGTTTTCATAACTAATATACCCGCGCATTATCGCGTTGCGATGCTTAATAAGGCGTATTACATTTTGAAGGACCATGGAATAGAATTGAATGTGGTTTTTTCAAGCCTTACATATGAAAGAAGGAAGTACTGGGATGTTGACACGGGAAATTTTCGTTTTCCGTTTTTCGTTCTCGAAGAAAAGGGGAGTGTTAACGTGAGTAGGAACAAATTATTTGAAACCGGTATAGGATTGAGGAAGACTCTTGCCCGAATCAAGCCGGATGCCGTCGCGGCAGGCGGATTTTCTCTATCAACACTTAACGCTCTCAGGTTCGCCCGAAACAAAGGAGTTCCATTCGCAATTTATTCGGGTGAAACCAATTTTACTGCTTCAAGTTTAAAATGGATGTTTATAAGAAATCTTCTACGCAAGTATTTGATAAAAAGAACGGATCATTTCATCGTTTACGGGTCAAAGGCTGCTGAATACATTAATTCTTTTGGTATTACATATGATAATATTTCTATTGCGATAAACAGCATCGATACCGACAAATTTACAAAAAAACTCGAAGCGTGCGGCGGCGCGGATAATAACGGTACGGTCAGTATATTATTCGTTGGCGATTTAAGGAAGCACAAAGGACTTGAGCATCTCATAAAATCGTTACAATTACTAAAAGAAAATAATTTTATTCTGAATGTTATTGGCGGCGGTGAAGAGTCCGAGAATCTGTCTGAATACGTACGGGCAAATAAAATCGAGTACATTAAATTCGAAGGGGCGGTTAATCATAATGATATTCATGTATATTATAAGAACTCGGATATATTCGTGCTGCCCTCTACTTTTGAGCACTTCGGTCTTGTTCTTATTGAAGCTGCATGCGCAGGATTGCCACTTATCGGAACAGTCTTCGCGGGCGCATCGTATGACGTTATCGTGGAAGGCAAAAACGGGTTTATAGTAAATCCGCTCGACCATGGGGAATTTTCGGGGAAGTTAAGAAATCTTATCAAAGACAGAGAATTAAGGAATAGAATGAGAAGCGCGTCACTGGATATTATCAGGAATAAAGTCAATATTGATTTAAGCGGAGAAGGCTTTGCCGAAGGAATTATAAAATGCATGAATGGAGAATAGAAGGATATTGATTGCCGGTCCGCTGCCTCCTCCGTATTTCGGAGTTTCGAATGCGACTAGAATCACTCTCGAGGGATTGAAAAACGATTTTGATATTCTTCATCTTGATACAAGCGACAGGAGAAATGAATTCAATTTCGGTAAATACGATATTCACAACATTTATCTCGGATTGAAATCGCTATTTGACTGTATAAGACTGCTATTAAAGAATCCGGTTCTTTTATACATACCGATTTCACAATCGTACCCCGCGTATTATCGCGATGCGGGTTTTATACTGCTGGGAAAACTATTCAACAAAAAGATTGTACTTCATCTGCGGGGAGGATACTTCAGGAATTTTTATGAGAATGAAAAGGGTTTTCGGAAATTTATTCTCAGGCATACTATTTCAAAAGCGGATAAAGTTGTTGTGCTCGGTAATATGCTCAGGAATATTTTCGAAGACATCGTAATTCAAGATAAAATTGAAGTCGTCGCTAATGGTGTAGATACGGATATGTATTGTCCGGATAATGCAAAAAGGCCGCGTGACGTATTCAGAATCTGTTTCATATCCAATTTCGAGTCATCAAAGGGGTGGCGTGAATTGCTTGATTGCGCGCTAATGCTGAGGGATGAACCGAAAAAGAAAAAGTTTGAAATCGTTATGGCGGGTAAATGGAGGAGTCCTGAAGACAGAATTTACGCAGAGGATTTCATCCGAAAGTACGGTATTAAAAATGAAGTAAAAATTTCTGATGGCATCTCGGGAAGCGAAAAAATAGAACTTCTTCAGAGTTCCCACCTTTTTGTGATGCCTACATCTTATAAATATGAAGGACAGCCCTGGGCGATAATAGAGGCGATGGCTTGCGGACTGCCGGTCATTTCATCGCCGAAAGGATGTATTGAGGAAACCGTGATTAACGGCAGGAACGGATACATTATACAGCACGACAACATTAAAGAAATACAATCACTGATAATAAATTTAATGGAAGACGATTCGGTTTTAAAAAGAATGGAGGAAGAGTCGAGGAGACTTGCCGTAGAAAGATTTTCCGAAAAAATTTTTTTAAAGAACCTTAAGGAACTATACAATCGTGTTTGAGAAATTAATTCTGATATTCTTTTATTTCTTCATGATGAGCAAGTTCTTTTCAGAAAACGTAAAGATTATCCCTAAATGGGTGGATATAATAAATTTCCCCTTATTCGCGATAGTAATCATACTTCTCTCTTTTTCATTCAAGAAAAAATCTCAGGAAGATGACGGTACAACGAAATATGTGCTGCTTTTTATTTTAATATTTACAATTACAACAACTACATCCATAATTTTTAATAACCAGAAAATAATTCTCGAGGCTTCAATATTATTCTATCTTGGTCTTATGGAAGGTCCATTACTATTTATCGGGTTGAATAAGTATGTTACTAAACTCGAGTGGATGTTAAAAAAAGTCGATAAACTGTTCATTGTCCTTTTAGTATTTAATTTGGCAATTGTTATTTTTTTCAACATTCCTGAATTTATTCTTACAGGGAATCCCGATGCAATTTCCGGAGCTTACGGTAATAATCAAAACCAATTCTCGACTTTATTGTTAATTAACGGAGCATATCTTCTCGGTTATAATTATATTACGAAGAGAAGAACATCCATTGTAATTGCTTCTCAATTAGTTATCTTTATAGTATTTTATATTTCACAATTCAGGGCAGGCGCTCCTTTCTTCATTATTGCCTATATGATTATCATCGGATTTTTATATGGGAAGAGAATTATATTCAAGTCGATACCGATAATAATCACTATGGTAATCATTTTTTCATCATTAATATATATTACAAAATCAGATGAAAAGGTTGAAGCATTAAGATTTGATGACTGGGGCGAGATTATTTCAAATCCAGAACAATTCTTTTATATTGGTAAATTTAGAATATATAGTAATGTTGCACGGATGTTTGCAGAGAATCCCGAAACGATCATACTCGGAACGGGTCCGGGAAATTTTCTCAGCAGAGCGAATTATACATTTAATTACGAAATTAACATAAAAGATAAAGGCGTCGGCGGTATCATTAAAGAAGTATTCGGAATTAAGTACGCATCTTTTTCTGATTACCATTACAAATACGTCTATAACAGTATTTCAAGAGAAGTAGTATTAGGTACCTTCCAGTTGTCAAATCCCGCATCGAGTTATCTTTCAGCACTTACAGAAACGGGTATTATTGGCGGCATAACTATAATCACCCTTTATGTTTTTCTAATATTTAAATCTATCAGGTTCTTCAGGAATATAAGAGAAAAACGGCCTGAATATATTCCGCTTTCCATAGCGTTGATCGCGGCATCAACATATGTTTTTCAACTCGCATTTCTCGACTATTACTGGGAAATGGCACGTGTAACGCTTCCGTTATGGTTTTTATTCTGGGCAGTCAAAACAGCGGCTTTTTCAAAGAGCATCGATAATTCACAGTAAATGTTTATAATGAAATTAAGCGGCGGTCTGGGTAATCAACTGAATCATTTTTTTTATTCTCAATACTTGTCAGAATATCACAGCGATAAAATTGTTTTCGATACATCTCTTATAAGAAAAGACTGGCAGTGTATTAATTATCTTCCTTATTTTGGAATAAGGCTTGATTATTTAAGTATTAGTTCCTTAAAGACCCGGACTTTTGCATTGGAAAATAATCTACACATTGAAGGCTACGATAAGAATAAGTTTTATATCTTAAATAATTATTACGAACATCCTTTTGTACTTGATCCAAACCTTGCTGAAAAGACAAACCGTATAAAATATGATACTAAATTGTTGAATTATAAAGATAAATTAATTCTTGATGAGATTTCCGCACATAATAGTTGCGGTATTCATATTAGAAGGGGCGATTATTACAATATTAAAAAGACAAGGGAAGTATTCGGGATACTCGATATCGAGTATTACAACAATGCAATCGATCAAATTGAAAAAAATTTCAAGGACATTCAATTTTACGTGTTCAGCGATGAACCCGATTGGGTTCGAAAAAATTTAGATTTAAGACCGAATTTTACCGTTATCGAGCATAATATTTCAAGACTCGTAGGAAAACATGATAATCTAGCAGCGGTGAGATATACAAAACTTATTTTGAAGCCGTTATACAGAACGCGCTTGTTAAGAACATTTAATGACTTTTACCTATTAAGCAGATGCAAACACTTCATCATATCAAATAGTTCATTCAGTTGGTGGGCCGCTTATCTGGGAAAACATAATAAAAAAGTTGTTATTTGTCCTGAGCATTGGAATACAAGAAGGAAATCTGACAGCACTACACCAAAAGAATGGATTAAACTCTGAAAATTATTAATAGTAGTTTTTAAAAAAATATGTTGCGAAATATCCTTAGAAAATACCTGCCATTTATAGGCGAATTTAAAAGAAGCATTGTAGCGTTTAAAGATAAACACCTGCCGAAAAGATCGACCTACTCGCAGTATAAAGAAGATGTACTTATATATGAAATTATTAAGTCATATAATTTTAGCAAGGAAAACAATTTGTATATTGATATCGGCGCTTTTCACCCAACACAGATCTCGAACACTTATTTATTGTACAGGAATGATTACAGAGGTGTTTTGATAGAACCAAATTATCAACTCTTCAAGATTCTTGAAAAGTACAGACAAGGTGATATATTAATAAATGCAGGCGCAGGGGCTGATAACTGCACAATGGAGTTAAGCATTGCAGATAGTCCCGACAGAAGTTCATTAATAAAGCAAAATGACATTCGTTATAAAAAAAGTATCCGGATACCGGTATTGCGGCTTGATGATATCATGAAGACAATAAATTATAATAGCATAATTTTTCTAAGTATTGATGTTGAAGGATTCAATCTTGATGTTTTAAAGGGAGCAAAGGAGACATTAGCAAAGACATTTCTTCTTTGCATCGAATTCGATAACGAATACGATAGAATACGTTATGAGAATGTTATTGGGGATAAATTTGAACTAGTTAAAAGTATAAAGTGTAATTTAATATACAGGAATAAAACAATCACTGTAAAGCAATAATTCAATAGTTCTCATTATTAAATACAGTCATTTTCCTAAATGTGCGGGATAATAGGGTTTATAGGGGTCGGTTCAAAAAGTTTACTTGAGGAATGCACCGATTTGCTTAAGCACCGGGGTCCGGACGACCGCGGAGTCGAGTGGTTTGACGAATGGAATTCGGGGTTTGGTCACAGGCGCCTTTCGATTATTGACCTGAGCAGCGCAGGACATCAGCCGATGTCGACTGATGACGGGCGGTTCCGGATTACGTATAACGGCGAGGTTTACAACTACAAGCAGATTCGCAGGGAACTTGAATTGATTAAGTGTTCGAACGGGTCGGACGCTCCCCTTTTCAGTTTTAAGAGCGGCAGCGACACGGAGGTTGTTCTGTACGCTTACGCCGCCTGGGGCGAGAAGTGTCTGGACAAGTTCAACGGGATGTTCGCGTTCGCGGTTTTCGATACATTAACGGGCGAAGTGTTCATCGCCCGCGACAGGCTCGGCATAAAGCCCGTTTATTTCGCCGAAGTTGACGGCGGTCTTGTTTTTGCAAGCGAGGCGAAGGCGATTCTGAAAAGCGGTCTCGCTGAAGTTAAGCCCGACTTTTACGCGCTTGAATCGCCGATGCACTATCAGGTTGCCCCGCTAACGGGTTTCGACGGAATCTATAAACTCGAAGCGGCGCATTATCTAAAGTATAAACTCAAACGGGATTTGCGGAAGGGCGATAGCAATGAAGCGGATTACCGGACCGATGACGCACTTCCGGAAAATCGCGGTTCTGCAGGAAGTACAGAAACAGCCGAAGGTGTTCAGACGATTCACTCCGCACGCCCGGAAATCGTGACTGATTCTTACAGGCAAAGCGTGAAACCTAAAGCATCGGGGGCTCTGGAAATTTTTAGGTGGTGGAAATTAAACGTTACGGAGAATAACGGAAAAAGCGAGAAAGAACTGATTGACGAACTCGACTTTCTTCTGAACGACGCCGTAAAACTTCAGATGGTGAGCGATGTGCCTGTCGGCATTTTCCTGAGCGGCGGGCTGGATTCCTCACTCATCGCCGCGCTGATGAGGAAACATTACAAGGGCACTATAAACGCTTTCACTATCAAGTTCTCGAAAGAGGACCAGAAGTTCGAGAAACTCGAGGACGACAGCGTGTGGGCAAAGAAGGTCGCCGACCTTTTAGATTTCAATTACGAGGAAATGATTGTAAAACCCGATACGGAGAAACTGCTTCCGCTAATGGTCTATCATCTCGACGAGCCGATTGCGGACCCGGCGGCGATAAACACCTATTTGATTTCAAAATTCGCGAGGCAGAACAACATTTACGTGCTTTTAAACGGGATGGGCGGAGACGAAGTTTTCGCAGGTTACAGAAAACATCTCGCCTGCCTTAAAGCGGAAGTTTACACAAGATACTTCCCCGCTTTCGCGAGAAAGGCACTCGAAGGTTTTTACAGGAAACGCAAGGTCGCCGACAGCAGAAAAGGCTACAAGTTCGCGAGATGGATCAAGAGGTTTCTTTCATTTGCTTCTTACGACAGGTTTGAAAGATTCCTGCTTTCTGACATCGGACTGAACATAAACGATTACGGCGAAGTTTTTCCGAATTCAGCGGGCTACAGAAATTCTTTCTACTATCTTAAAGAGAAAAAACTTTACGATGAAATCGACGCGTCATACCTGACGAAGATGTGCTACAACGACACGAACACGTTCATGATTTCGCACAATCTGATTTATTCGGACAAAGCAAGCATGATGGCGAGCGTCGAGACAAGACCGCCGCTAATAGACCACAGAATTGTGGAATTCATGTTTTCTCTTCCGCCTAAATACAGGATTAACGGTAACCGCCAGAAGTACCTTTTGAAAAAAGTAGCAGAGCGGTATCTTCCGAAAAAAATCGTCAACAGGCCGAAGGCGCCATTCGGCTCCCCTCTCCGCTCGTGGATTAAAGGCGCTCTCTCAAAAGACATAGACAGGATGCTTTCTATTGAAAACCTGAAGGCAAAGGGTTTTCTAAATGCCGAAAAGATAAGGGATATTGTTCTTCGCGACAGGAGCGGCAGGGAGGACCTCGCGCACGTGATTTACAGATTCTTCGTAATGATGACGTGGTGGGATACTTTCTTTTCGGATTTTTTCAAGTGAAAGGAAAAGAGTTCCGGAAAGACAGAGTGATTTTAATGCCGGAACAAAGAGAAAAAAGGTTTACGATATTTGATAACAGGCAGTCAGCGGGTTATCAAGATTGACAGGATACACGGGATAAAAAATTTAAAGAATGGATTCCCGTCCCGACAAATCGGGATGCAAAGAGCGCGATTGCGCGGGAATAAATAAAAAATATGAAACAAATCATACAATACCAGAAGACAGGCGAGATGAAGATACAGGAACTTCCTATTCCCGTCATCAAGCCCGGATACATACTTGTAAGAAACGCATTCTCCGTAATTTCCTCAGGCACGGAGAGGACGTCTGTCGAAACGGCGAAGGCATCGATGCTGGGCAAGGCGCGCTCGCGTCCCGACCTTGTAAAGCAGGTAATTGACAACGCGAAGCGGGACGGTTTGAAAGCGACGTGGGAAAAAGTACAGAACAGGCTAGACAACTACAAGGAACTCGGGTATTCGTGCGCGGGAACTGTTGTCGAATCCGGCGTTGAAGAATTCAGGAAGGGCGACAGGGCAGCCTGCGCGGGCGCGGGCGCGAATCATACGGAGTACGCGCTTGTTCCGAAAAATCTTGCCTCGAGAATTCCTGACGGTGTGAATTTCGACGAGGCGGCGTTCACGACAATCGGCGCCATCGCAATGCAGGGTGTGAGGCAGGCGGACGTCAGAATCGGTGAGAGTGTCGCGGTTATCGGGCTCGGGCTTCTCGGTCTCATTACGGTACAGATTCTGAAATCCGCGGGATGCAGGGTTATCGGGCTCGACATAGACGATTCGAATTTCGAATTGGCGAAGAGTTTCGGATGTGACGCAACCGCGCTCAGCGATAGAGATTCAGTAGGGATAGTCGAATCATTTACGAACGGATACGGAACAGACGCTGTGATTATTACGGCATCGACAAAATCTAACGAGCCTGTTGAACTGGCGTTGGAATTCGCGCGCAGGAAGTCCCCTGTCGTGGTAGTCGGAGCGGTCGGGATGAACATTCCGCGTTCGCCGTTTTACGAAAAGGAAGTTGAACTTAAGATTTCGTGTTCATACGGTCCCGGAAGGTACGACCGCGAATACGAAGAAGCAGGAATCGATTATCCTTATGAATTCGCGCGCTGGACAGAGAACAGGAATATGCAGTCGGTGCTCGAACTTCTCGAGAACAAAAAAATTTCTTTCAAGCCTCTGATAACGCATTATTTCGGAATTGATGACGGATTGAAAGCGTACGATTTGATTACGGGCAAGACGGAAGAGAAGCATCTCGCGGTTCTTATCAAGTACGGTGACTTTACGGATACCAATATCGTGAAAGCAGGCAGTATTTCGATACTTGAGCGTCGTGATTATGATTCCGTAATAAAGCCGCGTAAGGCGGTGTCCAGAGTAACGGCGGGTTTCATCGGCGCGGGTAACTTCGCGCAGTCGTACATACTTCCTGTATTAAAATCCGAGAAAGTAAGGCTGAAGACGGTTGTAACGTCAAAGCCCGTGAATGCTTCTTCGGTGAAAGAAAAATTCGGATTCGAGGATTGCGGCACTGACGCAGAGAAAGTTTTTTCAGACAGTGAAATCAACACGGTTTTCATCGCATCGCGGCACGACAGCCACGGAAAATACGTACTTCGCGCAATCGAAAGCGGAAAGAACGTTTTCGTTGAGAAGCCTCTCGCGATAAATCAGGACGAACTAAATCTGATTTCCGCGGAATATAAAGATTCGGATGTGAATCTGGCTGCAGGTTTCAACAGAAGGTTCTCTAAATCTTTCACGGACATAAAAAAGTTCTTTGCGAATATAAAAGAGCCAAGAGCGATACTTTACAGGGTGCACGCGGGTTTCATACCTTCGTCGCACTGGATACAGGACCCTCTTCAGGGCGGCAGAATCATCGGCGAGTGCTGTCATTTCATCGACACGATGCAGTATCTTACGGATTCGCATCCTGTATCATTCTCCGCTTCATCAATCCGTTCGTATAATTCTGCGGTAAAAAACAGCGACAACATAACGGTAATAATAGACTTCGCCGACGGCTCGACGGGAACGCTACTTTATCTTGCAAACGGGGACACATCATCCGGCAAGGAATACTGCGAAGTGTATTCAGGCGGCAGAACCGCGGTAATGGAAAATTTCAATTCGATATCATATCACGCGGGCGGCAGGCGGACGATTAAAAAGGCTGACGGCAAAAAGGGTCACAGAGAAGAAATCAAGCATTTTCTTAGACTCATAGGCGGTAAGGAAAAACCTATGTTTCAATTCGCAGACATCGCCGCGAATACCGAATTAACTTTCCTGATTGCTGATAATATAAGGGGTTAAATTATTTTGCCGACCGACAGCCTGATATTAGAAGCAATTTCATCTCTCGAGAAATACATTTCCGATAACGACTTCAAAGGTCATGACCCCTATGACGGCTTGATGTCGCCTCTTTTCCGACTACCTGTATTAAAATCAAATCGCACTGTCAGGTTCATATCACAGCAGTTAATAAGGAAGAGTCCGTACAACATCAGACCGCTGCTGGGAATAAAAAAAGGTTACAACCCCGTAACTCTCGGTCTTTGCATTCAGGCATACGCGTATCTTTTAAAGTCCGGGAGACTGCAGGGGGCAAGGATTTCGGCGAATTACGCCGAGTCAAGAATTAATTTTCTCACGGAAGAATTGCTGAGGTTATCTTCAAGAGGATTCAGCGGATACTGCTGGGGATACGATTTCGACTGGGAAGCGCGATACGCTTCGAATCCCGCGTACACGCCTACAATAGTCGCTACAGGAATAATAACAAACGCGCTATTTGAATATTACAGATTTTCAAAGGATAAGAATATTTTTGCAATCATCGAAAGTTCCGCGGAATTCGCGATGAAGGATTTGCAGAAGGGTTTTGACGGGGGGACTTTCTGCTATTCGTATTCCCCGTTCGACAGACAGAGGGTTTACAACGCTTCGATGAAAACAGTCAGGCTTCTCTCTCAGGTATACACGGTAAACGGGAGAAAGGATATTGCCGACGAGGCGAAAAGGGCTGCGGCATACGTTGCAGAGAATCAAAATCAGGACGGTTCGTGGGCGTATTCAAAAAGCGACGGAAGGGAATGGTCGGATAATTTTCACACCGGTTATATACTCGATTGTTTCGATGAGTACATTAAAAATACGGGAGACAACGAGTTTTCAGGCATACTTGGGAAGGGATACAAGTTTTACGCGGAAAGGTTTTTCAAGACCGGGAAAAATGACACACTGATACCAAAGTATTACTGCGATAAACTTTATCCGGTGGATTCGACTTCGCTTTCGCAATCAGTCCTGACGCTCGCCAGATTCGGCGATACCGGAAAAGCATTGATGGCCGCGCGTTGGGGCATTGAGAACTTGTCCGGCAAAGAGGGATACTTTTATTACCGCGCGGGCAGATTCAGGAAAAGCAGGATTTCATACATGAGGTGGTCGAACGCGTGGATGTTCGCCGCGTTTTCATATTTATTCTTAAAGATTCAGGGACAGGCAGGAAAAAAATGATTTGGTTTGACCTCGACAATTCTCCGCACGTACCAATTTTCAGGCCGATACTGAAGGAACTAAGAAGCCGCGGGATAGATTTCGTAGTTACAGCGAGGGATTACGCGCAGACAAAAAGTTTGCTCGAAATGTGGAACATTGAGCACTCGATGATTGGTATTCACGGCGGAAAGAGCAAGATTGGAAAAATCACCAATCTCATCGGAAGGACAAATCAACTAATAAAATTCATAAAGGGAAAAAAAGTAATCGCCGCTTTCAGCCACGGTTCGAGGACGCAGGTAATGGCAGCGCGGAGGCTTGGAATACCGTCATACGTAATGCTTGATTATGAATACACGGAGAAATACATTTTCAATCTGTTCGGGACGAAATTATTAATACCCGATTTAATACCCGACGCTCGGCTCAAGGAAGCGGGATTTAATCTGAGCAAAGTAATCAGATATCCCGAGTACAAGGAGAATATTTATCTTCAGGATTTCGTTCCGGAAAAAAATTTCAGAGAAAGCATAAGGGTTTCCGAAGATAAAATTCTTGTTGTAATAAGACCGCCCGCGCTTCTCGGGAATTACCATAACAGCGAAAGCGAAAAACTATTTACGGAAGCAATCCAGTATTTCTCGTCAAACAGCAGGACACACATTTTAATAATAAGCAGGACGAAAGAGGACGCCGGTCTCGTTCGCGATTTTTCAAAAGCAGGAAATATTTCACTGCCGGAGAAACCAGTCGATGGTTTACAACTTCTATATTCAGCCGACATAACGCTCAGCGGCGGAGGCACAATGAACAGGGAATCGGCGCTTCTCGGCACACCGACATACAGCATATTCAAAGGAAGGAAGCCCTATCTGGACGAACAACTTCAGGCTCTCGGGAGACTTAGATTCATCGAAAGCAGAGGAGATTTAAGAAGTATTTGCATTGAAAAGAAAAAAAATATGGAGTATTTTACAAATTCTGACGGAAAGAAGTATATTATCGAATTTATATCCAATATTCACGACAACAAAACCGGAGGATAAGTGAAAGTACCATTCGTTGATCTTAAAACTCAATATAATTCAATCAGAGATGAAGTCAGGGCGGCAATAGACGACGTTCTTGAAAACACCGCTTACGTCTTAGGCAAACACGTAGTGAATTTCGAGAAAGAATTCGCGAAGATGCACGGTGTTAAGCACTGTTACGGCTTATCGTCGGGGACAGACGGAAATCATTCGGTTTTATGGGCGCTCGGGATTGTTTCGGGAGACGAAGTAATTATTCCCGCGAACACATTTATCGCGACAGCCTGGGGCGCGACTCTTTGCGGCGCTACGCCGGTTTTCGTCGACTGTCATCCCGAGAGTTACAACATTGACCCAGATAAAGTTGAAGCCGCAATCACTCCGCGCACGAAGGCGATTGCCGCGGTACATCTTTACGGTCAGCCCGCTGACATTGACAGGCTGAAAGAAATCGCGGACAGGCATAATATTTTCCTTGTTGAAGACTGCGCGCAGGCGCACCTGTCGGAGTATAGGGGGAAAAGAGTCGGAGGATTATCAACTGCTTCATCGTTCAGTTTTTATCCCGGGAAGAACCTCGGCGCGTACGGCGAGGCCGGGGCGGTCTGTACGAACAGCGATGAACTCGCACAAAAGTTCAAGATGATAAGGGACCACGGCAGCCACGAAAAGTACATACATTATTCATACGGACATAATTACAGGATGGAAGCAATTCAGGGCGCCGTGCTTGAAACAAAGTTAAATCACATAAACAAATGGACGGAGCAGAGGCGCAACGCGGCTAAGTTATATTCGAAACATCTTGCCGAATTCTCCGAAGTCATTCTGCCGGTTGAGATGGAATACGCAAAACATGTTTATCATCTGTACGTTATCAGGCTCGGCAGCACGGATACACGGAATAAACTTCAGGCTTTTCTGAGCGAAAACGGCGTAGCGACGGGTTTGCACTATCCAGTACCGCTGCACGTTCAGCCTTGTTTCTCCGCGCTCGGTTACAAGAAGGACGACATGCCCGTGACGGAAAACCTTGCCGAATGCGGCTTATCGCTTCCAATGTTTCCAGATTTAACGGAAGAACAGATTGAATACACGGCAAGCACAATCAAGAAATTTTTTATGCATAGACAGGATTGAAGTATCCGGGTTATAAATATTTTTACGCATTTATAGATTTTGTAATACTTATATCGTCATATTTCATCGCGCACGATTTGTATTACAGATTTTATGCCGAGAGATATTTATCCTGGACAATGCTGAGCGCGGGCGACTACATAACATTTACCGTTTCCGGGATAATATTCATAATAATTTTCCATTATCTGCACTTGTATAAGATGAACGTGTTTCTCACGAGGGCGCTGCAGTTCACGGTTCTTGTAAAGGCAATGCTGTACGGGGTTGTCGGTCTAATCGCGGTATCATTTTTTACGAAGTTTTCGATGATTTCCGATTCGAGGTTGTACATATCGATATATTTTATTACCGCATTGAGTCTGTTAATATTCGTCAGGATCATTTTGCTGCAGATAATCTATTCGAAGATACTCGCGAATAGAATATTCAAAATAAAGATATTGATAATCGGGGCGGGAAAATCGGGCAAGTCTTTCGCGCAGAAATTATCTTTCGAAAACATGTTCGGCGTCGAGATTATCGGTTTTCTCGATGATACTGTAGAAAAAGGCACGGTAGTGTTCAACGGAATCGAGGTTCTGGGAAAAACCGGGGATATCGGCGAACTTAAAAAGGTTATGGATATCAAGCAAGTAGCAATCTGCATAGACAAGATAGAATACGAAGACCTTATGAAGATTATCGACAAGTGCCAGAGACTCGGTCTTACGGTGAAGGTAACGTCGGACCTTTTCGGGATAATTCCGCAGAAGATTTTCTCGGAGGAATACGAGGACATTCCCGTAGTTAATGTATCTCCAAAGTACAATTATCCCGTATATTACGTCATCAAAAGATTTTTCGATTACATAGGCGCGACAATCGGTATATTGCTTCTTTCGCCTTTATTCATAATCGCGGCGATAATAATCAAACTAACATCGAAGGGACCCGTGATTTACAAGCAAGTGCGAATCGGCAAGGACGGCAAGCCTTTCGATTTTTATAAATTCAGGTCAATGTATGTAATGTCCGGTGAAGACATAACGAGAGTAGACGAGATGCTGGATTTCATGAAGAATAAAACGTCAGTTGAAAAAATCGTTAACAAGAAGCGCATAACGCCCATCGGGAAGTTTCTCAGAAAATTTTCACTCGACGAGACGCCTCAGTTATTCAATGTTATAAAAGGCGACATGAGTCTCGTTGGACCGCGTCCGTGCCTACCGTACGAATACGACAACTATGACGAATGGCAGAAGAGAAGGCTTTCCGTAATACCCGGCTGCACCGGTCTCTGGCAGGTGTCGGGCAGGAGCCAGGTAAATTTCAATGATTCCATAGTAATGGACCTATATTACATAAACAACATTTCTCCGTGGCTTGATCTTCAACTAATAATCAAAACGTTATCGGTGATGATTCTCGCAAGAGGCGGGAAATAATTCACGGGCATTTGGATTTCCTTCGTTATTACACTTCTTATACTTTTAAAATCCGACTTAATTTACATTTTTTTTCATAATCAATTTAACCATATTTATAAAAAACGGAATAAAATGCAGGCAGCAGTGATAGGAATCGGTTATTGGGGACCAAATCTCATACGAAACTTTCTCGCATCGGAGAAAATTGACAAGGTGCACGTATTCGACATAAACAAATCGAGGCTTGATTTCATACGCAAGAGATTCCCTTTAGTAACCATAGCGGATAGCGTTGAAGAGATACTTAATGCCGATAAGATTGATATGGTAGCAATCGCGACGCCTGTCGATAAGCATTTCGAGACCGCCAAGAAAGCGCTTGAAAGAGGCAAGCACATCTGGGTAGAGAAACCTTTTACTTCGAGCGTCGAGCAGGCAATAATTCTGAATCAGATTGCCGCGGAAAGGAATCTCAACATTTTCGTGGACCACACTTTCATATATACAGGCGCGGTAAAGAAGATGAAAGAGATTATTGACAACAACGAATTAGGAGACCTTCTATATTTTGATTCCGTAAGGATAAATCTCGGCTTATTTCAGTCAGACGTCAACGTTATATGGGACCTTGCACCTCACGACCTTTCAATAATGTTTTACCTGATGAACAAGAAGCCCGTCGCGATAGCCGCGAACGGCGTAGCGAACTATTACGGACACGAAAATATTGCCCACATATCGGTCTATTTCGAAAATAACTGCTTCGCGCATTTCCACGTTAACTGGACATCGCCGGTCAAGATACGCAGGATGATAGCGGGCGGCAACAAGAAAATGCTCGTATTCGACGACATGGAGAACTCCGAGAAGATAAAAGTGTACGACAGCGGGATTGAGATGAAAGAGAAGGAAGGCATCTACAACGCTCTCGTTCAATACAGGATAGGCGACATGTATTCTCCAAAACTTGTGCAGACCGAGGCACTTACTCTCGGCGTCGAGGAATTCATCAACTCAATAATCGAAAAGAGAAAACCGCTTACAAACGGCGACGACGGGCTTAATGTCATCCGAATCCTCGAAGCGTCAGACGCATCGATAAAGCAAAAAGGGAAATTAATTACATTATAAGCAATAACCGTCAGGATGTCAAACAAAAACATAAACAACGTCAAACTCGGCAGGGATGTGAAAATATTCGATTTCGTGAACCTGTACGGCTGTTCAATAGACGACAACACGAAAATAGGCACTTTCGTGGAGATTCAGAAGAACGCATTCGTCGGAAAGAACTGCAAGATTTCTTCGCATACATTTATCTGCGAAGGAGTACACATCGGAGATAACGTTTTCGTGGGACATAACGTGACATTCATAAACGACAAGTATCCCCGCTCGACGAATGAAGACGGCACGATGCAGGGGGAAGCGGACTGGGGTGTCGCGGAAACATTTGTAAAGAAAGGCGCTTCCATCGGCTCTTCATCGACGATATTATGCGGTGTGACAATCGGAGAAAATTCAATAATAGGCGCCGGCTCGGTTGTGACAAAAGACGTGCCCGACAACGTAATAGCGGCGGGCGTTCCCGCACGCGTTTTAAGAAAGGTTAAATAAATCCGTTCTTATTCCCGTAAACTTTTTTTACGAGAATCATTTCGGCAATCACCAAAAGAATAACAATTAATACCGAAAACATCCACAAACTCTTTCCTTTTCTGTTTCCCTCAACAAGATTGCGTAAATCCCCTATTTCATCTTTTTCGACAATCTCATAATTCTTCACACCGCACCGATTTAAAATCTCTGTTAGTTTCTTCCTGTCCGCCCTTGCGGTATTACTTTCCAGAGTGTCGTGATTAATTACTTCCTGATGACGTTCCGATGCAAGAGCAGAGTAAGAAAGGTAAACAGCCGAGCGTAATATCAGGGGCGAAAAAATCTCATTAACGGGGAAATCCGACATTCTTTCATCCGCCGAGACCGAAGATACAAGGAGCATTCCGTAATTCGTCCTGTCCATATAAACCAAAGGCGCAAGATTCACAGCGGAAATCAGTGGGTACGAATTTCCGCTCCCGATAATTCCATAGCGGGAATAGAATTTAACGGGAGGAAAGGTATTTTCATCAACCTGCTTACCTTTAAATATTCCCTCGAAAAACGGTTCAAAAGTTTTCACTTCAGAAATTTTTTCAATCTTCCCGATATTTTTTTTATCCGAAAAACTTACGGAACCGAGTTTTGACAAAAAACTGCCGTTGAAGTTTTCATCCGGGAAAACGTAAATCCCCTTTCCTGTATTCAGATACTCCCGCAACTTATCCATTTCGTTATTACCTGCTGGTTCGTATCCTAATAGGAAAATGACGTCATAGGAATCAATCGAAGAAACTCCACCGATGATTGAATAATCGAATATGACACCTCCTTGTTTGTTGCCTCCGTTCGCGGCATCGAAGACCGAAATAATATATTTTGAATCCGATCCAGGGCTTTTTAAAATACCAATTTTTATTTTTTCCGGAATGAATACGTTAAAAAGGAATTTATCGTCCTCACGCAGCGAGTTATCATATTGGTTCAATCCCTCAATCACGACGTACCCCTCATTGTTTCCGTTTTTTTCCGGAACGAATTCAAAATCAACAAGTTTTCTTTCCGCGGGATTAAGGTTTATAAAATATTCCGAATTCACCTTGCCGCCCGTATTCAGAACCACACGAACATCCTGAACGTAATTCGAGCCTTCATTTTTTATTGCCGCCTTTAATTTTATCTTTCTCCCGGGTCCGGGTATTTCAGTTTCCTGATAAACGCTGTTGACCGAAACATTGGCATAAACTTTATCGGATACGTTCAGCAGATAAAAATAAGTGTCACTCAATTCATTCGAAAAATCCCTGACGGGCCTGTCAAAATTCACATTTTGAAAATCTGAAATAATAAATATCTCGTCGTTTTTTTTACCGTCTTTTTTTTCTACTGCGGCGGCGAGGATTGAATTTATATCCGGTTTGAAATTTATCTTGCCTTCGCCACCCGTACTCACACTTGTGTATATGTTCGTTACCTTATCAGACGTTGAGAACAGAGTGTTTACATAATCCGATATGTTCGATGCTGTTTGAATCAGCGGGAGGGTATCCTGATAGACATTCATACTATAAGAACTGTCAGTAAAAACGACCGCATTTTTTCTTATATCCGCTCCACTGCCTGTGATAGTTTTCAAATAGGGGTCAGCAAACGCGAGTACGAGGAATACGATTATCAATGCCCTTACAAGCATAAGAAGAAACTGCCTGACGCGAATTTTTCTGAAACGGGATTTCTGTATTTCCTTCAGAAGCATAAGCGAACTGAACTCAATTTTCTCAACTTTCTGAAGATTCAGAAGATGAATTATCACGGGTATCGCCGCCGCTGCCAGCGCTATTAGCATGTATGGATTAAAGTAAGACAAATCTATAATTATTATGCAAATATTAACGATTTTACACTGTTTTACAACGTTAATTTTAATAACTTTCAAAATACATATAAAGATGATGTTTAGAAATACAATATTGATTTTGAACGGAGATATGCCTCCGATGAGAATATTCAAGAAATTGAAGAAAAAAGATGATTATATAATCTGCGCAGACGGTGGCGCCAATAACGCGAGAAAATCGGGAATTAAGCCTGATATCGTTATCGGCGATTTTGATTCTATAAGAAGAAGCACCATGAATTTTTTCAAAAAGAAGAAAACGGAATTCCTGAAAATCAGCGAGCAGGATACCACGGACCTCGAAAAATCGCTGATGTACATTGTGGAAAACGGACTCGACAACCTGATTATTTTCGGAGCAATCAGCAGCAGGCCCGACCATACATTGAATAATTTCAGCGTTTTAAAGAGATACAGCAATATTCTTCGAATGCGAATTTTCGACCGCGCATTCGAGATATATTTCGTTAACGGCAGGGCTGAGTTTTTGTACAGGAAAGGACGCACGGTCTCATTAATACCTATGCCTATTGCGGAAGGCATCACTACGAAAGGGCTGAAATACGCGCTTAAAAACGAGCGCCTTGAGTCAGGAGTAAGGGAAGGCGCGTTGAATGTTTCGTCAGCCGCGAAGGTTTCGGTCGAGTTCAAGTCAGGGGCACTGCTGCTTTTCAAGGAGCACTTTTTATAATTATTTAAAGGAACTTTTCCATCTATTGCTTCAATGATAAGTTTTTCAATATATGATTATATACTTATAGTCGTTTATTTTCTCGCGGCAATTTATATAGGATTCAGGACAGGCAAAAAAGACGACACGGAAGAGAATTATCTGGTGATGGGAAGGAGGCTGACGTTACCCGCATTCGTAGCAACACTCGTATCGTCATTTTACGGCGGTGTACTCGGTGTCGGAGAATTCACTTACAGATACGGAATATCAAGTTGGTTTCTTAACGCGTTTCCTTATTATGTTTTCATTACAATTTTCGCCGTGTTCTTCGCCGCAAAAATCAGGAAGACTCAATTATTCACGATACCCGATAAACTGAATCTGGTTTACGGCAAGAAAGTCAGCGTATTCGGAGCGGTCATGATATTCCTGCTCGCAACACCTGCGCCGTATTTATTCATGCTCGGGATAATAACATCGATGATTTTCGGATTTCCGATGTGGCTATCGATGTTACTTTGCCTGATAATCTCTGTAGTGTACCTGTACAAGGGCGGTTTAAACGCCGACGTCCGTGTTAACATATTCGAATTCGTTCTTATGTTTCTCGGTTTCGGGATAATAATACCGTTCTGCTTTATAAATCTCGGCAGTTTCGAATTTCTCGGAGCAAACCTGCCCGTTGAACATCTGACTGTATCGGGCGGGCATTCCGCCGGATACATAATCGTTTGGTTTTTTATCGGCGCGTGGGCTATAGTCGACCCTGCTTTCCATCAGCGTTGTTACGCGGCGAAAAGTGAAAAGACGGCAGTTAAAGGAGTTTTCATTTCGCTGATTTTCTGGTTTATATTCGACGCAATGACAACTATAGCGGGACTATATTCGGCAGCGGTTTTGAAGGACATTCCGAATCCTGCAATGTCGTATCCGCTCCTTGCGGAATCAATACTTCCTGCCGTAGCGAAAGGATTTTTCTTCATAGGTCTGATAGCGACTATAATGTCAACGCTACATTCGTACATGTTCATATCCGCCTCGACGCTGGGAAAAGATATCGTTAACAGAATTAAAGGCAGGGGTGATGACGGAAACAGGTTTTCAAAAGCAGGCATTACGACAGCATCCGTATTATCCCTCGTAATCGCTTTGCTCGTACCATCGGTTGTAGAGATCTGGTACATAGTCGGAAGCATTACAATTCCTTCGCTGCTTATTGCGGTAGTATCGTCATATTTTTCGGCGCTTCAAATCGGAAGGAACTGGATATTAAGTGCAATGATTGTATCATTTTTATTTTCATTTTTTTGGGTAATTTTTAGAGTTGGTTTTATTGAACCGATGTATCCCGGGTTAGTCTCGGGGCTCGCAGTCTATGCCGCGGGTTATATTATAAAAGAGAAGGACATTGCTTAAAATCTGCAAAATATTATTTCTATTAATATTTGTAACCTCGGCGACATATGCTCAGGAAGACACGCTCGTCGGTAAACTAGAATTGAATCTTTCAAACCCACCTTTGATGGATTCAGCACATTTCAACGCGTTTCCGAAAAAATTCAACACAAGAAAAATTGCTCTTGTATTAAGCGGCGGAGGTGCGCGGGGATTAGCGCAGATAGGGGTTCTTGACGTATTCGAGAAGCACGATATCAATGTTGACCTTATCGTCGGAACAAGCATCGGAGCAATTACCGGCGGGATGTACGCTTCGGGATACACACCGGGCGAACTCCGTGACATAACAAAATCGATAGACTGGGAGACAAAACTTACTCTTACGCGGAAGTATGAACGTGAATTTCTTTTCGTCGACCAGAAGAAACAGCAGGACAAGGGATTTCTGTCTTTTTCATTTGACGGAATCCGTCCGCTCCTCCCCACTTCGCTATCTTCGGGCCAGCAGATTGCGGAACTTTTCAATCTGTACCTGCTTAACGCGAGGTACAAGCCGAAAAAGGACTTCTTCTCCTTGAGGATCCCGTTTTGCGCAGTCGCGACGGACCTTAACAAGGGAGAGAGAGTTGTACTGAAAGACGGAAATCTAAG
>CALGII010000229.1 GCA_937915485.1 uncultured Ignavibacteriota bacterium | reverse complement strand
GAAATAAATTTTTCACTTCAATAAAAGCATGAAATTTCGTAAATTATACGTTACGCCCTTGTAGCTCAGGTGGATAGAGCAGCAGTTTCCTAAACTGTTTGTCGGACGTTCGAGTCGTCCCAAGGGCACTAATTATGTTGATTTGAATAAAGTTGCAATGGTTACAGGTTCCGCGGTCAGGCTGGGCAGGGACATTGCCCTCAGGCTGGCGGATTTAGGTTTCGACATAGTTCTGAATTATTACGGCGCAGGCGAAAAGGAAGTTAAAGCCGCGGCGGAAGAGATGAAATCAAAAGGTTCCGAAGTGCTTGCTGTCCGCGCCGACCTTCGCAAGGTCGAAGAAATCCAAAACGCATTTTCCGAGGTAAAATCAAAATTCGGCACTCTTGACCTTCTCGTGAATAATTCGGCTATTTTCAGAAAAGTTGACTTCTTTGACATAACGGAAGATATATTCGACGACTTCATCAATACGAACCTGAAGAGCGCGCTCTTCTGCTCTATCGAAGCGGCGAAACTTATGAAGAACAATCCCGAAAAACCCTGCAGCATTGTAAATATTTCGTCGCTCGGCGGAATCGAGAACTGGAAAGGATTCATTCCTTATTCTCTTGCCAAGAACGGAGTGATAAAACTGACCAAACTTTCGGCGAAAAGACTCGCGCCCGACATTTTAGTGAACTCGATAGTCCCGGGAACGATTCTTATTGAAGACGATGAAAACCTGAACGCGGAGAAGGACGATGAAAAGTTTTATCCGATGAAAAGATTCGGAAGAAGCGGCGACATAAACAGCCTGATAGAATATCTGGCGGTGCATAACAAATATATAACCGGCAACATTTTTATTGTTGACGGAGGAAGAAGTTTATAAGAAGAAATGGATCATTTACAAAAAGCGCCTAAGGCATACAAGAATAACGAGTTTTTAAATTCGCCGGCGGGAAGAACCGTCAGGATACTGACGGAATATCTCGAGCCGTACAGCAGGCTGAAAAAGTACGACGTCAAGGACACGATTGTATTCTTCGGCTCCGCGCGAACGCTGTCTCCTGAAGAAGCCGCGAGGAAACTCGGCGAGGCGAGGAAGAAAATTAAAGCGTCGAAGAACCCGTCCGCGAAAATGCTCTCTGACCTGAAGAAGGCCGAGATGGACGTTGTGATGTCGAGGTACTACAAGGATACGGAAGAACTCGCGTACAGGATGACGAAATGGTCAAAGTCACTGAGGAAGGGAAACAAGTTCGTGATAACGTCAGGAGGCGGTCCGGGAATAATGGAAGCCGCCAACAAGGGCGCGCGGCGCGCGAAAGGATTGTCTATCGGATTCAACATCTCGCTTCCTTTCGAGCAGTACCCGAATAAGTATATGGACAAGCACCTGAACTTCGAATTTCATTATTTCTTTATGAGGAAATTCTGGTTCGCTTATCTCGCCAAAGCGCTCGTGATTATGCCGGGCGGTTTCGGAACGCTCGATGAACTTATGGAAGTGATGACGCTTGTTCAGACGCAGAAACTCAACAAGAAAATGTCTATCGTGATTTACGGAAGCGAATACTGGAAGAAAGTAATAAACTTCGAGACGATGGCGGATACAGGTATGATATCGCCCGATGATTTGAAATTGTACAAGTTCATAGACAACGTTGACGACGCGTTCAATTATCTCAAGAAAGAACTGATAAAAAATTACGTAAAGTAAAACTAACTATATGTTAATCAGCATGACCGGCTACGGGAAAGCCGAAATTCTCGAAAAAGGAAGCAGATACTTCGTTGAAGTCCGCTCGGTCAACAGCAGGTATTCAGAGATATCTTTAAAGTGTCCGAAATACATATATAGCCGCGAATATGAAATAAGGGAGATTGTTAAGCAGAAAATATCACGGGGCAAGATTAACCTTCTTATCATGAAGGACGACTCGGATAATTCGAATCACGAAATCGCTCTCGACCCCGATGCCCTGAAGAAGCAGATTTCAATAATAAAAGATGTAAGAAAAAAACTCGGCACCAAGGAAAAAATTAAACTCGAGCACGTTCTGGGTTTCTCCGAACATTTCCTGAAGGATGACGAGGAAGCGGTCGACGAAGAAGAATTCAAATTAATATGCTCGTTGATAAGCAATGCTCTCGACGAAATGATTGATATGAAAAAGAACGAAGGGGCGTTCCTTGAGAACGACATAATCGAGAGGGTTAACGCAATCGATGCAGAAACTACGATGATATTCGAAATGGGCAAAGCGCGTATCGATGAGGAAAAGAGATTATTCAACGAAAAGATTGACGGTTTTCTCAACGACAGAAGCATAATAGACGAAAAACGACTTGAGTTTGAAATCGCGCTTCTGACCGAGAAGATGGACATCACGGAAGAGTGCGTCAGACTGAAGAGCCATCTCGATTTTTTCCGCGCCAGCGTAAATTCGCCGGAGAATGTAGGAAGACGGCTGAATTTCCTTCTTCAGGAAATGAACAGGGAGATTAATACAATAGCGTCAAAAGCGTCCGACGCCGTTATATCGCAGAAGGTTTCGCTGCTCAAGGAAGAACTTGAAAAAATCAGGGAACAAATTCAAAACATTGAATAATATGCTTTTCGTATTCTCGGCGCCGTCAGGTTCAGGCAAGACAACGATAGTGAAAGAGATACTGAAACAGTATCCCGAATTTCATTTTTCGATATCGGCGACTTCGAGAAAAAAAAGAGACTGTGAGACTGATAAAAAGGATTATTTTTTCATAACGAAAGAAGAATTCGAAGAGAAGATAAAGAACGACGAGTTCGTTGAGTATGAACTGATTTACGATAAAAATTATTACGGCACGCTTAAGAGCCAGGTTGACGACTGCCTGAAAAACGGGCACTGTATGGTCTTCGATATGGACGTAAAAGGCGCGCTGTCAATCAAGCGGATTTACGGGGATAAATCTTTGTTGATATTCGTTAACCCTCCCGACAAGGAGGCAATCATTCAAAGACTGAAGAACCGCGGTACGGAAACGGAAGAAACGCTGAAAAAAAGAATAGCGAGAATAGATTTTGAAATGGCAAAAAAAGACGAGTTTGACTATGTTGTAAATAATGATGACCTGCAGCAGGCAGTTGAAGATGCAAAAAAAATTATTAATAAATATTATAACAAGGAGCAAAAATAATGGCGATTAAAACAGTTGATCTCGAAAAATTCGAGAAAAGCGCCGAAAACATTTATGAAGCGACCGTTATCTCTTCGAAAAGAGCGCGTCAGATTAACGACGAGACGAGAATCGAACTCAGCCAGAGGCTCGAACCCGTTACGATGAAGGATACTGACGACGAATCGACGACTAATCAGGATAAACTGAACCTGTCGGTAGAATTCGAGAAGCGCAGGAAACCGACTCTGCAGGCAGTCGAAGAATTAGTCGACGGCAAATTGAGTTTCCGTTACAGAGACACAAAGTAAATTTGTTTTGCTTAAGGGCAAAAAAATAATAGTCGGCATCAGCGGCGGCATCGCCGCTTACAAGATATGCAGCCTCGTGAGGCTCCTCATCAAGCAGGGAGCCGAAGTCAGGGTAATTATGACCCCGTCCGCGGTAAAATTCGTATCTCCTCTCACGCTTTCAGTGCTTTCCCAAAACGAAGTTGTCGTGAACATGTTCAGTGAGACCGACCCGTCGAAAACAGAAACTGTAAAAGCGGGCACGTGGCACATTACAAACGGCTTGTGGGCTGACCTTTTCGTTCTCGCTCCCGCGACCGCGAACACACTCGCTAAAATCAACGCCGGCATTTCGGATAATTTTCTTCTCTCGGCAGTGCTTGCCGCGAGATGTCCCGTGGCTCTCGTGCCGACGATGGACGAAGATATGTACAGGAATAAAATTACACAGCGGAACATTTCGGATTTGAAAAAGTACGGCTACCGCGTGCTTGACCCCGTTGTCGGCGAACTCGCCAGCGGCTTGTACGGCGAAGGAAAAATGCCCGAGCCCGAAGAGATACTCGAATTTATCAAGGCGCAGTTTATCAAAAAAGATCTGTCGGGAAAAAAGATTCTCGTTACCGCCGGACCGACAGTTCAGCCCGTTGACGCGGTGCGTTACATCTCAAATTATTCATCGGGTAAAATGGGTTTCGAAATTGCCCGCGCAGCGGTTGAAAGGGGAGCCGACGTGACGCTCATCGCAGGTCCCGTAAGCATTGCCGTGCCGGGAGGGGTGAAACTCGTTAACGTTAAAACGACTGAAGAGATGTTCGCGCAGGTGAAGAAATACAGCAAAGGAAAAAACCTCATCGTGATGTCGGCGGCGGTCAGCGATTTCAAACCTAAACGCGTGTCCGAAGGAAAAATCAAGAAGGAAAACGCGAATCTTTCCATCGAACTTGAAAAGACGGACGACATACTGAAATACCTCGGTAAGAATAAAAAGGGATATAAGTTATTCGGATTCGCTCTCGAAACTGATAATCAAATCGAGAACGCGAAAAGAAAACTTAAAGAGAAAAACCTCGACCTCGTAGTGTTGAACGACCCGAACGTAAAGGGCGCTGGTTTCGGAACCGACACGAACGTAATAACTCTAATCGACAGAAAATCCGTTACGCCGCTGCCCGTAATGCCTAAATATAAAGCGGCTAACAGAATCCTCGACGTCTTCGTGAACAAAAAAATTAATTGAAGAGCCTTTCGTAACCCGTATAAGGGTGCAGTTCATTTACCAGAAACTCAATCAGATTGTGCTTTACCAATGGAAGTTCTTTTAAAATGTTAAGCGCTTCTTCCTTGTCAGCGCATTCGAGTATTAAAACAGCGTCGCGGTTTTCCGTGAAGTATATTTCCCTTAAAATTCCATTCTTGTGCAAATCCCAGACTTTTTTCGATTCCTCGTGAAGATGGGGTTTCAGGTCCTCCGGGCTTACGCCGAGTATGACTTTTTCGATTGCTATGAATTTCATTTCTTTTCCTTTCTTTTTTTAGATGTGAATCTCGCCCGTCAGGTATGTTCTCACTTTTCCGCTTATTTCAACTCTGTCGTTCTTAAGTTCGCATTCGAGATAACCTTTTCTTTTCGATAACTGCACGGCTCGCAGTTTTTTCCGTCCGAGTCTTTCCGACCAGAACGGCGTGAGCGTTGTATGCGCCGAGCCCGTGACCGGGTCCTCGTCGACTCCGCTTGCGGGCGCGAAGAACCGCGACACGAAATCAACTCCGCCGCTTCCTTCAGCCGTAACAATCACGCCCCTTGCGTTTACTTCCTTGAGAGATTTGTAGTCCGGATTTATGCTTTTAATTTCATTTTCAGTTTTATACACGAGTAGATAATCCGTCATCCCTTTGTAGCATTCGGACGGCACGAGACCGAGCGATACATACAGACCTTCGGGAGCTTCCGATTTTTTGTAAACGTCAACGGGAAAATCGAGCGTAAGCACGTCGCCGCTCTTTCTCACTTTAAGAATACCGCGTTCCCTTGACTTGAAAATTATTTCGTTCAGGTCGTTCTCGTAAAATTCGAATAGTACGTGCGCAGACGCGAGTGTCGCGTGTCCGCAAAGTTCAACCTCCGTCGAGGGAGTGAACCACCTGATTTCGTACTGGTCGCCCATCGGAACCACGAAAGCCGTTTCCGCAAGGTTGTTCTCCGCCGCTATGTTTTGCATCAGTTTGTCCGACAGCCAGTTGTCAAGGTAACACACTGCCGCGGGATTTCCGCCGAAAAGTTCATCAGTAAATGCGTCTGCTTGAAATATCTTAATTTTTCTTTCCATCTTATGTGCAGATTAACGATTTTATATACGGAAAAATAGTCAGTTTGTTTGTTATATGGTAAGCATAAATGAAACACTTTTCAATTAGTAATTATTAATTAGTAATTACGGAAGACGGTACTCATATTTATTAATTAGTAATTAATAATTAGTAATTAGTAATTACGGAAGACAGTACCCATATTTATTAATTAGTAATTAATAATTAGTAATTAGTAATTACGGAAGACAGTTCCCATATTTGTGTCTCCGGGAGTCTCCCCGTTCTTTGGGGGACTCCCGGCTCTTTACTAACCCCACTCTTCAGAGTGGGGTAAAAGAATCACAATAAGAAGGGCTTTAGCCGCAGTTACCGGCTACGGCTAAAGCCCTGTTGTTGGAATCTTATTCACCCCACCTTAAAAGGT
>CALGII010000228.1 GCA_937915485.1 uncultured Ignavibacteriota bacterium | reverse complement strand
AAATAATAAACGTGAGTCGATTTGGTGCGATAAATGACCGCGAAGGCCGGTAAGTACGGGGTAAACAGGGGTTTGTGAGGAAGTGAAAACGGGTTTTTGGGGGGTGAATAGAAAGGAATTAAGAATAGTGTGAGAGATGAAAATTCCTAATTTATCTTTTTAAAGACTGCACAATCATTTGTAATAATAATTTATAATTTTACAAATATTCATTAGTATCTTAAAATATTAACTTGATTTAATTGTCGAGCCAACATTATTTTAAGTAATTTACAATCAATGGTTGCTTTACGGAGATAGATTTTTTCTGTGCCGATTAAAATACATTTAAATAATTTACTATTTCGACTTCCTTTTATTGACGAAAATTTTTCCCATAATGCAAACCTTTTGCCAAAAGCATTAGTTTGTTTTTTAAAATAATTATTCATAATGGATTATAAAAAAACTATTCTTGAAATAGCTAAGATTGGCGAATTGAATAAATCTTTACCTTTTATAGCGAATGTCGAGATATTTAAAAATTACTTTGAATACGATGGGAGCTTGAAAGTACAGGAATTGAACGAAACGGATGGCTCAAGTTGTACAAGAAGAGAATTATTGACTAGGTATTTATTTTTAAATGCCGTATTGGACCAGGGTCCTGATACCGAAGGTGTTAGGCTACTTTTATGTAATACCATAAATTATTTATATAGCAAAGAAATAAGAATTTTACACAAACCAATAGAGTTCTTTAATTATCTCGGTATCGTAATTGATGATATCGACCAGATCCACGATATTATTAAAAGATCAGATAGACCTCAAGTATGGGCTCAGGATAACAATGCAAACGCGAATAGATACAATTTGTTCATGGATAATTGTCAGCAAACATTGAATTATGCAGTATTTAGATGGGGCGTTCCTTTATCTGTAATAATGGTATTAATGGCGAAAAATCCAGATAGCAAGGAAACGCTTATAGAGTATATTGAAAGCGATTCTGATCCTGCTTATCCCTCGTCAGCCGAAATTATGTCAAACAAAATAAAATCTCACAAAAAATTAGGACTTGGAAAAGCGATTGGAGATAAAGCAGCGCATCTTTTTGCGAAATGGTTTGTTCATTCATTCTCATTGACAACTAAGGCAAATCAGATAAACTGGGGCAAATACTCTTATGAACCGCCGTTTGACAGCAATGCAGGAAGAGTGCTATTCAGAACTGGTTTTTTCTTGCATTTTTTTAATTTAAAAGATTTAATAAAATATAAATTTATACAAACTAAAGCCGGCAAAAATGGGAATGATTTTTTAAGAATAACAAACATTAGAGGATATGCTCCGACTATGAACGTAAGAGATATAGATATTGAGATTTACTGTAATTTGTGCATTTATCACTTAAGGGTAAAAACTAGAAATCCTCGAAAATATGAGATTCAAAATATACCTTCGACTGTATTAATGAAAGATGGGAATTATTCAATTGGGAACTTTGATGACGGATTGATGTACATTGGAACGAACTATTGTTTCAATACAAATTCGCCGAGTTGCAAGAAATGTCCCATAAAGAATTATTGCGAAGGTTTCAAGCATAATAATGCGCTAATTTCAAATTACAACACATAAGTTTATGTACTTAAAAAAAACAATATGGATAACCATTATAACGATGTAAAAATAATCTCGGATTCAATTTCAAGCATACCCCAAAAATGGGAAGGGAAAGAATGTGTTTTAGAACTTAAAGAAGCAGATTACCAGTGGCGTCAGATGGAATGGTGGGCGTTTTATTTCGAATTTAAAGTAAAAAATTTATTAAGGAAAACTAAGATTGAAATACCCGGAGATCGAATTGGAAATGTAGTGTTTGACTTAAAGGGCTCGATAAATTGGGATTTGAAAGCTTCGGCAGTTAAAACAGATAATCATAAAATAATATTGAACGATAAAGAAGCAATGGATATTTCTGTTGAAAGAGATGGATTTCACGGAGAAATTATTGCTCTCTGTGATGTAGAATATAACGATGTAGATAGAACGTTTCAAAAATGGCATACCGAATTAAAAGAAGGTAAGTCAAAATATGAGGTAGAGAGAGAAAAAAGAACCTCGGTTTCGAGATATCGTAAAACGAGTGCGGAGCTAATTGAGATACTTTTTGTTATTTTCAAGAAAGAAGATCTTGATTATCTTTCAATAATGAAACAAGGAAGAAATTCTAATGGTTCGCCAAGGAAAGTAAAGTATTTAGTGGATTTAGAACAGATTAATCCATTTTTAGTAAAAACAATGAAAATAACTTAATGTTTTATAATATAGACTGTATAGAAGGATGTAAAAAATATCTTGATGATAATACCGTCGATCTTATTATCACTGATCCACCATATGGCATCAATGGAGATAAACTGCACAAACATTACAACAGAAATGAAAGTTTTGTTTTAGATGGATACGTAGAAATTCCGAAATCAGACTACCGAGATTTTAGTTTTAAATGGATAAAGGAGGCGGAGAGAATTCTTAAGCCGGGTGGAACAATATATATAGTTTCCGGTTATACAAACCTCGTTGATATTCTTGATGCATTAAAGGCTACTTCACTAACAGAGATAAATCACATTATATGGAAATATAATTTTGGCGTTTATACTAAGAATAAATTTATATCGTCTCACTACCATATTTTATTCTATACAAAACCTGGTAAAGAACATACGTTTAATACTTTTTGCAGGTTTGGAGATGGCGAGAAAGATTTAAAAAACGGCTCATTAAATTATCAAGACAGGGAAGATGTTTGGATAATAAATAAAGAATATAAGCCAGGAAAGATCAAGAATAAAAATGAATTACCCACAGAGCTCCTAATAAAAATGATACAATACAGCAGTAACGAGAATGATTTAGTATGTGATCTATTCCTCGGAAGTTTTTCTACCGCTAAAGTAGCATTAGGTCTAAATAGAAACGCAATCGGATTTGAAATTAGTAGTACGGCATTTAAACACCAAATAGAAAATATACAAAAAATAAAGAAAGGGTGTCTTTTAAATGACATAAGAAAGCCAACGGAAACAAATATTTCTAATCGTGGAAAGTACTGGGATATACACGAAATTGATAAATTAAAGATGAGATATTTAGAATTAATAAGATACAAAAACAAAAAGGAAACAATATTGGCTTTGTCTAAAGAATTTGGACGGGGTCACTTCGCAATTCTTAATAAAATTGAATCATTTAATGAAATTGATGAGTTTAAATTATTTTGAATTTTTTAATTTGACGAATTAATTCCCACGACCAGAGCCTGTACTAAATTTTACAAACGAATTTTACTCTTCGTTTTAGTTCGAAAACATATATATGATATATGTTTGTTGATTTGATAATTAATGTTTTACAATGATGAAAAATGAAAATTACCATAAAGGGCTAATCCACTTCGTTCATTCTACATTCAATTCCATTGATTTTAAATTTATGCTTTGCTCTGTCTTCTATCGTCGATATGTCAAGAACGTCTCCGGTAAAGAATTTTGTGAGGCGTTTAGCGGATTCCGCGCTCTCCGCTTCTATTCTTACGGTGTATTCTTTGGTAAGTGTTATTTCCTATTCGGGCACAGCACATTCAATTTTAAATTGTAAATCTTAAATTTTAAATGGAAGGTCTTCTGGAAGAGGATGTGTGTCTTTGGTTATGGATTCCGGCTAAGAGCATGCCGGAATGACAATGTGGAAATGAATTTTATTTGGCGCGGCGTGTAAATTCTTACCCTCCCCCACGGCTAAAGCCGCACATCGCCGCGGCGACCCTTCGGCCCCTCCAAAGGGAAACGCACATTCAATTTTAAATTGTAAATCTTAAATTGGAAAATGAAAGATCGAAAGAGAGGAAGTGTTTTCGGTAATGGATTCCGGCCCTCCCCCGCGGCTAAAGCCGCACCCCCTCCAAAGGGGGACAAAGAACGGCGTATATTAAGACAAAAGAAAAAGGGTTATTCGATTTGAATAACCCTTTGATATTGAGACTTCATTTTTATTTTACTTGTTCAGCACAGACACCTAATGTTTTCAATCATTCAGCAAATGTTTTCAATCATTCAGCAAATGTTTTCAATCATTCAGCATATGTTTTCAATCATTCAGCATATGTATCTATAAGTATTTACTCGTTCAGAACGGGAATCTTTACGTTTTTAATTGCATCGACTTCGGCGAGAACGGGTTGTTTTTTCTTCTTTGATTTTCTCAGGTACGCGTTCTTGTCTGTGACTTTCTTTTCGTCAGCCGCTTCGGGATATTCATAAACGTTGTACTTATAGTTTCTGAGAATAATCTTGTCATCGTCTCTTGAGATAACGTAATTTGGAAGCATCGGAATTTTTCCGCCTCCGCCCGGAGCGTCAATTACGAACTGCGGCACGGCGAGTCCCGAGATATGACCGCGGAGTTTATCCATTATGTCGAGCCCGACGCTCAGCGGAGTTCTGAAGTGATTCGCGCCTTTCGTGAGGTCGGCCTGATAAATATAGTAAGGTCTGACTCTCATCGCGAGAAGTCCTTTCAGCAACTGCCTCATTGTTTCGGGATTGTCGTTCACGCCTTTCATAAGAACGGACTGGTTACCGACTGGGCATCCGGCGTCGACGAGCATACCGCACGCTTTTTTGCTTTCCTCGGTGATTTCCCACGGATGATTGAAATGGGTATTGATATAAATCGGGTGATACTTCTTCAGCATGTTCACGAGTTTAGGCGTAATCCTGTGCGGAAGAACGCAGGGCATTTTCGTGCCGAGTCTTATCACCTGTATGTGTTTAATTTCCCTCAGTCTAACGAGAATCTTTTCAAGCATCGCGTCGGTAAGCATAAGCGGGTCGCCTCCGGAAAGAATGACGTCGCTGATTTCGGTATGCTGTTCGAGATACCTGAAAGCGGATTCAAGAGTGTTCATCGAGATTTTGTGTGAATCTCCTACTTTTCTCTTGCGGGTGCAAAAACGGCAGTAGAGGCCGCATTGAGAGGTGACGAGGAACAAAGCCCTGTCTGGGTAGCGGTGGGTGATGTTTGGAACAGGACTCATATCATCTTCATTCAAGGGGTCCTCGGGGGCGTCGATGTCTTCGAGTTCAACCTCGTCGGGCACGCACTGCCTCCATATCGGATCGTTCGGTTCCCTGATAAGAGACAGGTAGTACGGGTTTACTCGCGCCTGGAAGAATTTATCCAGTTTAGACGCGACATCTCGTTTGATGCCGAACTTTTCGACAAGCTGGTCAACCGAATGAACGCTGTCGCGAATCATTTGTTGCCAAAGTTCCATAAAGTTTTCCTTATTTTTGTTATTAAATATTTCTTAAACTAACGAAGGTACTTGCCGTAAACGACAAGCGAGTCCCCTTCTTTATAAAAATCCTTTATCTCGACAAATTTATCATAAAGGTTTTTTTCGTAAAATCTTCTTTCTTTTTCGTAAGACGGTTTTCCGCTCGTTTCAATAAGGACGAGCCGACCGTTTTTATTTTTCAGATGCTGCTCGATGTACGCGATCAGTTTGCTTCCGATTCCTTTCGACTGCACGTTCGGGTTAACCGCAATCCAGTACAGGTCGAAGGTTCCTTCGGTAAGCGGACGCGGACCGATGCACACGTAACCGTTTATAGTCTCTTCCTCGTCCACGAATATTTCATAGTCTTTCTGTTCGCTGTCATTAATGTAAACGTCAATCAACTCCATCGCGATTTTAATTTCATCGCCGCTGAAGTTATTCGTATCGACGAGGATTTTTTCGATTATGTTTCTGTCCTTATGTTCGAGTTTTCTAATCATCAGACTTTAACGTTTGCAAATATTCCCTGCCATCTTTCCCAGGCAAGGTCAATAATCTTTGAAATAAGAAAATCATACGACCAGCCGTAAGCCTTGCCGCTTCTCGTGAATCCCGTATCCTCGTCAACGTCAGAGGAGATGTCGGGGTTCGGGTTGAGTTCGAGCACGTACGGGACGCCGTCCTTCACGCGGAAATCGACGCGCGCATAATCGGCGGCGCCTACTATATTATACACCCTTCTAGCGGTATTCTGAATAAGCGACTCGAGTTCGGGCGACATGTTTTTCGCGGGGCACACGGCTTTCGTGCCTTTGAACTCTACGGTCTTATACATCCACTTGCTGTTATAACTTACAATTTTCGGGTAGTCATCGGGAAGAAGAGAAAAATCAATTTCGGAAATCGGGAACACAATCAAATCTTCGATTCCGTTCACGACGTTGCCGACGACGCTTACGTTTATTTCCCTTCCGTCGATGAACTGTTCGACGAGAGCGGGTTGTTTATGAACGTCGAGGACGTATTCAATTCTCTTCACGAGTTTTTCCTCGTCGTAAACAATCGAATCATTTTCGATGCCGATGCTGGCGTCCTCACGCGACGGTTTTACAATCAGAGGATATTTTCCTTTCAACCTGTGGTAGCCTTCTTCGTTCATCTTCGACGGGTTCGTGCAGATGAAATGCTTCGCCGTCGGAATATCGTAGTAGTTAAGGATTTCTTTCACTCTCGCCTTGTTAAGCGCGAGTCCAAGAGTAAGAGCGCGTGAGCCCGTGTACGGAATCTTGAGCATTTCATAAAGGGACGCGATGTTCATTTCCTGCGTAGGGTCGCCGTCGAGCGATTCGCAGAGATTAAAAATAATATCGGGTCTGTCGTCGCGCAGTTCCTCAATCAGTTTAAACAGGTCGAGAGCGACGGGGACAATTTTCGTATCGTGGCTGCTCGCGCCGAGCGCGCGCTGAACGGATTTCATTTCGTCGAGAACTCCGTACTCGCTCATATCAATCGCGGCTTCAACCTTGTCGATGTCGGTAACGCCGTCATCCCAGATTTTATCCTTCGTGTATTGCAGCGGGTCGTTATATAATATGCTGACTTTCATCTGTAATATTTTTTATTCGATTCTGTTTTTATTCCGAAATTCTTTTTACCGCTTCATTTAAAACGGTATTAATCATTTTATTGTAATCCATACCGGCAGTCCGCGCAGCTTTCGGATAGCAGGAATTATCCGCGGGGTCGGGAAGAATTCCCGGGAGCGGATTAATTTCTATCACGTTGGGCACGTTATTATTGTCGAGCCGTATGTCAATCCTTGCCCAGTCGCGCACGCGAAGCGCTTTATAAGTATCTTTACAAACTTTTTCTATGCTTGAATAAATTTTCGGGTCAACGTTTGCCGGACAGTTAAAAATGTCCAGTTGGTTCTCTCTTGTATCGAAGAACCATTTCACTTCGTAGGAATAAATCTTATTGAATCCCTGCGGAACCGAATCAAGGTTTATTTCCACGACTGGAAGGACGCGAACGTCATCGCCGTTTCCGAGCATAGCGACCGTAAACTCTTTGCCGGGAACAAATTCCTCCACTATAGCCGGCTGACCGTAGCACGATTTTATTCTTTCAATTTCGCCGTTAAGTTCTTCCCTGCTGTAAGCGACGGAAGAATTATAAATGCCTTTCGAAGAACCTTCGTGCAGCGGTTTAACAAATTTCGGGAAACTCAAATCAGAACCGTTTAAAACAGGGCGGTCCGTTATGAAGAATTTTGAGTTGGGAATGTTGTAGTAAGACAGTATTTCCTTGCAGCGTGATTTGTCGTGGCAGATTCCAATCGTAATCGAATCGCTTCCCGTGAAAGGAATGTCAAGCATTTCGAGCATCGAAGGTATCTGCGATTCTCTTGAGGCGCCGCGGAAACCTTCCGCGACGTTGAACACGAAATCTGGTCTTAGTTCTTTCAGTTTGAAATACGATTCATCATTCGCCTCGACGAGTTCAACATCGTGGCTGCCCGTTTCCAGAGCGGCTTTCACGGCGTCGATAGTTTCCATCGAGTCCCATTCGGCGTAAGTGTCGTCAATCCTTTCGGGATAGTTCTCAACTAGTTCGCGGTTTATGTATTTCGCCGCGTTCTCCGAAACTTTCCCGCCCGGATTTTCTCCGTTATCGTGTTTAACGTTGTATGTTAGCGCTACTCTCAAGAAAAATTTATTTTCTTATTTTAAATTTCACGAAATATAACATTATAACTTTAATAGTCAACAAGTTTTTGTTTTGCAAA
>CALGII010000227.1 GCA_937915485.1 uncultured Ignavibacteriota bacterium | reverse complement strand
TATATTGAAATTGACAACAACAAATGCATTCTCTGCTCCAGATGCGTCAGGATTTGCAAGGACGTCGTCGGGGCGAATGCGCTCGGACTCGTAAACAGGGGATTCGAGACCTACGTCGCGCCGAGCATGGGCACTAGCCTGCTTGATACGACCTGCGAATCCTGCGGGATGTGCATATCCACCTGCCCGACGGCGGCGATGTCGGAGAACTTCAAGTTCAAGCCCGGACCGCTCGAACTTGAATCGTTTGAAACCATCTGCAACTTCTGCTCGACGGGATGCGCGATAAAAATACACCATCGCAACGGATTCGTGATGAAAGTCACGGGCGGCGAAGGCACGATAAACAGACTCGGAAGCATTTGCAGAATGGCGAAATTCAGTTACGGTTATCTTAACGACGGAAAGCGCCTTCTGAAGCCGCTGCTGAAAGTCAACGGAAAATTTGAAGAAATTACTTTTGAAAAAGCGTTCGATATTATTGTTAAAAAAGTCACTGGTGTAAATCCTGATGAAAACGTTTTCTTCGCGGGAGCGAGAATGACAAACGAAGAACTTTATCTCATACAGAAATTCGCGCGCGCCGCGGTAAAAACAAATAACGTTGACAGTTTCCATTATCTCAACAGGGGAAACGCTTACCGGACAGTATCCGAAGGAAATGTTCCTTTCACGCAGATAAAGAACGCCAATTCGGTTTACGTGCTCGGCTCGGAAACGAATTACGAAAATGCCGTCGTGGGATATATGATAAACAATGCCAAGACGCTGTACGGCACGAAAGTGGAAGTAATAACGGATAATGAAAGCGACAGGAACGCGTTCAAAGCGGACAAGGTTCTGAACGTTAAATCTTATTATTATTTCGTGAAAGCCGTGAATCACTTCATTCTTGCGAACGGACTTGAGAACGGGATATTTATCAAGGACCACGTAAAAGGATTTGACGAATACAAGAAATCTCTCCTTACCGAAGATTTCAACGACTTGCTCAAACAATCGGGCGTGTTCTTTGAAAAAAGGCTGATTGACTTCGCAACGGAATTCAATAATGATTCAAAGGCTGTTATTGTATTCTCTGAAAAGCACATAACGTCGGAAACTGCAAAGGAACTGCTTAACCTCGTTCTGATAACCGGTAAATACGGAAAAACTTCAAGCGGTCTCGTATCGCTTAAAGAAAAAAACAACTCTCAGGGATTGTTCGATATGGGCATTACTCCGGAGTACAACGCAGGTCACAAACACGTTGACGATGCCGCGTACAACGAGCACGTGAAGAAGATCTGGGGAATCAAGGAACTTCCTCAGAATTACAATAATGTTTACGAACTTCTTAACGGCGGAAAAATCAAAAACATGTTCATTTTCGGCGAAGATCCTCTGGGTTGCGCGCTGGATAAACAATCAGTATCCGAATTGCTCGACAGGACCGAATTCAGAGTAGTCATGGATTACTTCCTGACGGATACCGCGCAAAGCGCCGATCTCGTGCTTCCCGCTTCATATCCGTTCGAAAGCGGCGGAAGTTTTTCGAACACGCAGAAATTCATTCTGCCTTTTGACAGGGAGAAAGACACCAAACTCGAAATGAAAACCTTCGCGCAGATGATATCGCTTATGTCTAAATTCGGTATAAAGAACAAACTCGATCTGACTCACAACATAACTCTTGAAATCGCCGCGCTTCTCAGGGATAATGCGTTCTCTTCAAACGGCGCCCCGAAACAACTCGAATTCACAAACGGCGAAAACAAAGCGCGAATGTTCAACTACGGCTGCGATTACATAATGAAGCGTTTCGAGGAAAGTTTTGAAAAAAACATTGAAGAAGCAAAACATTAAATCAAAATAATATCATGGAAACATTTAAAAACGTTGACGAAATTCTTGACTTCGCAATTGCATCCGAACAGAAAGCGGTTGACTTTTATAATGAGTTGTCGGAAAGAGTCAGGAACGAAGAAATGAAATCGGTTTTTCTCGAATTCGCTCAGGAAGAAGTGAAGCATAAAGCCCGGCTAACAAAGATTAAAGAAGACAGAACATTTGACGTGCCGTATGAAAAAATCTCGGATCTGAAAATCAGCGATTACGTGGATTCGGTCGTAATTAAGCCCGAAATGAGTTATCAGGAAGCCCTAATCGTCGCGATGAACCGCGAGAAAGCGGCTTTCAACCTGTACACGCGGCTTTCTACGAAGACTGACGTTCCCGAATTGAAACAACTTTTCCTTTCGCTGGCTCAGGAAGAATCGAAACACAAACTCCGCTTCGAAATGGAATACGACGAATTCGTGCTGCGGGAGAATTAATCTTTGCCAATAGAAATTTTATCAAGCCCCTTACGGGGCTTTTTTTTATTTTAAAACTTAAAATGTAAATTTTATTGATGCAATTCTTAATGAAAAATATTTTCGAAATGATTTATTTGAAAACTTTAAATTAAATAAAAAAGCCCCTTAAAAGGGGCTTTTGTTTTTAAATAAAACTCGAGTTCTATCTTCCTACCGAATCAAGATGCTCTTTCTTCGCCATCAACTGCTCTTTGGTTTCCTGATGATCCGGATCCGGGATAATCGCTTCCGTCGGACAAGCGGGGATACACTGAGGTTCATCGTGAAAACCAACGCATTCGGTGCATTTGTCCGGAACAATATATGTATGCTCTTCGGAGATTGCAGGATGCGACTCACCGCCGACAATCCATTCTTTTCCCGCTTCATATATTGCTTCATTCGGGCATTCTGCCTCGCAGGCGCCGCAAGCAATGCATTCTTCTGTTATCTTTACTGACAAAGTATATTACTCCTTATTTTAGTTTACATTGTAGTTTAATTTAAGTATAATATTTAATAAAATGAATGCAAAATTTTTTGGCGGCAACGAATAAAAACTGATTTTAAGCGAGAGTAACACGCTGATAAATCAGTAAGATATATTTGCAGGAACATTAATTTCATCCCAAAGTAAAAAGAATATACAAGCATATCGCATGAAGAGAATTATTTTTGTTTTAGTTTTTCTTTCGGCGCTGACCTTTTCCGCGCCGGCGCAGGTAAATCATACCTTCGGAATTTCTATCGGAACGACTTTCGGCTCTTACACCGGAGCAGATTTCGGAAGCACTTATGCTTTCACTTTTCCGCAATCGCGTTATAACGATTCATACAACTATAACAATTATTATTACGGCGATTATTATGACGGACACGATATGTACAGTCCGATTATCCTCGACCTCGGAATGGACTTTTACATAAACAATTACGCCGCAGTGAATCTCGAGTCTTCCTTTATCTGGCATTACGCGGGCAAACCCGCCAGGAATTATGAAACAGGAATAGTAAACGGTAACGACTATATCGATAAATGGGATAATGCCGAACTGTTCGCCGTTCCTTTGTTCATCAATATGAAATTATTTCCTTTCGGAAAACAGAAATCGTCATTCTACATAACAGGCGGTTACGGTTTGCAGTACACATCGGAATCCGTCGACAGAATCCGGGAAGAATTCGGCGGATACAATTACGAATATCCCGATTACAGTTATCTTATCGGTTACTCTTCATCGAAGAAATGGCTTAGCGGAGTGAAAGCGGGAATCGGATTGCAGTTTCCCTTGTCGCCTTATGCTACCGCGGAAACGGAACTGAAGGTCACGAACTTTTTCCCGAAACGCAACATTGCATCGCCTCTCGCGATGAACACCACGACAAACATTACATTTATAGGTCTGACGACAAGGGTGTATTTTAATTTCTGAAATACACATACCTGATTCCCCGCGGAAAAGAGAAACAACCATACGCTCACGCAGCGTTTATCCCTCTCGGAATTTTTACAGCAGCAAATTCGTTCTCGAATACAAAACAACGAGATGAAAAGAATAATAGTTTTATTTTTTGTACTGATTACGGCGGTCGCTGCAAGAGCGCAGATTGTGACCGAAAACGTTACTTATAATGACGACGGGGTCCTTCTAATGGGTTACATAGCATACGATGAATCCATACAGGATAAAAAGCCCGCAGTCATTATCGTTCACGACTGGATGGGGATAGGCGTGTTCGCAAAGGAAAAGGCGGAGGCAATCGCGAAACTCGGTTACGTCGGTTTTGCCGTCGATATTTACGGCATAGATTCCCGCCCTAAAGACACTCAGGAAGCGGGCAAACTCGCAGGCACTTTTAAGAACGACAGAAACCTTATGCGAAAAAGAATTAACATCGCCTTTGACGAAATTAAGAAAAAGAATTATGTCAATCCGGACAGGATAGCGGTAATGGGGTACTGCTTTGGCGGCACCGTCGCGCTCGAACTCGCCAGAAGCGGCGCGGACGTAAAAGGAACTGTTTCGTTCCACGGCGGTCTCGACACTCCGTATCCGCAGGACGCGAAGAATATCAAAGGAAAAGTTCTTATTCTTCACGGCGGAGACGACCCGTTTGTCCCGCGCGAACAGGTATCCGCTTTTGAAAAAGAGATGAATGACGCGGGAGTAGATTACCAGTTGTTCATATACAGCGGCGCGGTTCACAGTTTCACAAATCCCGCCGCGGGCAGCGATAACTCAAAAGGCGCTGCATATAACGAAAGAGCCGACAAACGCTCCTGGGAAGCGATGAAGACGTTCTTTAAGGAAATATTCTGAAGATATCAAAAATAAAAAATCATCCGCCGCGGCGGACAAATATTCATATAAAAAATAAAAAATTGAAAATCGTATTATATAGATAAATAGTTCTTATATATTTCGGATTACCATTTTTATGGGAACAGATCTTACGATAAAACCTTTTTAAATTTTGATTTGTATTTTTGATTTTTGATATTAAAAAGCCCCGGCTTAACCGGGGCATTCAATTCATTCTTCCAATCACAGTTCTCTCATAGCGCACTTTTTCTTCAACTGAGACAGGTGCCAGGTAATGTTTATTTCCTTCGGGCACACTTCAACGCAGTTGAAAATCGTGTGGCAGCGCCAGAGACCGTCCGGAGTGTCGACTACGTCAAGCCTTTCCGCCTGCGCGTCGTCGCGGCTGTCGAACACGAACCTGTACGCTTTCAGCATCGCCGCGGGTCCGAGGTACGCGTCATTCGACCAGAGAGACGGGCAGGATGCCGAGCACGCTCCGCATAAGATGCAGTTGACCGCTTCGTCTATCAAAGCCCTGTCTTCCTGACTCTGGTATCTTTCCTTAACAGGCGGCTGGGTTTTTGAAATCAGATACGGTTTTACTACCTCGTACTTCGCGAAGAACCCGTCCATGTCAACAATCAAATCCTTGATGATCGGCAGGGAAGGAAGCGGGTCAATCTTGATGTATTTTTTCTTGAAGTCCTGAACGAGCACCTGGCAGGCAAGCATGTTCTTCCCGTTTATCATCATCGCGTCGGAGCCGCATATACCGTGGGAACAGGAGCGCCTGTACGCGAGCCCGCCGTCAATGTCCCACTTTACTTTATCAAGACAGTCGAGTATCCTGAACGTGGGCTCAACATCAATCGTGTATTCTTTCCTGTAAGGTTTTTCGTCCTTTTCCGGGTCGAACCTTTTAATTGATAATGTAACTTTCATTAGTATTTCCTCTCCTGTGGTTGATATTTATTAATTACTACGGGTTTATATTTAAGTTCGATTCCCTTTTCTGTCTTGAAGGCAATCGTATGCTTCAGCCAGTTCACGTCGTCGCGCTTCGGATGGTCGGTCCGCCAGTGCGCTCCCCGGCACTCCTGTCTCGCCAGCGCTCCGGTGACAATCGCGTCCGAAAACTCGAGTAGGTTTCCGAGTTCTATGATTTCCATAAGTTCGGTGTTGAAAACCTTTCCCTTGCAGGACAGGTGAACGTTTTTGAATTTGTGTTCGAGTTCGTGTATTGTATCGAGCATCGAGTTAAGGTCCTTCTCGTTCCTGAACACTCCGCATTTGTTAGTCATTTCTTCTTTGAGTCTCAGGCGGATTTTGTCCGCGTTCTCGCCCGATGAAGTTCCGTATAGGTTCGCGAACATTTCCCTGTCCTTCTTTTCGGCGTCATCGGGAAGCGGGCTGAACTCCGCCTCGCGCAGGTATTTCACGAGCGTTTTGCCTGTACGCCTTCCGTGAACAACCGCGTCGAGCAGAGAATTAGTGCCGAGCCTGTTCGCACCGTGAACGGAGACGCAGGCGCATTCACCCGCCGCGTAGAATCCTTTTACGATTGTTCCTTTTTCGTCTGCGAGCACGTGTCCGTACAAATCGGTCGGTATGCCGCCCATCGAATAGTGCGCTGTCGGCAGTATCGGAATCGGCTGCTTTACAGGGTCAATGCCCGCGTATGTCTTCGCGAATCCCGTGATTTCGGGCAGCCGTTCTTTCAGTTTCGCCGCGCCGAGATGGGTGAGGTCGAGATTGACGAAATCACCGCCGTTTATGCCTCTGCCTTCGTTAATTTCTGTCTGAATGCTTCGCGTCACCATATCGCGGGGCGCGAGTTCCATTACAGTCGGCGCGTAATTCTTCATGAACCTGTCGCCGTCATTGTTAACCAGATAACCGCCTTCACCGCGTGCGCCTTCTGTAACGAGAATGCCGAGAGGATAAAGTCCCGTCGGATGGAACTGAACGAATTCCATGTCTTCAAGCGGTATTCCCGCGCGGAATGCTATGGCGACACCGTCTCCGGAATTCGCGTAAGCGTTTGAAGTTACCCTGTACGCGCGTCCGTAACCGCCCGTTCCGAACATAACAGCCTTCGCGTGGAAAGTGTGTATCTCTCCGTCGCGAAGATTGAACGCCGTAAGACCCTTACAGACACCGTCGTCTATTATAAGAGAAAGAATGAAGTACTCCGCGTAAAAGCGAACGTTCCTTTTCACGCATTGCTCATAAAGCGTATGAAGAATCACGTGTCCCGTCCTGTCAGCGGAATAGCAGGCGCGAAGTACGGGGATCCTTTTCGAGTTTCCGTTCTCGTCGATAACTTCTTTAGTGTGTCCGCCGAACTGTCTTTGCGCAATCTTGCCCTCTTTGGTCCTGCTGAAAGGAACGCCGAGATGTTCGAGTTCGTAAATAGCGTTGGGGGCTTCCCCGCACATCATCTCAATCGCGTCCTGGTCTCCGAGATAGTCGCTGCCCTTGACGGAATCGAACACGTGCCATTCGACCTTGTCGTGCTCTTCGTTGCCGAGCGCCGCCGCGATGCCGCCCTGCGCCGCGCCCGAATGCGAACGCGTCGGAAACAATTTTGAAATAACTCCGACATCGGCGTATTGCGATGTCTCTACAGCCGCGCGAAGCCCGGCAAGCCCCGCTCCGACAATTATTAAATCGTGTTTGTGAATCATCTTCTTTTATTAGTTAAAATTATTTTTCTTTTCACCACTAATTTTCTTTTCACCACTAAGGCACTTAGTTCACTAAGAAGAACAAATAAAAATTATATCACTAAGTTCACTAAGGACACTTAGATTTATTATAACCACTTAGACTAAAGACGCTCGGGTCACTAAGTTTATAAAAATGTTTTGTTGCAAATGACAATGAACTATAATTATCCTAACGGCAATTTTGAGAACTCATCTGTTACAAGCGGAACCAAATCTTTTGTTATATTTTCGCAATTGAAATTAATAAGCAATCCTTTCGGTCTGCCCGTTAATTTCAGGTACGTTAACAATTGAGCTTTGTGCAACGGCAAAACCGCTTCAACCGCCTTAATCTCGACGATTATTATATCATTTATTATAATGTCCAGACGCAACGGAATATTCAATTCCTCGTTCTTATATTTAATATTGACCGGTATCTGCGATTTTACTTCCAGTCCGGCGCCTTTCAATTCTTTCACAAAACAATATTCGTAAATCGATTCAAGAAGACCGGGTCCTAAGTGCTTATGTACCTCAATCGCGCATCCGACAATTTTATACGCGAGGTCGTTTATATGTTTTTGCGTCATACCCTTAAAAAAGTCCAATTATTGTTTCAATCATTTCTAAGTGTTCTTCGTGTCCTTAGTGAAATATTAAACTACCTGTTTCTTCTTCGTGTCTATAAATATTTCATAATCTATTAAAACAAAATCCAATCATTTCTAAGTGTTCTTCGTGTCCTTAGTGATATTTAAAAATTACTTGGCTCTTCTTCGTGTTCTTAGTGCCTTAGTGGTTAATATGAAAAATCAGAATGACAAAATCGTATTCAAACCGATGAACCAGAAAGTCAGCCCCAGCAGTATCATCAGAACATAAATCGTATTTGCCACCCACGGTTTCAGATGATAGTCCCTTATCACGTTCCACGTTCCGTTCAATCCGTGCCACAGCCCCAGCGTTACGAATGTAAGGTCTATGCCTTTCCAGAAAGGCGAGTGAAGTCTCTCCATCACGGCTTTGTATGTGTGTCCGCTGTCGGGCGTAGCGTGCATCAGGACGTAATGCCCGATTAAAACAATCACGAGTATTATTCCCGATATGCGCTGCAAGTACCAGTTCTTAGCGCCCGAGTTCCTTGAACCGAAAAATTTATATGTATTCATCTGTTTTATATTTTCTTTTGATTTTTAATGTAAGAATATCAGATACGCCATCCCCGCGACCATAAGTACGCCGAGAACGTACACGAATGCGAGAATCCGTTTGTGGTATCTTGCCCCGTTACCGAAGTCAACAAGCGCAATCCTTACTCCGTTGAGTGAATGAAACATAACGAGGGCGCCAAGAAGCCATTCGCCGAACAGGAAAACAGGTGATGTGAACAATGCCATCTCTTCGTTGAAAGCCGCTTCGCCCTTCAGAAGCCCGGTTAACGCTATTATGTGAATCATAATGTAGATTGTCAGCCCGAGTCCCGTGATTCTGTGCAGTATCCACGCCCAGCTGCCGGTATGTTTTCTGTAATTGAATAGAACTTCGAGCCACCGGGAAAAGAAAGATATAGCCGTTTGGTTTGCCATAAAAAATATTTTATAATTTAAACAATTTTAAAATTTACGGAACCGATGAGGTATTAATTTGAATTTAAAAAATTAGAATGAAAATTAAAGCACATTAATTCATTTTATGACAAAAATTTATACCGCGTACGCGGATTATCCGTGAGTTTATTTGTCCTCCGAATCGACGAATTTGTAAATTGAATTTATTCTGAATTTTGTGCAATATTGCGGTATGGGGAACACATATAAATTGCTATTGGTAGAGGATGACGAATTCTCCGCATTAGTAACATATCAGGTATTAAAGGGTAGTTACGAAATTGATATTGTCAGCACAGGAGAAGAAGCGGTTGAATTCGTCGGTAAGAACAAATACGACGTAATCCTTCTCGACATCGGATTGCCGGGTATCGGAGGAGTGCAGACTGCCGGCTTGATAAGAAAAATAAAAGGTTATGAGAATACTCCCATCGTGGCGCTTACGGCATACGCGATGTCAGGCGACAGGGAGGAGTTTCTCAACGGAGGATGCACGCATTATCTTTCTAAACCTTTCGCTATCAGGGAACTCAGCAATCTCGTCAGGGAACTCGTAACGGAGCCTGCCCTTAACAAGGCTTAACAACCGGATTTACAAATCATTCTTTATTCAAGGAATGATTCTGTCCGTTTTCTCCGTACCGGAAATCCAAACGGCGATTGGAATAGAATTGAATTTCGGTCAGTGATTAGGTAATTTTGTTTGTTCGGGGATATAGCTCAGCTGGTAGAGCGTCTGAATGGCATTCAGAAGGTCAGGGGTTCGACTCCCCTTATCTCCACAACTTTAAAGCCCTGCAATTATTTGCGGGGCTTTTGCTTTTGGATATCTTTTGCATTCCCTTTACAACTTCAAGTATTTTTCATTTTACTTATATTGCCTCTAAGAAAATAAAAGGACAGACTAATGAGGAAATTATTAAATCTATTTCTTGCACTCGCGTTCGGAATTTCTCTTTCGGGGATTTATTCCTGCAGCGAGACTGAAACAATTATAAACGACATCGTCAACAACAAGGTCACGGCGAAAGACAGGATCGATTCGGCTTTCGCGCAGGCGCAGAGAAAATATTCCGGTGCGAAACTCGTTATGATTTTCGGAAAGAACGTGCTTTACTCGGGCGAGGACGCCGGAAAAACCGATATATCGCTCTCGTCGGGAATCACGGACCCGAATAACATAGGCGCGTGGCTGTATATCTTCAAGAAAACGGGCTCCAACGATCTCGCGGTATATACGCCGAACCCGACTCCGGGCGCAAGGGACTGCATAGAACTCACCGCTGCATTTAATTTCAATACGATTCTGAATCTGATTCAGGATACGTCGGCGAGGAATATTGTCTCGGGAGCGCTGACTTTAATTAATAATTCCAATTTCAACATAAGCACTAATAAGGACAGCCTCGTGAACAGCGACGTCGCTTACGGTTACAGTTACTCGTCAAATCCCGTTATACGCTTCGACTCGTCTTTCACGCCGAGGTCAAGCACGTCGAACGGAAGCACGTTCCTGAACGGCGCTCCTTCGGGCTCGGAAAAAACGGTGAATATGTTCCTGATTCCGGCATTAGGCACGCTTCGACTCGATTTACCTGAATACATACAAAGTCTCATTGGATTTCCGAACGATTTATGGATAGTGAACTATAAATCAACATCGGGTTCGACTACTACGAACGTGATTTTCGGTACCGTCGTCCGGTCAGACCAGATGATGGGAATAAGCATAATATCAGGTCTCCTAAGCAGAGCGATAAATATCTCGAAATTCTGATTTTTTCGACATTCAGCAGATATCAATTAACCATTATAAAGCGGGGTAAAAGCAACCCCGCTTTTTCATAAAAGTGTAAAATTCATAAAAAAGCAACCCTTTTTCATTCCGGCTGTTTAATTATTGAACAATTATAACTATATTGCATATCAACTTTTTATTCGGATATGAAAAAAATATTATTGCTGCTAATTGCTGCTGTATTTTTTTATTCGTGCGGCAAGGACAATCCCGTGAATACGGAAACTCCTGTGAACCCGAATTATACAAAATTGTTCACCGTAGATTCCGCGGGAATGACGTACGAGTTTTACAGCAAGACGGGTGCCGCATTGCTTGTAGGTTATAACGAAATCGGTTTCAAGGTCTTCTTGAACGGCGCGGAACAAAAGACGGGTTACGTCAATTACATTCCCGTAATGTACCACACCGCGGGACCGGGGCACGGCACGCCCGTCAGTAAGAAATTTTATTTCAACGACGCTGACGGTCTCTTTACGGGCTATGCCTCATACATCATGCTATCCGATTCATCGACGTCTTTCTGGTACGGGGATTACGGTTATAACGACGGCAGCTTCATCAGGCACAGAAATTTTGACGTGGTGCAGAATCCGAATAATCAGATGCGCTTCTGGCTGCCTCAGGGAAGCACTACACTGTATTTGCTGACCGTCATATCAGGAAAGGACGCGAAGATAGGTCTTAATGACTTCAAGTGCATTCTGCACAGTTCAGACGACCAGATTACTTACAACGAAGTTGATTCGGCAAAGATGTACATCAAGCCCTGGATGCCTTCTCACGGTCACGGTTCAAGCAATAACACGAATCCTGTTTTTCTCGGGAACGGGCATTATCAGGGAAAGGCGAATTACACGATGGCGGGGGAATGGTATCTTTATGATTCAATAGAAGTAAACAATCAGTTCATATCTCCGACGCCGACATTCTATTTTATATTTGACGTGAGGTAAAATGAAAAAAATAATCTTCATAATAATTCTTGCTTCTCTGTTCACTGCAGGACAGTTGCGTTCTCAAATATGCTGCGGCGGAGGTGTTTACGACATCGCGGTGCTTTCGCTGAACAAGAAAGCGCTCTTCAGCGCGGGGTATAAGTGGGACAACTTTAACGGCGTCTGGGATTCGGGCAGCGAATGGATTAAAACGAAACAAACCAACTGGCAGATGACGCCATCCTTTTCCGCCGCTTACAGGTTCAATAAACATCTTCAGGCGGGCGTATCGGTACCGTTCGTAATCAACAGAAACGAACTGGCAGGGCTTCCTTCGAGCGGGTCGGGAATCGGCGACGTAGTATTCAGCGGCAGATACGAGATATTTCACGAGTACAGCCTTTATACCGTGAACAAAAAAACAAAGATGGACGAGAAGACTCCGTACCTCGCGGTTACTTTCGGAATGACTCTTCCCACAGGCAAGTCGGACGATAAAGCGGACAGCGAAATAGACATAACCGGAAAAGGATTCTACACGGCGATGCTCGGCGTCTCTTTCATCAAAACAATTCTGAAAAATAAATTCCAGTTTGGAGCGGACTTAAGTTGGCTTCACAGTTTCAGCAAGACTTATAACGAATACTACAACCAGCCGCTCACGAATTCATTTAAAAGGCAACTTGGCGAAAGACTTAATTACGCTCTGACTATGAACTATCTTATTAATATGAAAAGTTCAGTATCGCTTGCCTTCGCGGGTTTCATTCAGGGAAATCACAGTATTGACGAAAAGAGCGTGCAGGACTCGGATGAAAATTCTTTCGGGCTTACCGCTTCGTACACGTACTATCCGCTGACGTATATCAGGCTGACGCCGCTCGTGAAAATGAATTTTCCATATTCTGGAATCGGTACGAATGCACCCGGCTCTTTTCTCGTCGGAATCAATTTAGTTTACTACATCGAAAATCTCGACGACTGATATTAATTTTATAAAATGGCAAAAAGAATAATACTCGCGGCAGTTTTTCTCGTGACGCTTTCAGGTATCGCGTTCTCGCAGGATACCACGCAAACCGTGACCGGGCAACTTTCCGTCAGGGAAGCATTATGCAGGAAATGGCTTTCCACTTCCTACACGGAAGACGGCAGAAAGGGAAATGATTTTTATGTCTTCATGGAGTTTCAGAAAAATGGCAAATACGTTTATATCGAAGACGACGAGCCGATTAAAGATGACTCCGGCGCTGAAACGGGAACCTGGGAACTTACCGATGATAATGTTATCGTATTCGATAAAGGAACAGACGATGAAGACAGGATGAGTATAGTTTCAATCGGCGACAAAGTACTGAACGTAAATTACGCTTCCGGTAAGGTTCTGCTGAACATTACATTTGCTCCGGGAAATTATAAGTAACTCCGCAATAACGGCTGCCCCCCGACTTGGTTTCCAAACTACATAATAACTGACCGGTTCTCCCGATGAACTATATTATAATAGTATTGTTACGGTTATAATACTTTTAAAAATGGCGGAAACAATAATAACAAACTTGAAAACATACGACGTAATAATCATCGGCGGTAGTTATGCGGGACTATCGGCGGCAATGGCGCTGGGCCGCTCGATGAAAAAAGTTTTAATAATCGACAGCGGTCAGCCCTGCAACAGGCAGACTCCGCATTCCCACAATTTCATAACACAGGACGGGGAAAAACCCGCCGTTATCGCGGCAAAAGCAAAAGAACAGGTACTCAGGTACGAAACCGTTACGTTCGTTTCGACCGTCGCGTCTGCAGGTAGGAAAACGGAAAAAGGATTCACGGTTGTTACTAAGGACGGAGAAGAATTCACCGCCGAAAAACTGATTTTCGCATCCGGCATAAAAGATTTAATGCCCGGTATTGAAGGCTTCTCACAGTGCTGGGGCATCTCGGTCATCCATTGTCCTTATTGCCACGGATACGAATTCCGGGGAAAAAGAACGGCTGTAATGGCAAACGGAGAAAAAGCGTTTCATCTCTCGTCTCTTGTCAGCAATCTGACAGACGATTTGACAATTTTAACATTGGGCAAGTCTGATTTTGACGACCGACAGATATCCGCGCTGAATAAACGCGGCATAAAAATTATTGAAAATGAAATTACGGAAATCGAACACGAAAACGGCCACGTTAAAAACATTCATTTCAGGGGCGCGGAGAAGATGAAATTTGACGCCGTTTACGCGGTTGTAAAATTTGAACAGCATTCGGATATCCCTGCATCACTGGGGTGTGAACTGACTGAAACGGGTCATATAAAAATTGACGCCTTTCAGCAAACTACAGTCGAAGGCGTATATGCCTGCGGCGATAATTCCTCCGCGCTGCGTACTGTAGCGAACGCAGTGTACAGCGGGAATCTCGCCGGTTCAATGGTGAACAGAAAACTTACAGAAGAACGCTTTTGATTCCGGTCACGAAACCCCGGCTTTTCTTCCGGTTACGAAGCCCCGGTTTCGAAACCTGCAAATAACAACAATCTCTATCCGGTTAAGAAGCCCCGGCTTCGTAACCCGCAAATCTTCATCTGGTTACGAAGCCCCGGCTTCGTAACCCGCAAATCTCCATCTGGTTACGAAGCCCCGGCTTCGTAACCCGTAAAATGCAAACATTTGCAAATAATAATATCCGGAACTTGTACGAATATTCAATCTGTGTAAACTGCGAATGCTCTCCGGCCTAGCCCAAGGCTTCAGCCTTGGGACAGTAATAACGATAACGCAAAACCGTTTCAACGGTTTAT
>CALGII010000226.1 GCA_937915485.1 uncultured Ignavibacteriota bacterium | reverse complement strand
CTTCGTATTCCGACAGTTTCGCCCAGTAATCGGTGTTCTTGGGAACGTCAGTCCCAACAATATTTCCTTTTTCGTCAACTTCCATTAGTATAATCAAAAAATATACGAAACGGGAGGCTTATTTTAAATGTAATTACAATCGCTTATACCTTGATTCGTTTGAAAATATGCTTATGTCCTCATTATTGAATGCTGGAACGAACCTGTGATTTACATTTTAATCTTGCCCGCTGTTCGGTAATTTATAAAGTACAAAGAATCAAAATAATTAAATGGCAACATCGACAATAAAGTATCTCGGCGGTTTGAGGCTTGAAGCAGTTCACGTTAAATCGGGGCAGAAAATATTAACCGACGCGCCTACCGATAATCAGGGAAAGGGCGAAGCGTTTTCTCCCACTGACCTGATGTCAACGTCGCTCGGTCTGTGCATGATTACGATAATGGGAATAGCGGCGAATACACACGGATTTTCGATTGACGGAACGATTGCGGAGGTGACAAAAATTATGGGGACTGACCCCAGACGCGTAAAGGAAATCGTGGTGGACGTTTATTTCCCGGAAAAAGAATACACGGACAAGCAGAAGAAGATACTTCAGGTGTGCGCGGATACCTGCCCGGTGTCATTAAGTTTGAGCGAAGCGCTGAAAAAGAGCGTTACACTGCATTACAGCAAGTAATTAAGTTTATTCCCGTTAACAGCATGGACTGAGACCGCGTTTTGTAAGCTTCGGGATATGATACCGTTGAGGTACGTGTTTCCCTATTCGTTCGGCAGGTTTTGGAGTGAGAAAATTGGGTCATACACGGTATATTTTAATTAAAATCCGCAACTTTTTTTATTTTTTTCGTATAATACGGTAACTATACCTTTACGATTTTTAACGCATTTTCGCTTGGCAGAATATTTTATACATACAAATAATTCACTCACAAATATTTATCAAAACAATTTTAAAACTCTATGCATTATTTAAAGTTATTACTGGCTTCTTTTATCGTTTTTCTGGCATTTGTAGCGATTTCAGTCGCACAGCCGATAATCGATAAGGGAAATATGAATCCCGTGGTAAAACCCGGTGACGATTTCTTCGAATACGCGAACGGAACCTGGATGAAGAATAATCCGATTCCCGCGGATATGACAAGATATACTTCGTTTGACGAACTTCGTGAAAGCAACGCGAAACAACTGAGAACTCTTGTCGAAGAATGTTCGGCTGACAAGAATCTCGTTAAAGGAACAAACAGGCAGAAAATCGGAGATTTCTTCGCGAGCGGAATGGATGAAGATAAGATTAACGACCTTGGTTACGTTCCGATTAGAAAATATCTCGATGAGATAAAAAGCCTTAAGACAAAAGTGGACGCCGTAAAATACGTCGCGATGATGCACACGCTCGGCTCCTATCCTTTATTCTATTTCGGTCCGACGACGGACGACAAGAACAGCGCGATGACAATCGGCGGATTCAGGCAGGGCGGAATGACTTTCGGCAACAGGGATTATTATCTCAAGGATGATGAAAGGTCGAAGTCAATCAGAACCGAACTGTTGAAACTCATTACGAAAATGTACACACTCGTCGGTTACGATGAAACGACCGCGGAAGCGAAAGCAAACGCCGTGATAGCATTCGAAACGAAACTCGCGAATTCATCCTTTTCGAACATCGAACTCCGCAATCCTGAATTGAATTATAACAAGATGACTTTTGCGGAAATGCTTGAAACTGCGAAAGGATTCGACTGGAAACTGTACTTCAAAGAAATCGGTCTTGAAAATCCGGGAGACATTGACCTCGGTCAGAAAAAATTCTTCGTGGAACTCGGACCGACATTTGAAGGCGTATCAATGGACGATTTTAAGAGTTACCTTGAATGGAGAGTCCTGAATTCATCGGCGGCTTTTCTTAGCAAGGAATTCGTCGATGCAAATTTCGATTTCTTCGGACGGTTCATGAGCGGTCAGCAGGAAATGAGACCGAGATGGAAAAGAGTGCTGGATGTTGTTGACGGTTCGCTCGGCGAAGCGCTCGGCGAACTCTACGTCGAGAAACACTTCCCGCCGTCAGCAAAGGCGAGGATTAAAGAACTCGTCGCGAACCTGCGCCTGGCTCTCGCCAACAGGATTAAAAATCTTCCGTGGATGAGCGAAGCGACAAAAGAGAAAGCACTGGAAAAACTCGATAAGATAGGAGTTAAGGTCGGATATCCCGATAAATGGGAGGATTATTCGAAACTCGAAATCAGCAGGGATTCGTATTTCGAGAATATTATGAATGTAAGGAAATTCAATTACAACAAGAACATAGTTAAAATCGGCAAACCCACCGACAGAACGAAATGGGGAATGTCGCCGCAGACGGTAAACGCGTACTATAATCCCGCGAACAATGAAATATGTTTTCCCGCGGGAATACTCCAGCCGCCTTATTTCTACGCTGACGGCGATGACGCTGTAAACTACGGAGGTATAGGCGTCGTTATCGGTCACGAAATCTCTCACGGATTCGATGATCAGGGAAGAAAATATGACAAGGACGGAAACCTTAAGGACTGGTGGACGGAAGAAGACACTAAGAATTTTGACGAACGCGCTCAGGTGCTTGTTGACCAGTACAACAATTATTTCGTCCTTGATACGTTCCACGTTGACGGCAAGTTCACGCTCGGTGAAAATATCGGCGACCTCGGCGGCGTAATGATTTCTCTCGAAGCCCTGAAAATGGCATGGGGCAAGACCGCGCCCGCGAAGGAACTCGAAGGATTTTCCCCGCTGCAGAGATTCTTCCTCAACTACGCGACAATCTGGAGAGGAAACATCAGAGACAAAGAACTTCTGAAGAGACTCAAGGAAGACCCGCATTCTCCCTCCAATGCGAGAGTCAACGGCATAGTCTATAACGTAGGCGAATTCTATGAGGCATTCGACATAAAGACGAACGACAAAAGATATAAAGACCCGAAAGAAAGAGCGTTCATCTGGTAAAACGATATGACAAGATTGAAAAGGCTGCCCGTCAGGCAGCCTTTTTTCTTTGGATGAGATAATATTAATATATTACCCCGTCCATCGATTGTAACCGGTATCAGCAGCTTACCGGAATTTCTGGGGAATTTATTTTATTAAAATCATTTTCGTCGTTTTCACGAAAGTGGAGCCATCCGATTCCGCGGACATTCTGCAATAATATATACCGCTTGATAGACTCGAGCCGTTGTACTTCACTGTATGGTAACCCGCTTCGAGATTTCCTTCAATAACATTACCGACTACTCTTCCCGATATGTCATAAATCACAATCTTTACAACCGATTTGACGGGCAGTTCAAAATCTATGCTCGTTTCAGGATTAAAAGGATTGGGGTAATTCTGATTCAATATATACTTTCGCGGTGATTCAATTTCCGCTGCCTGATGAATGTAGAAGAATTCATAATTTCCGTTATAATCAATTTGCTTCAGCCTGTATTGGAATCGCCCTGCCGACAGTGATTTATCCGTAAATGAATAAGATGTTCTGTGATTCACTGTTCCGGCGCCGTTCACGAAACCGATGCTCGTCCAGTTCTTGCCGTCATTCGAACGGCTTATCTCAAATCCCTTGTTGTTTGTTTCCGAACTTGTAGCCCAGGAGAGTTTCACATCTCTGCCCTGAACGTTATGGCTGAAATATTCCAGCGTCACGGGCATAATATCGTCTGTCATACCGATTGAATATTCCATGAACGATGAGACCGAAGGCACATAGAAATTTCTGGCGACTGAATCAGCGACGGCGTCCGGTGCGAATGACCACGCAAGAGTGCCTCTCGTTCTTTGAAGAAGCCTGCATTTAGCGGGATTGAAATTGCCGAGTATGTTCGGATAAGAAATGAATATGCTTGACGTAACGCTGCCCCATTCGTTTATTCCCCAAACAAGGTCGGAGCGTTTCGTCATTCCCGTCGGCAGACTTTCTGTCGTGACCGGCAGTCCGTCAACGAAACCCCAGTAATAAATTGTCAGGTTGTTGTTGTCGTCAGGAACGGAAGATATTTTAACCGATACGCTCGCGCCTGACCAGCCGACATAACTCGAATCTGTGGTCTTTACAACCTGAGCATCCTCGCCAATCGTAGCGGTCGAATATATCCACTGCGACACTTCTCCTGATTTTTCTATTCCGTACCAGGTCATCCCCGTATTGTTTCCAAAATCATCAAGTTTAGGTGTTGTTATCCATGCATTTTGGAACGTAAGCGATGTTATTGTATTCGCTGTTATGACGTTAACCTCGTCAACACCGTTACCGCCGACAGTTTTGATAGGGCAGTTCAGCCAGGTGTTTACTTCCCACGCCTTGTCATCATCATAAACTCTGTATGGGGATGTCGTGAAACTGTGAACGTCAACGAGCGCGGTGTAAAATTTTCCGTTCACGGGATTTGTCGGAACAAGGTCGTAAACAGTTGTACCGCTCGGCTGGTTCATATCCCAGTAACTTACCAGGTCGGTTGAATTCGCTGTCGATTTGTAAAACATCTGTTTCCTGATTTCATCGATACCAAGAACTCTTTTGTAAATTCTTATTTCGTCCAGCACACCCGCGAATAACCTGTAACCGTTCGGCAGTCTTCCTATGTTCAGCCGCATGTTCGTTGCGTCAAACGCCTGAACATTTCCGCTGATGCCGGAGGAAATCGAAGATTCTTCGATTCCATTAACGTATAGAATCAACTTTTTCCCCGTCGAACTTCCGTCGTAAACCGCAGTCAGGTAAACCCAGACATCTTTCTGCGGTGTCGTAGTCGATACAATTGTTTCTCTGCCGCTCGCCTGAACAGACCATTCGAATTTACCGTTGCTATTCGTGTGCTGAAGCCAGAACTGACCGTTATCCTTCGAATTATGCCTGTCAATTGTGATGATGTTGGCTTTTCTGCCCTCCTGTTCGTAATGGTTGTTTACATAAGCCGACGGGTCAACGGTCCATTTTACCCACGCGCAAATCGTGAGTTTATCAGTAAAATTGTAATTCGGCGCTCCGCAATATACAAAATCGCCGTGCGATAGATAATCTGCATTTTGCAGATATAAAGCCCGTCCCCCTGCCTGAGGATACAAATTTCCGGAATACAACAGAAAGGATAGACAGATGAGTAAAAAGTAATAGCCCTTTTTCATAACCCCAAATTTAAATAAATAATGTTTAGGATTTATTATGCAAGAAATGTGCCTGTATTAATCATTGATTTTACGCATAAATAGATGAGTAGCATCGAAATATTTTTCAATTTGAGAATGGATTCTCAATATTATACGAAATGAATATCGTTTTAGACTCGAATTTTGTATTTTTTATAAAAATTACCCAAAAAATATGAAGAAAACTCTTGTTTTTATCACTGTACTCTTCTTGCAATTTTCAATACTTGAAGACAGCATTTATGCGTGTACAAATTTTCTTATAACCAGAGGCGCGTCAGTTGACGGCTCGACTATGATTACTTATACAGCGGATTCGCATACGCTTTACGGTGAACTTTATTTCTGGCCTGCGGCAAACTATCCCCCGGGAACGATGCTTGACGTAATTGAATGGGATTCTGGACGCCTGCTCGGACAAATCCCTCAGGTTCCGCATACATACAATGTTGTAGGTAACATGAATGAATTCCAACTCGCGATTGGCGAGACGACATTCGGTGGAAGACACGAACTTATGGACACGACAGGCAGAATGGATTATGGTTCGATGATCTATCTGGCATTACAGAGAGCCAGGAACTGCAGGGAAGCGATTAAGATAATGACTGATCTTGCTCAGGAATACGGTTATTGCAGCGAAGGCGAGTCATTTTCATTGTCCGACCCGAATGAGGTATGGATAATGGAAATGGTCGGTAAAGGCACTAACGGCAAGGGTTCCGTCTGGGTCGCGGTTAGAATTCCCGACGGATGTGTATCCGCTCACGCGAATCAATCAAGGATTCAGCAGTTCCCTTTGAACGATACGATGAACTGCTATTATTCAAAGGACGTGGTTTCTTACGCGAAGAGCAAGGGCTGGTTCAAAGGTAAAGACGAAGAATTTTCTTTTTCCGATACATACGCGCCTGTTGATTTCGAAGGTGCAAGATTCTGTGACGCGAGGGTTTGGGCCCTTTTTAATAAAGTCTCGAAAGGAATGTCGAAATATCTCGATTACGCCAAGGGCGAAAACCTGAAGAACAGAATGCCGCTCTGGGTGAAACCCGAAAAGAAACTTTCCGTTTACGACGTTATGACCGCGATGAGAGACCATTTCGAAGGCACGGAACTTGATATGACAAAGGATTTCGGCGCTGGACCCTACACGTGTCCTGTCAGATGGAGACCCTTGACCTGGAAAGTTGACGGAAAGACGTATTTCAATGAGAGGGCGATATCGACACAGCAAACAGGATTTTCATTCGTTACTCAGTCGCGCGCATGGATGCCCGAAAATCTCGGCGGGATATTCTGGTACGGCGTCGACGATAACTACACTACCGTTTACACTCCGATGTACACGGCGATAAAGCAGGTTCCACCTAACTTCGCCGTCGGCAACGGCGATATGATGGTTTACAGCGACTCTTCTTTGTTCTGGATATTCAATCAGGTGTCGAACTTCGCTTACACGCGTTACAGCGATATGTTCAAAGATATCGAGCCCGTTCAGAAGGAACTTGAACTGGGCTACATAGGCAGCATAGACGACATTGACAAAACAATGCTGGAACTAAAAGACAAGGACATAGAAACAGCGAGGGATTTTATCACGGAATACTGCCTGAAAGCGGGCAAAAACACATTCGACAGGTGGAAACAACTTTACGGATTCCTGTTCACAAAGTATATGGACGGAAACATTAAGACTCCCGTGCCGGGAAGCCGCGTAGCGAAAGTTGAGCAGCCGGGTTACAGCGCCGAATGGTACAGGCAACTGGTGAAGTTGACAGGCGATAAGTTTCTGGAGAAATAATCAATCAGCATTTAACACTCAACCGTTAGAGCAAGAGCAAGCGGAAATTATATAAATTGACAGGGTATAGATTTTCTTAAAACCTATACCCTGTCTGTTTAATGTCTTCATATCAATCTCGTAATGACATTCATTTTGGATAACTTTTTTCTTAAAATCACCCAACCCGCCGGCTCTAACTGTTAACTGCTAAATGTTAACTGCTAATTGAAGTGAGGTATTCCTTAAACTTTTCAAATGCTTTCGCCCTGTGAGATATTTTATTTTTCTCTTCAAGGTCGAGTTCCGCGAATGTTTTGTCGTAACCTGAAGGGAGGAAGATTGCGTCGTAACCGAAACCGCCCGAGCCGCGCTCTTCAGTCAGGATTTCACCTTCGCATTCACCTTCGAAAAATTTGTATTCTCCTTCACCGAAATAATAGCAGACTACGGTTCTGAAGCGCGCTGTCCGTTTCGGCCGCGGAATTCCATTCATCTTCTCGAGAAGTTTTCTGCGGTTGTCTGCGTACGATACGTTTTCTCCGGCGTATCGCGACGAATAAACTCCCGGGTCGCCGTTCAACGCGTCAACAAAGAGACCGGTGTCGTCTGCCGAGCAGGGGATTCGCGCCGCGCTCCAGATTTCCTCCGCTTTTTTAAGCGCGTTGCCTTCGAGCGTATCCTTGTCCTCTTCGACTTCGATGTTGATGCCGATGTCATTGAGCGTTAACACGCTCACGACGGCATTACCAAGCGCCTTTTTAATCTCTGTGATTTTATCCTTATTGTTAGTGGCTATGAGTAGTTTATCTGTCATTTTGCTCTTTAATTTTTTCAAAATCTTCTTTGTACTGCAACTGGTACAGTTTGAAGTAAAGTCCGCGCTTGTTGAGGAGTTCCTGATGGTTTCCCGATTCCTTGATTTCGCCTTTATGCATTACGATTATCTTATCGCAGGATTGTATCGTCGATAAGCGGTGCGCGATAATAATCGACGTCCTGTCTTCGATAAGTTTTTCCGTCGCTTTTTGTATGAGCAGTTCGGTTTCCGTATCAACGGATGATGTCGCTTCGTCGAGAACGAGTATCTTTGGATTGTAAGCCAGCGCTCTTGCGAATGATATCAACTGCCTCTGTCCGACCGACAGCGTAGAGCCGCGCTCGTTAACCTTATGCGATATACCGTCGGGCAGTTCGTTAATGAATCTTCTGAGTCCTGTGTTGTCGAGCGAGTAATGAATTTCGTCGTCCGAAATTTCCGTGTTGTCAAGGTCTATGTTATACCTGATGTCTCCCGAAAAAAGAAAGACGTCCTGAAGCACGACTCCGATATTTTTTCTGAGTTCTTTCTGTGACAGGTTTCTTATGTCAACGCCGTCAACTGAAATGCATCCCTTGTTGACGTCGTAGAATCTGTTTATAAGATTGATTATTGTCGTCTTGCCCGCGCCCGTATGTCCTACGAAAGCGACCTTTTCTCCGGCGTTAATCGTGAAGTTGACGTTCTTTAGAACGTAATCCTCGTCGTTATAAGCGAACCAGACGTTTTTAAATTCGATTCGACCTTTGACGTCTTTCAGTTCAACGGGTTTTCCCGGATCGGTTATCGGATTTTGCGTATCAAGCAGGTTAAATATTCTTTCGCTCGAAGCCATCGCGGTCTGGAGAATGTTGTATTTTTCCGCAAGGTCGCGAATCGGCCTGAAGAACATTTCGGTGTACTGTACGAATGAGATAATCACCCCGACTGAAATAGCCGCCCTCATTGCTTCTCCGCCGCCGTACCAGATAATAAGCCCGACAGCCGCAGCGCCGAGAAGTTCGACAACAGGGAAGAACAGCGCGTAGTACATTATGCTCTTCTTGTTTTCGAGCGTGTGCTCGCTGTTGATTTTCTCGAATTCGTCTATAGTTTTCTTCTCCCTGCCGAACAACTGAACAACAGAGATTCCCGTTATGTGTTCCTGAATGTACGAATTGATCGAGGCTATCAGAACGCGGATTTTCCTGTAGGAATTTCTTACCGACTTTCTGAATACGGATGTGGCGTAAACCAGAAACGGAAGCACGGACAGTGTAACGAGCGTGAGTTGCACGTCGAGCGTGAACATGAAATAAAGAATCCAGACAATCGTAAGTATATCGCCGAAAGCAGTGACGAGACCCGACGAGAAGACTTCATACAGCACTTCGACGTCGTTTGTAACCCTCGTTACGAGCCTGCCAATGGGATTGTTGTCGAAGAATTTCAGGTTAAGATTCAGCACGTGGGTATATATCTTTTTCCTGAGGTCGTAGATAATTTTCTGTCCTATCCAACTTGTCAGGTACGTCATCGCGTATTGAATAATTCCCTGAAGCACTAGAGTTGCTATGAGAAGAATAATAATCAACTGAAGTCCGGGAATGTCCTTGCGGACGATGTTGTCGTCAATTGCTATCTGCGTGAGCCTTGGCCGCACCGCCGAGAGCGCCGCTATGAATATCGTAAGAGACACTGCCAGCACTATGTATTTCAGATAAGGCCTGAAGTACTGCAGGAGTCTCTTGAAAAGAACAGAGTCGAGCGGCTTGCCGAGCGCTTCTTCTTCTTTTTTATGAGTAATTTTTCTGACCGTCATATCACATCTCCTCGATTTCCTCTTCAAGCAACTGCTTGACGTGAACGTTATAATAAAATCCTTTTTTCGCGAGTAGTTCTTCGTGCGTTCCTTCTTCGGCTATCGTATGATTATCAAGTACTATTATTTTATCGAGATTTTTCAGAGTTGAAATCCTGTGCGATATTACTATTGTTGTCCTGCCGCTTAGAACATCTTTAAGTTCTTTCAGTATTTCTTCTTCGGTATTCGTGTCGACCGCGGAAAGAGAATCGTCGAGTATTAGTATATCGGGTTTCTTATAAATAGCGCGGGCGATTGAAGTCCTCTGCTTCTGCCCGCCCGACAAAGTAACTCCTCTTTCTCCGATTAGAGTTTTGTACTTGTCGGGGAAAATGTTAATGTCCTTGTAAAGACCCGCGATTTCCGAAGCGCGTAATATTTTCTCCTCGTCAGCCGTATCGGAAGAATACGAAATGTTATTTCCGATCGTGTTTGAAAAAAGAAAAGATTCCTGCGGAACAACTCCGGTCGATTGCCTGAGAGAGGCGAGCGGAATTGATTTAACGTCTTTCCCGCCGATAAGCACGCTGCCTTCGACGGCTTCATATACGCGGGGTATGAGATTTACGAGTGTTGTTTTCCCGCAGCCCGTCTGACCTATTATCCCGAGACTGCTGCCTTCGGGGATTATCAGGTTAATGTTCTTTAGTACATATACATCCGTTGAAGGATATTTGAATGAAACGTTTCTGAACTC
>CALGII010000225.1 GCA_937915485.1 uncultured Ignavibacteriota bacterium | reverse complement strand
ATCGCCGAACCGCAAAACTGGCATTCAAGGAACCTGCCGTCGGGCGGTATGTCGTTCTCACCCGCGCACTGCGGACAAACGATTTTTGAATGAGTTAAATCCTGCATATTTTTTCAATTAGTAATTAATAATTAGTAATTAGTAATTACTTTTTAAAAATTTAAAAAATTCTGACTTCAGCCCTGATGATAATTATAATTTCGAAAGTAAATCCTTTTTCTTGGCCTCGAATTCTTCCGGTGTTATCAGACCGCTTTCTTTCATCTTTCCGAGTTTCTCTATAGTCGCCATTATCTCGTCCGCAGTCATTTTCGGTTGCTGCTGTTGCTGCTGCTGTCCGCCCTGCTGGTTCATGTTCTGCATCATTCCACCCATCATGTTAGCCATCATCATTCCCGCGCCCATTCCCGCGCCCATACCTGCCATTCCGCCGCTGCCTTCATTCTCCGCCGCTTTCTCAAGAGACTGTGCCGCCTTGAACTTCATGTAGGAATCCAGATTTCCAACTGCTCCCATAGAACTTCTTTCGTTAATCTTTTCCTGAACTTCTTCGGGAGGAACAATTCCTGCTATTATGAAATCCGTCAGTTCAATACCGTGCGATGTAAAGAAATCGGTAACCGCCGCCTTTACTCCCGCTTCTATCTGCGGATAGAACTGCGCAAGATCGAATATTGTTTTTAGATTCTGCCCGAGCACGGTGTTTAGTCTTGATACGATTCCGTCTCTAAGGTAATCTTCAATTTCGTTCGTCGTGAAGAGACCCTGCGTCGAAACAAGTTCAAGCATGAACTGCCTCGCGTCTTTTATTCTTATAGAGAATTTTCCCGACGCGCGCAATTGCACGAACGTGAGTTCCGCGTCACGGAAATTTATCGGGGACTTCGTTCCCCACTTCAGGTCTATGAATTTCTTCATCGATATGAAATACACCTGAGCCTGAAACGGCGACGTGCCGCCGAACGGAAGACTTATAAGTTTCGTAAGAAACGGTATGTTCTCCGTGGTCAATGTGTGCCGCCCCGGTCCGAATTCATCGAGAACCTTTCCGTCCCTGTAAAATAATGCCGACTGCGAATCCTGCACTATCAATTGCGTGCCGAGCCTGTATGCGGCCGAACCGTCCTGAGGCTCGCGGTGAACCATAGTTCTCCCCGTTTCATCGAAGAATTGTATTACGTCAATTAATGCCATGTTCTTTCAAGTTTTAAATTATAAATTAAATTTTTAATTTCGTTCTGCGCTTGCCGACACCTGTTAACTGGCCCCGGTAATGTTTTGAGACTTAATTTTACAGCGTGGAAAGTATGTTTTCTCTGTCGCTGAATTTCTGAATCAAATCATCGAGCGCCGCTCCGATTTTCGAAACCGGCTCCTTAATATCGCCGCCCGCTTTGCTTGCTGTTTCAAGTTCGGAAAAGAGCACGCATACTCCCTCGACATTCGATAGAAGCGATTCGTCGAAACCATATAACTGCTCCAGTTTCTCCTCTTTCACCTTTACAACGTCGAATGCGCCGCTGTATCCGCGCGCCGCTGATTTAAACTTGGCTATAGCGGTTTCATTCTTCTTGTCAATTTTGTCTATGTTAGCGGATTCGAATAACCTCCCCGCCGATGATAGATTCGATACCGTGTTTGATATTTTAACTTTGTTTGTTTCGAGCCTCAATGCAAGTTGATTGCGGAGCATTGTGTCGAGTTCGCGTGAATTGTCGCGGTTTACATATCCGTCATAACCGGGAATAAACCTTTTTATCTTTTCAAGAAATGATTCCTTGCCCTTAATCTGATTAAGATTTGATTGTAAATCCATAAGTTCTCCTTTTAATCGTTTAAGATTGGAAAAATAAAATTAAGAGTAAAGTATAATAATACGCGGATACTTTTTTAATATCCCTATAAATATACTTGCCGCGGAATGATATGTATACTGCCTACTTATTAATATAATATTCCCAGGGCACGGAAACAGTATGGGTGTTTGAGAAAGAGTAATCCCGCCTGCCCGGCGTTTTTGAGGTTACTATGTAAACATCGTAATTCCAGTGCTTGTTTACGCTCATCGAGTACTTATAATATACCGTATCGGCGCTCTGTCCGTTCGGTATGTAGCAAATCGAACGTCCGGACATGTTCGAGCCGCTGCCGTATGCGTGGTAATACATCGTATATGTCCCGGTCGAATCGTTTCCGATTTTGCACTTCTTTCCTTTTACGGCGCTCTTTATAACTCCGCCCTTGTGAATCTCAAAAACGGTATTTACACCCTTAAGACCCGTCCGGGGTATAACAATGCTGTCGAAACAGTTCACTGAACTTAACTCAACGTCCTGTCGTAATACTTGTCTTCAAGCGGCGGCAGATGTATTGTGAAACTCCCGTCATTACCTATCACGCAAGAATCCAATGCTGTCTTTGAATACTTCGCGCTCGGGGTTGCGTAGAGTATGAGCCAATATCCTGTACCGTAAGTCCAGTTCGGAAGCGCCTCACTGATTGTTATTGTACCTTCCGGCCAGTTTATGCCGTTGTTAGGCGAGATTGAATCATCACTGCAGGATGATATAATTAATAAGATGATGGCAAAAATTAAAGAAATAATCTGTTTCATATTTCCTCCTGATTGAATAGATTACTTTTTAATTCATTGCATATTCCCAGATTACTCCGTACTGAGGGTCATTATTTGAATAATTGTAAAGAGTCTTTAATTTGTTTGTGCCTTCTATCAGTATAACAATCTTAGTCCAGTCCGCTCTCGTGTTAAGGTAATAATCGTAAAACCAGAAATGAGTCGAATCATTGTTCACGCACAGTTTATTTCCCGTAATCGTTCCGACGGAACTGAATGCAGTAAACTTAAGGAAATAAGTTCCGTTTGTATCGTTCCCGACCCTGTGAACTATGTTAGTTATGTGTCCTTTGTATGTCCCGCCCTGATATATCTCGAAGTTAATATTCGCCTGCCGCATGTTGTAAGGAGAGGGATTCACGTTCATTATGCATCCCGGATCATTCACGAGAACCGCATCATAACAGAATTTGTCGTAAATCGAATGCAGCGTGATTGTGAATTCACCGCTGCCGCTTATTGAAGCGGTGTCTATTCCCTCTTTTCTGCTGTCATTCAACGATGGAACCTGAGCAACCGCCATTATGCTGTACCCTTCGCCCGAATTCCAGTTTGCCAGCGCTCCCGTCACGGTCATGGATATTTCACGAGGCGGTCCTTTTATCAGATCCGTCGAAGAATCCTCGCAAGAACATAATACAAGAGAGAAAATTACGGACAGAAAATAAAACCAAATGAACTTAACCATGCTTCACCCCCGTTGTTTTTAAAAAGTATGTGTTAAATATTAATCATTACTTCCATTAAAATAAACGGAATAGTTTTGTGCCGGTTCAAATATTCTTCACAGTTGAATCTCCGGACCTGGGGAAATTCAATACTATCATCACTGCCGCAAGCAGGAAACCTGCCGATGCGTAAACGATGTTGAGATTTATAAAAAGGTTCGCCGTGATGCAAATTAATCCCCCGAGGTCGCATAGCGCGAAAGGCAGAACGTGCGCGTTGAAATACCGCGCGGCGAAATTCTTATCGTCAACTTTTTTAATAAGAATTTTCTTCAGGAACAGAGAACCCGTGCAGAGCGCCGCGCAAAAAATAAAACTTATGTGGTTCAGGAACGCGTATTCTGGATTCGTGTTGTCGGTCGGTAGAAACACCCCGAATATATAAACAAGAAAAACTCCCACGAGAATCGCGATGCCGAGTATTCTTGTTCTCCTGATTACGAACATTCTGTCTATTTCCCTTACTGTGTCGTTATTCATAATTAATAATTTGTTTGTTGATAAATTTAGCATTATTTTTATTAAAATTTTATGGAATTTAAATGAAAGAACGTAAAGGCGTAAACAGCCCGCAGCCGCTGCCCGAAGATGAAAAGGACTTTGTATCGCTGATTAGACCGAAAGTATTTTCCGATTTCACCGGTCAGAAAAAAGTCAAGGAGAACCTGAAAGTCTTCATTCAGAGCGCGAAGAAACTGAACGAATCCCTTGACCACGTGCTGTTTACGGGACCTCCCGGACTCGGCAAGACAACGCTCGCTAACATTATAGCGAATGAACTTGATTCGGATATAATAAGCACTTCAGGACCCATAATCGAGAAACCCGGAGACCTCGCGGGAATGCTTACAAAACTTAAAGACAAACAAATCCTGTTCATCGATGAGATTCACAGAATTCCGAAAGTTGTTGAGGAATTTCTGTATTCGGCTATGGAAGAATACAAACTCGACATTATAATAGATACGGGACCCGCTTCGAGAAGCATTCCAATCAAACTCGAAAAGTTCACGCTGATTGGCGCCACGACAAGACAGGGGCTTCTTTCGTCCCCTCTGCTCGACAGGTTCGGAATAAACTGCCACCTCGATTACTATACTACGGAAAACCTCGTGGATATTGTTAACCGCTCCGCGCGTATTCTGAATATCAAAATTAGCGAAGATGGCGCTTTCGAAATTGCAAGAAGAAGCAGGGCGACACCGCGTATCGCGAACAGGCTCCTTAAGCGTACGCGGGACTTCGCTATTGTAAAAGGAAACGGTACAATTGATAAAAAAATAGCCCTCTACGCGCTTGAATCTCTCGGCGTCGATGAATTCGGACTCGATTCAATCGACAAGAAAATACTGGAGACGATAATTCTTAAGCATAACGGAGGTCCGGTCGGTCTTTCAACAATAGCCGCTTCAATTGGCGAAGATACAGGCACGGTCGAGGATGTCTATGAGCCTTTCCTATTAATTGAAGGCTTCATCAGAAGAACCCCGAAAGGCCGTGAGGCTACCCCGCTCGCCTACAAACATCTCGGAATCGCTAAACGGGGTAAAACCGGTGAAAAAACTTTGTTCGAAAATTGAGTTTTTTAATACTATAAATATTTTTATTTTAGTGAATGAAAGTTTTTAAACAAATTATCGCGGTATTTATTTTTTCGGCAGTGATTGC
>CALGII010000224.1 GCA_937915485.1 uncultured Ignavibacteriota bacterium | reverse complement strand
ATCGACAAGAGATTTTCCATTTTCCTGCGGATACGCGACAGTAGTCAGGATCAATGAATAAATTATAAGGAGAATTATACTTTTCATAAAACATACAGCAAAATTTGCCGTTCAAATTTGACAATTAGATAAAATAATCAGAAAAATGAATACAGAAAATATAAAAGGCTTCAATGGTCCCAGGAAAGATATCAAAACAGCAATTGAGTTGAAAATTGTTTTATTAGTTAATAAATTAACACATATTTCCCTATTATGAAAACAAGCATCGCAGTACTTTCGGTATTTATAATGATAATGGCGTTTACGCAATCTACTTACGCGCAGGAGTCCAATTTTTCGCTAAAAGACAGGCACAACTTCGGTATCTCTGCCGGACTAATCAATAAAACATCGGTTCTCGTATCGAGTACTGATGTGAATACAAAAATCGGATTATCGGGCGGGATTTATTACGATTATGGTTTAAACGAAGAATTCGCACTGGATTTTTACGCGGGTTATCTGCAGGGCGAAGTCAAATCCTATAATTATATATCTATCAATGAACCATCCTTCAAACAGACATCAGTATTCGTGACGCCGCTTCTTGCAGGAATGAAATATTATCCGGTCAAACTCGCATTTAATACCAACGTGAGACCTTACGTATCTTTGAACGCCGGCATTGTCACCGGATATTCGACTTACCATTCTCTTAGTTTATTATATTCGAATGTCGTTGAGCATAAATCCCAGTCAGTTTTCGCTTGCAAGTTAGCGGCAGGTATAGACACCGCACCATCACGATGGGTTAGAGTCGGAGTTCACGCGGGTTATTTATTTGCGGGCAATTTTGACGAGGCGATCGGGAACCTGAGAAACTACAGCGGCATTGAGTTCAACGTAACCGCAGGGTTTTCGTTGTAGAGCACTTGCCGAAAAAAATAACCGCGGGACGGCAGAGACGTCATTCGCATATTTATTCGATACCCGCCACGGCGTCACAGGAATCCATCATATTTTTAAATTCCTCTCTTGTTCTGCCAGTAGTATAGGCATATTTTTTATATTTCGCCATCATTTTTTCAAGCATACAGTCACAGTAGATTGTAATTTTTTCGTCAGAAATTCCCGTGTGGGGACCTTTACTACAGTCATCAAGGAACGTTTTCTTTTCTGATTCAGTCCAGCCGTATGAGGAACCGTTTTTAAGCGAGACAGATTTATCGCTTTTAGCGCAGGCTATTATAAGAATAACCACAACAAGCGCGGAGAAGAAAAACCTGAAATAAGTTTTCATAATGCCGCATATAAAAAGTTTAAGATTGTATTACTGACCCTTGAGCCAATCAATTGCTTCCTCGCGGGAATAAAAAGCGCGCACGGTATATCCTTTATTACCAAGGGCAAGTTCCCAGAATTCGATTTTATCCTGCTGCA
>CALGII010000223.1 GCA_937915485.1 uncultured Ignavibacteriota bacterium | reverse complement strand
CGAGTTTCAACTTGCCGTCAATCTTCGCGGCGAGAAGCATTCCCTGTGATTCAAGTCCCATAAGTTTCGCAGGCTTCAAATTGTCCACGATGACTATGCTTCTGTTCAGCATTTCTTCGGGAGTGTAATGCTCCGCTATGCCGGCGACTATCTGTTTTTCCTTGCCGCCGCATCTGACCTGAAGTTTAAGAAGTTTCCTGCTCTTCTCAACCTTCTCCGCTTTCAGCACGACTGCCGTTCTTAACTGCACCTTCCTGAAATCGTCAAGCGTAATAAGATTGTCGTCTTCCTTCGACTCTTCTTCTTTCGCGGCGCTTAATTCGATTTGCGGGAATAAAATCTCGTTCCCGCCGAGTTCCGTCCCCGGCTTCAGGCACGGCTTCCCGATGTTTTCCCACGTGAGATTCTCTTTGTCCGCGTTCAGCACTCCGAGTATTTTTTCCGAGGTGAACGGAAGCACGGGATTTATCGCGATTGCGAGCGAATGGCATATTTCGAGACAGTCGTTTATAGTTTCTCCGCATTTCAACGCGTCGTCTTTAATGACTTTCCACGGCTCGCTGTCGTTGAAATACTTGTTCGCCGCGCGTCCGATGTTCATTATCTCGTTGAGCGCGTCGCGGAACCTGTAATTGTTCAGGCAGTCCTCTATTACTTTTTTCTGATTCTCTATGTATTTGAAAACTTCGGGGCGTGTCTTTCCTTTATGCTCGGGAATCTTATTCCCGAATTTGTTCTGCGCGAATACGACCGTCCTGTTCACGAAGTTGCCCAGTATCGCCGCGAGTTCGTTGTTGTTCTTGCTCTGTAAATCCTCCCACGAAAAATCCGCGTCCTTGTTCTCGGGCAGGTTCGCCGCGATGGCGTAACGTATTACGTCGGGATTGTACGCCTCGACGACGTCCTTTACAAGTATCCCGTGACCCTTGCTCTTGGAAAGTTTCCCCCCGTCGAGATTCAGGAATTCGTTCGCGGGTACGTTCTCCGCAAGTATGTAATCGCCGTGCGCCATTATCATCGCGGGGAATACTATCGCGTGAAAAATTATGTTGTCCTTTCCGATGAAATGAACGAGTTTCGTTTTCTTGTCCTTCCAGTACGTTTCCCACTTTTCGGGTGTTCCTTTTTGCTCGAACAATTCCTTCGTCGCCGATATGTAACCTATCGGCGCTTCGAACCACACGTAAATAACTTTCCCTTCGTATCCTTCGATGGGAATCTTCACGCCCCAGTCAAGGTCGCGCGTGATAGCCCTGTCCTTTAATCCTGTCTTGAACCAGCCTTCGCAGTAATTCTTTACGTTTGCCTTCCAGTCCTTCTTTGTCTTTATCCATTTCTCAAGTTCAGGCTGAAATTTTTCGAGAGGGAAGTAGAAATTCACCGATTCCTTTACAACGGGCGTATCGCCCGATATCTTCGATTTTGGATTCTTCAGTTCGAGAGGCGAAAGATTGCTCCCGCAATTCTCGCACTGGTCGCCGCGCGCCTCTTCGTAGCCGCAAATCGGACACGTGCCCTCCACAAACCTGTCCGCGAGAAACCTCTTGTCCTTCTCGGAATATAACTGCTTTTCCGATTTTGTCGTGAGAAGATTCTTGTTGTACAGGTTCAGGAAAAACTCCTGAGACGTCTTGTGATGAATTTCGTTCGAAGTCCTCGAATAAATATCGAACGATATTCCGAGTTTTTCGAATGCGCTCTTGTTTGCGTTGTGAAATCTGTCGATTATTTCTTTCGGCGTTACCTTTTCCTTCATAGCAGAAATTTCTATCGCCGTGCCGTGTTCATCCGAACCGCATATGAAAATAATGTCCTCTTTGCAAAGTCTCTTGAACCTTACGTATATATCCGCGGGAAGATATGCCCCCGCAATATGACCGAGATGTATATAACCGTTCGCATACGGCAAAGCCGCCGTTACCAGTAACCTTTCAAAATTTTTCATTCATAAATATACCTAAATCACAGGTTTGTATAAATGGAAAATCGGAGTTCGCAAAACGTGATTAATATGATGAATTAAAAGATACTATCTGCTGAGTCTGGTTATGGTTTTTATATGGAGAGGATATCTTTTCATGAGTTCTTCTCTCTCAGGCATTTCAAAATCCTCGTACTCAAACCCAGGAGAGACAGTACAGCCGACGAGCGCGAAAGACGTCTTGTCCCTGACTTCAGCCGAGAAGTATTGACCACTCTCGACCAGATACTGGTATCTCTCGCCTTTCGCTGTGTCCCTGCCGAGCGATACGGTCTCAAGCGAGCCGTCTTTCCGAATGATGTGAATGTCCAGAACCGTCCCTTCGTAAAAATGCCATACCTCGTCGCTCATTAATATGTGAAATGCAGAGTAATCATTTTCCTGAAGCAAAAAGTAAATTGATGTGTATAATGAATGTGCGTGCTTAAACCTTTCGGGCAGCGATGAAATTTCTTCCTTCGAACGGTATATCTCCGAAAAGTATCCGCCTTCGGGATGCTTCTGCAGGTTCAATGCTTTTATTATTTTTTCGGCTTCTTTGTTCAATTCAAATTACAATTAAATACAAATTATTAATTATTAATTACTAATTCTACTCAACAAACCTCTCCCTCTCTTCCGCTGTCGGTATCCTGCACGCGTCTCTCTTTCCGAACCACCTGTACCTGTTCTGAGCGATGATGTTATAAAGGAAGTCCCGTATGAACGGAGGAATTATTATGAAAACGTAAGTCAGATGCCACGGGAAACGCAGTCTCCGCGCGATTCGCAGCGCGGCGGATGAACGCGTGTAAATCATCCCGCCGCCTTTCGCGAGAATCAGTGTGTCGAATGCCGTTCCGTCCATCCCGTTTCTTCGCAGTATTCCCGCAGCGAAATCCGACTGCAGGGACGCGAATTTATACACTTTATTCTTATCTCTCTCCATTATGAAGTTGACGGATGAGTTGCAGAAATTGCAAACTCCGTCAAAAAGTATTATATCCTTTGCGGTTGTTTTCAGGTAAATTAATTTTATGTTTTAATAATGAACGGAATTATTTATTTTCATCCAACACCTAAAACAAAAAACTAAACCAAAAAGTTATGAAGACAAAAAGATTTTTCTACCTGTTAGTGGTTTTAATGATAAGTCTCGGATTTGCGGCTGGATGCGGCAAGAAGGAAGCATCGAAAGACGAAAAAGGCAAAACGGAAGGTACAAAGACTACCGGCGACATTAACTCGCCGAAACATCTGAAATATGAAATGAAGGGCGAAAAAGAAAGCGGCACGCTCGATATGTATTTCAAGGGTAAGAATGCGAAACTCGAAATCGTTTCAAAAGAAGCGCAGCAGGATATGAACTCCGTTATGTACGTAAAGGACGGTACGATGTATATGGTCCTCGATATGGCGGGAAAGAAAATGGGTATGAAAATGGATGTCTCGAAAGACGAAGAATTCAACAAGGAATTCGGAAAACTTTTTGACGTAAAAGATAAATTGAAAGATTATACCAAGGGTTCGACGGAAGAAATTCTCGGATATAAATGCGACGTCTATTCTAAGGGCGAAGAAAAAATCTGGGTTTACAACGATATGGCTGCCCTTAAGTTCACCGACGGAAAGACCACTATGACAGCGACGGCTTTCGACCCCGATGCGAAAATCGCGGAAGACTTTTTCGATCCTCCAAAAGATATTGAATTCCAGAGCATGGACGACCTGAAGAATCTCGGTAAATAGCAAAAACGAATTAATTTTAAGGGGTTCGGGCTGATGCCCGAATCCCTTTTTTATTGAAAAATTCATTGAGAAAAACCTCAAAATTTCGTATTTTACTATGATTCGGGGCTATAGCTCATTTGGTAGAGCGCTTCGTTCGCAACGAAGAGGTGACGGGTTCGACTCCCGTTAGCTCCACAAAATTTCCCGTGACAACGCGGGATTTTTAATTTGATTTCACGATTAAAATTTATTGAAGTAAATGCCCAACGAAAAAATTATTCCCGTCAATATTGAAGACGAACTGAAAACGTCCTACATAGATTACTCGATGTCCGTTATTGTTTCAAGAGCCCTTCCCGACGTGCGCGACGGTTTTAAACCCGTTCACAGACGCGTCCTCTTCGGTATGAGCGAACTCGGACTGGCTTCGAATAAACCTTATAAAAAATCCGCGAGAATCGTCGGTGAAGTCCTCGGTAAATATCACCCTCACGGCGACAGCGCCGTATATTATACGATGGTGAGAATGGCGCAGGATTATTCACTGCGTTATACGCTCGTTGACGGTCAGGGAAATTTCGGCTCGATTGACGGAGACTCGCCCGCTGCTATGCGTTATACGGAAGCGAGATTGTCGAAGATTGCCGAAACTATGCTTCAGGATATTGATAAGAATACTGTTGAATTTATTCCGAACTTCGATGAAACCCTTAAAGAGCCTTCGGTCCTTCCATCCGTTCTTCCGAACCTTCTCGTGAACGGCTCTAACGGCATCGCAGTCGGTATGGCGACGAATATCGCGCCACATAACCTTACTGAAATTTGCGACGGCTTGATTTACCTTCTTAAAAATCCCGATGCTACTGTTAAGAAACTGATGAAGTATGTTACCGCTCCCGATTTTCCGACGGGAGGTATTATTTACGGCTATGAGCCTGTTATCGAAGCGTATGAAACCGGTCGCGGAAAACTGATTCTTCAGGCAAAAGCGTCTATCGAACCCGATAGAAACGGAAAACAGAATATCGTAATTACCGAATTGCCGTATCAGGTCAATAAAGCATCGCTTATTGAAACTATCGCGCAACTCGTAAGGGATAAAAAGATTGAAGACATCGCGTCGATTAACGATGAAAGCGATAGGGACGGTATGAGGATTGTAATCGGTCTCAAACGCGACGCCAACCAGAACGTAATAATGAACAACCTCTACAAGCACACACAGATGAGGGTTACTTTCGGCATTATTAATCTCGCGCTCGTTGACGGCGTTCCCAGAGTCCTCACGCTCAAGGATATGATGACCCATTTTATTAAACACAGACTCGATGTGATTGTCAAACGAACGAAATTCGAACTCGACGCGGCCGAAAAGCGGGCTCACATTCTCGAAGGTTATATAATTGCTCTCGATAATATCGACGAGATTATTAAACTAATCAAGAAATCAAAAGATACTCCCACCGCAAAAGAAGGACTGATGAAGAAATTCAAACTCTCGGAACTTCAGGCTGTGGCGATTCTTGAGATGAAACTGCAGAGACTCACTGGACTCGAAAGAAAGAAAATCGAAGAAGAGTACAAGGAATTATTAAAAACAATAGAAAGACTCAAAAGAATTCTCGCCAGTGAGGACCTTAGAAAGGAAATAATCGCGAACGATCTTAAAGGACTTAAAGAAAAATACGGAGACGAAAGAAGAACAGCGATTATTCACGATGTGAAGAAAATGTCCGACGATGAAATGCTTAAGGAACTCATAAAGGAAGAAGACGTAGTAATAACTATCTCGAACAAGGGTTTCATAAAAAGAATCCCTGTCTCTTCCTATAAGTCGCAGGGCAGAGGCGGAAGGGGAATTACAGCAGCCACTACCGGCAGCAGCGAAGAGGATTTCATCGAGCACATGTTCATCGGCTCAACGCACCAGTATATAATGTTCTTTACCGATAAAGGGAAATGCTACTGGCTAAAGGTTTACGATATCCCCGAAGGCTCAAGGGCTTCGCGCGGTAAATCAATTCTTAACCTGATCGAGAAGGAAAAAGACGAGAACATTTCCGCGTTCCTTATGGTTAAGGACTTCAAGGAAGAACTGTACGTGACGATGATTACCAAACTCGGCGTCATTAAGAAAACTAAACTTGACGCGTATTCGAACATAAGAAGAAACGGAATTAACGCGATTAACATCGTCGACGGCGACGCTTTGGTCGAAGTGAGACTTACTAACGGGCATCAGGAAATCGTAATCGGCACACATAACGGTCTTGCAATCAGGTTCAATGAATCTCAGGTGCGCGAAATGGGAAGAACCGCGACGGGCGTGCGCGGTGTTAAACTCGCGAAAGGTGATTTCGTTGTCGGTATGATTGCGGTAGTGCGCGCGAGCGCGACTATACTCGTGGTTACCGAAAAAGGATTCGGCAAGAGAAGCGACCTCAGTGATTACAGGATTACTAACAGAGGTGGTAAGGGCGTCATTACGGTTAAAACTACTGATAAAGTCGGGAAACTGATTTCGATTAAGGAAGTAACCGATACGGACGACCTTATGATTATTACTACACGCGGCATTTTAATAAGACAAAAAATGAAAGACATACGCGTTATGGGACGTAATGCGCAGGGTGTTAAGTTAATCAGGATTAGTGAGAATGACAGAATTTCCGCGGTTGCGCGCATTGCCGAAGATGACAAGGAAAACGGCAACGGCAACGGTCAAAGTCAGGAAAAACTTTTCGAGAAATGAAATACATAGACCTTAGAAGCGATACCGTTACGAAACCTTCCAAAGCGATGCGGGAGGCGATTCTGAACGCTGAAGTCGGCGATGACGTGTTCGGCGAAGACCCTACGGTTAACATGCTTCAGAATAAATGCGCGGAATTATCCGGCAAGGAAAAAGCGCTCTTCGTTCCTACTGGATGTATGGGAAATCAACTCGCCGTTAAATCTCATACCATTCAAGGCGACGAGGTGATTTGCGAAGCCGAAGCGCATATATTCAATTACGAAACATCCGCCCCTGCAATTATTTCTAACGTGCAGATGGTCACTATTCCCGGCAGGAACGGCGTTATGCGGATTGAAGATATTCAAAAACGGGTTCGGTCTAAAGAATATTATTTTCCCTTTACAAGATTAATCTGCCTTGAGAACACTCACAACCGCGGAGGCGGAGCGATTCTTCCTATCGAAAATATAAAAGAGATTTCAAAGTTCGCCCGCGATAATGGAATTAAAGTTCACATGGACGGCGCAAGAATTTTCAATGCTTACGTCGAAACAGGTATTACTCTGAAGGAGTATGCCTCATACTGCGACTCGATATCGTTTTGTTTTTCAAAAGGTCTCGGAGCCCCCGCGGGCTCTATACTTTGCGGAGTCACGGAGTTTATCGTGAAAGCTCATAAGTGGAGAAAAATTCTCGGCGGAGGTATGCGGCAGTCGGGTATACTCGCGTCTGCAGCGCTCTATGCTCTTGAGAATAACGTTGAACGTCTGAAAGAAGATAACGATAAAGCCAAATTTTTCGCGAAGGAAATATCTTCAATATCCGACGTTATTATCGACCGCGATTCCGTGCATACAAACATGGTTATGTTTGAAATTAAAGATAAGCCCAGAAGCGATGTCTTGTCGAAGTTGAAGGAAAAAGGCGTGCTGATGTCCTCTGGCACTACGACAAGTGTTCGTGCCGTATTCCACATGGACGTATCGATGGACGAAGTCGTTGATGCCGTTAAAATTTTTAAAAGCGTTTTTTAATAAATTTTTTTAACCGCGTTCCCTTATCAAATTTTCTTTAATGAAATGCTTGTTCTCGGGAACGGTTTCAGGGAGACAATAAAATGAAATTATTAATATCGGTATTTCTGTTCGCTTTGCTCTTTTCGGTTTCATCCGCCGCCCGCTCTCAGGAAATCAAACGCGAAATCTGCATCACCGTTGACGACCTTCCTGTCGTAACTAAGTATTTCAAGGACATCGATACGTATAATTATATCACGGATAACATCCTCTCCGCTCTTAAAAAGTACGGCATTAAATCTATCGGCGCAGTTAACGCGGGCAAACTTTATAACGGCAGGACATTTTACCCTGAACGCTATAACCTTCTGAAGAAATGGCTTGATGCTGGTCACGACCTTTCCAATCATACATTCGCCCATAAAAATTATAACAAGATTTCTTTTGCAGAGTTCGTTCTGGATATTACCGACGGAGAACCGATACTAAACAACATCCTGAAAGAATACGGTAAAGAGTTGAAATATTTCCGCCATCCGTTTCTCTTCCGCGGAGATACAAAAGAAAAAGCCGACTCTCTTCAGAATTACCTCGATGAGCGCGGATACGTGGTCACGCCCGTTACGATTGACAACAGCGACTATATCTTCGCGTCCGCATACGAAAAAGCCGTGTTTGAAAAGAATGATTCACTGAAGAAATTAATCGGCGACGAGTATATCTCCTATATGGGAAAAGTTCTGGATTATTACGAAGAGCAGTCGGTGAAACTCTTCGGCTATAACATCAGCCACATTCTCCTTTCTCACGCGAGCCTTTTAAACGCTGATAATTTCGACAGATTGTTCGCGATGTATCAGGAAAAAGGATATAAGTTCGTTGCCTTCGATGATGCCGTAAAAGACGATTGTTACAAGAGTAAGGACGAATTCTATAGAAAAGCCGGTATAACGTGGCTCCACAGATGGGCTCTAACGCAGGGCAAACGCGGCGACTTCTTCAAGGGTGAACCGGGAGTGCCTGAATTTATAGAAAACCTCTCGAAGTAAATTTTTAATTTTTATTGTTTCCGAGAGTCTCCCCCGATGCTCCTCGGGGGGACTCTCGGCTTTAAATCTTCCGTATGAAAAAATTTTACTTTTTAATTTGTATTTTTTATTTTTTATTTTTTATTTTCTTCCTCTTCGTTTCGTCTAAATATTTCTTGAACTTCTCCTCCCGCCCCATCTCTGAAGGATTGTAATAAATTTTGTCCTTCAGTTCCTTAGGCAGGTATAATTGCTCCGCGTAATGACCTTCAAAATCGTGTGCGTACTTGTATCCCTTATGATACCCGAGTTCTTTCATCAGTTTTGTCGGCGCGTTTCTCAAATGCAGCGGAACGTCGTAAGATGGGAGTGAATTAACGTCTCCCTCCGCCGCGCTTATTGCCATATATGAAGCGTTGCTTTTCGGAGAACAGGCGAGATATGTAGCGCATTGCGATAATATTATCCTCGCCTCGGGCATCCCGATGTAATCACAAGCTGTGAAAGTACTTACCGCCATCGTTATCGCATACGGGTCCGCGTTTCCGATATCCTCCGAAGCAAGCACTACCATTCTTCTCGCTATGAACTTCGGGTCCTCACCTCCTTTCAGCATCCTCGCCAGCCAGTAAACTGCCGCGTCGGGATCGCTCCCGCGCAGGCTCTTAATGAATGCCGAAATAATGTTGTAATGCTCCTCCGCGTTCTTGTCGTATTTTATGTAGTTCGTCTGAAACGCGTCTTTGAGTATCGCGTTGGTTATGTTTGTCACCCCGTCTTCGTCCGCGCCCGCAAGTTTTACCGCGAGTTCAAGTCCGTTCAGAAGCCTCCGCGCGTCGCCGTTCGAAAGTGATATGAGAAATTTCTCGTCCTCGAACTTAATTTTAAAATCCTTCAGAAGAATGTCTTCCCCGACGGCTCGCTTAAGTATTTTTTCGAAATCCGTTTTGCCGAGTTCTTCGAGCGTGTAAACCCTGCACCTCGAGAGAAGAGGGGATATTACTTCGAATGAAGGATTCTCCGTCGTCGCGCCGATTAGTATTATTATTCCTTTCTCGACGCTGTGAAGCAAAGAATCCTGCTGCGATTTGTTGAACCTGTGTATCTCGTCTATGAAAAGAATCGTTCTTTTGCTGTAATACTTCAGGCTTCTCTCGGCTTTGTCGATTGCTTCCCGAACGTCCTTTACCCCCGCCGACACTGCCGACAACTGTATGAAATCCGCGTCCACGAGTTTCGATATAAGCAGGGCGAGCGTTGTCTTTCCTACACCCGGCGGACCCCAGAAAATCATCGATACAATCGATTTGCTCTCGAGCATTAGATTTATCGGCTTGCCCTTGCCGACTAAATGCTTCTGCCCAACGAAATCGTCAAGTTTGTTCGGCCGAAGCCTTTCAGCCAGCGGCCTCGACATAAGTGTTTCGGGACTATTATTATCGAATAAATCCATGTTAGAATTTTCTGAATAAATAAATCAGGTTTGAAACGTCCTCCTGCCTGTGAACGGGAAAGTTTCCGATTCTTATGTGTTTGCCTTTAAAATCTTCGTAACCCTTGCTTAATACGAAACCGTTGTACTCGATTTTCTCTAACACCTTCGTCACGTCGAGTTCCGTTTCGAGTACTATGGTTGTTTTTGAACGCAATGCCGTGTCTTTGACGAATGGTTTTATTGAATCGTGCTTGTCGAAAAATCCGTAAATCAGATTCGACTTTTTATCAGTTTCAGCGCGTACCGCGTCGATACCTTTTTCTATAAGTAAATCAGAAATTTTTCCGAGAAGAAATATTGATGGTATGTTCGGCGTCATCGTCGTCTGATTCTTTTCGGCGTTTGCGGAGAGTTTAATGAAATTGTTGTAAGTGCCGATGTTAACATTCCGCGAAAGAAGATATCTCGTCTTCTCAACCAGTGATTTCCTGCAAATCATCACCCCGAGACCGGGCGGAAGCCCGAATCCCTTCTGTACCGAGAAGAACGCTATGTCAATTAAATTGAAATCAAGCGGATAGTAGGGGACGGACGTTACGACGTCGAGCGCGATAATCTTATCTGGATTCCTTTTTTTTAATTCATATACATCATTCAAAGGAATGGCTGCGCCCGTGCTCGTTTCGTTATGCGTAACGCATATAATCTCCGCGTCGTTCGGAACATCAGCCGCTCTTAAGTCGAAACCGCCGCCGAAGTCCGCTCTTACGAATCCGGCTTCCTTTTTCAACTGAACAGCAATGTTGTAAAACCTTTCCGCGAAATACCCGTTTATGAAATGGAAAGATTTCTTCTCGACCGTGTTTTCTATTATTCGCTCCATGCACTCCGTCGCGGACGAAAGGAAAAAAATATAAAAATCATCCGGTATGTTTAATAGCGCCGTGAGAGAATCGACCGTCGCCTCGTTTATTTCCTCGAATTCCTTCGAGCGGTGCGATATCGAAAAGAATCCTTCAGCCGCCGCGCCTTTATACATCTCCGCCGCTTCAGGAAAAATTTCCGTCGGTCCGACTGTAAAATATTTTTTATTCATTATGATTCAATTTACGGAATAAACGCAATTACATAAACATAATTTTATTTCTATAATATTATCTCACCGCTTATATGTATCGCAAATACATAACATATCCATAATAACTTATGGTATTGCTCGAAAATTATCAATACAATAATGAGTCTGCTGTCCCCCTTTGGAGGAGCCGAAGTGTCGCCGCGCCGAAGTGTCGCCGTGGCGATGCGATGCGATGTGCGGCTTTAGCCGCGGGGGAGGACCAGCATCCATTCCCTTGGAATCCGCCATTTCGAAGTGTCGCCGTGCCAAAGGGTCGCCGCGCCGAAGGGTCGCCGTGGCGATGCGATGCGATACAGGCCCGTCTTATAAGCCGAAACCAAAACAATTTATACCGTATGAAAAATTTTTCCCGAAGTGCTATATGAATGTTGTGTGAAGTGAGCGGGAGACGGGACTCGAACCCGCGACGTCCAGCTTGGGAAGCTGACATTCTACCACTGAATTACTCCCGCTTGGATGTACAAACTATGCAAAATTCATGAAAAATAAAATGAAGTTGTTTCTTCAACATAGATAATATTAAAGGACATTACCCGCGAAATGCTTATATATCTTCACTTACGTTTGAATGTTACCTCATCAGCACCATCTTCTTCACTTCTTTATATTTATCCGTTTTCAAACAATAAAAATAAACTCCGCTCTGACTCTGTCTGCTCTCGTAAATAATCTGGTATGTGCCGGGTAACTGTTCTCCGTCGAATAAAACCTCAACTTCTCTGCCCAGCAAATCATAGACTCTTAATGATACATTGCTTCGTTTCATTATTTGATACTTTATCTTCGTTGATGGATTAAACGGATTAGGGTAATTATTGTATAATAAATTCCTGTCAGGTATCTCCGAACTTATTTGACTGACACCCGTCGATGTTGTTCCGAAATTCCAAACCTCCGACCACGGCCCCGTCCCGGTTGCATTCGTCGCATTCACACGCCAGAAATACGTCGTGTTCGTGTTTAATCTGCCGCCGGGAATCGTCCTTTGAGTAGTCGTCAGCGTTGCCGAGTCGATGATAGTGGAGAAGTCGCTCAATCCGGATACCTGAATCCTGTAATATGATGCCGGCGTATTGCACGTCCAGGTCAATGATGGCGTCAAAGATATGTTCGTAGAATTGTTCGGCGGATAAATGAGAATCGGTACCGCAAGAGGATTGCCTCCCGTAACGGTTTTCAAGATTAATCCTTGGTCACCACATATATAACCCGTATTATCATTTATGAAAAAAGTAGAATATAAGTCGTAGTTTGTACCTGGTGTTTGTATTGTCCAGTTCGTGCCTACGTTTGTAGTCTTTAATATGTACCCGGAATTTCCAAGTATAAATCCTGTACTCTGATTTATAAATACAACTTCATTTAAAATATTATTTGTACCTAAATTTTGGTAAAGCCAATTGGTGCCGCCGTTACTGGTGTATAGAGTCATACCGTTTTGCCCAACTAAATAACCCGTATTTGCATTCTTAAAACTTACAGAATTTAACCATACGCCGCAGTTAAATGATATGAACCAGTTACTACCTGCATTTGTAGTTTTCATAATCTGTCCGCCCCTTGCTGCAGCATAGCCTGTGCTGTAATCGAGAAACTGTACGCATTCGAAATGATCTGTTATCGGTGCCTGCAATACTGTCCAGTTAGTCCCTCCGTTTGTCGTTTTGAGAATCCGACCGTAATCGGATGCAACATACAGCGTCTCGGCATTTATGAACGATAATGAATACATGCTGCCCGTTATTGTCGTGTTCTGATTTATCCAGGTCTGTCCCTGATTCGTTGTCTTCATTATTACAGATATTGGATAGTATCCGCCCACTGCGAACCCGGTATTCGAATTTACAAATTTAATGGCTTTTATGTTTACGTTGCTCGATGACTGATAGTTGTTTGTCCAGTTATTACCGCCATTATTT
>CALGII010000222.1 GCA_937915485.1 uncultured Ignavibacteriota bacterium | reverse complement strand
CCCGTTATCCTGTAATACTTGAGTTGTTCAAGATATAATTTATTACCCGGTATAAGAGTTATTACGTATATCAGGAATAAACCCAGCGCCGATTTCAGGATAGGCTTTTTAGTAAGAGAGTCCTTTAGATTCTCATTCTTAAGTGAATCGAACAAGTAATTAATCGAGATAAAAACAAAAGGCGAAACGATTATCACATAATCTATAGTGAATCTCATCGCTCTGACTGAATAAAGCGCGAAGCCAATGTACAGTATCGCGGGAAATATATCTTTCTTTTTCAATGAAAAATAAAGTGTAAGCAATCCCGAAAACAATAAAATCTTATAAAGTATATTCACAAAACCGTCTCCATTATTGCCAAACGGGGACATCCACTCGTTCACAGTCTCAAGCATTTTCATTTTCGTATGCTCGTAAGCATAAACATATGTCTGGAAAAAGTTCGGATTAACGAGCATTACGAGCGCCGATACGGTGAGTATAACGAACAAACGCAGGAGTTCCTTCTTTTCCAACGGACGCACATCTGAATCTAAGAATGAATTCTTTTTATAAGTGTTAATCGCTTCAGAGATGAAGTAAAGAAAAAGTATGAATCCGCCCGCAATAATTCCCATGTGCATGTTTGCCCATATCAAAAAAATCAACGGCAGGAAATAAAGAATTTTATAATTATCTCTGTTAAAGTATCTGTATCTGCATATTATAAACAATATCAATACGAAAAATAAGTAAGACATCACGTGAGGTCTCGGTGTGAGCCTGTCTATGGATGCAAACGCCAGAATAAACATAAACGTGACCGAAAAGACAGTACTCACTTTAAATTTTCTAAGAATCAGATAGATTATACCGAACACGGCTAAGAAAACAATAGTCCTTAAGACCGAAATTCCCGTAAAACCGAATGCAGTGTATAGAGCATAAGTGAGCACATCCCAACCCCATTCGAACGGCATCCACTGCTGACCTTCGGTAAGGAATCCGAATATGTCCGTCGAAGGAACGTGACCGGTATTAATTATGTACCTTCCTGTTGCGAGATGCCAGAATACATCGTCGTCACCTGAAATCTTAAAAGTTGTGAAGAAAACGATAAAAACGAAAAAGACACCAAGCAATACATAATTCAGGTACGGGTTTTCAACGTACACCGGTTTTAATTGCTTATTTTGTTTCTTTTTTTCCTTTGACATTAAACTAATTTAAGTCTGTTGACAATTTGTATCTGAGAATCCTGTTGTTGCCCGTATCAGCTATATAAAGGACCTTATTGAAATGCGCGACACCCATCGGAGAATTAAATTCCAATCCTCCGCTTCCCAGTTTGCCGAAAGATTCAACGAGTTTCCTACCCGCGGTATTGAACTTGTAAAGATGATGCCTTAGGGCATCTATCACATAAACATTGGAATAAGAATCCTGAGTCACCGAACCAGGAGCCCCGAATTTCGTCAACACAATATCCTGTGATGAAGAAGTAAATTTCGGATCGTAGGCTCCGCTGCTGCCGTTATAATTAAACCAAAGCACTTTATTCAGCGAAACTGTATCCTGTGTATTACGGGCAATTATAAAATCGGTGCTTGAATTACGGGTAATAAATATCGCGGATACGTTTTCAATCGAGTAGAAACTGTTGCCGGATATCTGGAAGCCGGTCAGTTTTTCAATGGAACTAACTGATTCAATTCCCCTGACGTTTAATATTGCGTTTCCGGGATCAATTCCAATCGGATCACCCGGTCCAATCCTTGTAAGAACGAAAGAATTATCAGGATATACTGAAATACCCGTAAACTTCCTGAGTTTGCTCGAATTAGGCGTAGGCTGCAGACTCGTGAGTAGAGTAATCTTCCTCGCATTTGAGATTAAACCTCCGCCCTCCACTACTTTAAGACGGTGAAGTACAGTGATGGTATCAATTGAAGTTGTCGAATCGCTCAAAACAAGCAAATCGAAATTATAATCCTGCGCAACCTTGTTCGGATAAATGTTTTCACCGAAGTTTATCTGGCTGACGACTCCGCCCGAAATATCCATCTGAAGCAATCTGTTATTCTTAGTATCGCAAACATAAAGCAACTGGTCGTTCCCGATAATAATATCCCTCGGATAATTGAAACCTGTCCAGACCGGCGACTGCAGAATATACAGTGTATCGCTTACATTGATTGTTCCGTTGCTTGTAATCGGGAACTGGCTGAGGTCGAGTTCTTTACCGCAGCCGCCGAATGCTATCAACAGAGATAAAATGAAGAGATATTTGTTCAAAACTTTTTTCATAACAATATAATTATTATCATTCGTCAATTATGTTTCTTTGGAAAAAGAATGCTCAATGTAAATCTGTGAGCGAAACCCAGTTCTCCGAAATTTGCTACCGAGTAATCGAGACTTCCTTTAGCAAATGAAACGGGAAATTTCAAACCTATACCACCGGAAAAATTTTCCGCGTCGACATTGAACTTATAGCCTCCCCTTACGAAAAGAAAATTCTTATACGCGTATTCAGCGCCGATACTGAAATTTTCCTTATTATCGTTAGGGCTGTTTAGTTGTATGCTCGTCGTCAAGCGGTTCCTTTCATTCATCCATGGTTCAAAAGCAAATCCAACCCTGAATACTGTCGGAGGCGGAAAACTCTGGAATTCATCTACCGTTCTTCCGCTTACAAGATTTACCGAGCCCGTAGGCGAGACCTGTCCGCCAAAATTAGTGATCATAACCGCGAATCTCGAGGTTCCGAGACCAGTTCTATAATAAGTCGCAAGGTCTCCTACAACAGTTAGCATCTTCAAAGCTCCGAGTTCTTCTTCGACGTATCTCACAGTCGCTCCGAACGAAAACTGGTCTGTCATTTTTCGTGCGAAGGTTAGTCCGATTGCAAGGTCGGAGAACCTGAAGTAGTCTCCTGTTCCTTCGTGCTGGAACTCGGTTGTGACTTTCATATCCTCAGTTCTGAGAGACGTCACGCTTAAGCCCAAAGCGTTACTTCCGAAATGGAAAACTCCGGCGGCGCTTTCAAGTCTTGTATCGACGAACCATTGAGTATGTGTAAATGTCACCCCGTTTTCGTTGAATAAAACTATGCCCGCAGGATTGTAACTCAATGCTGAAATATCGTCCGATACGGCCACGACTGTTTCTCCCATCCCTGTTCCTCTCGCGTCCGTTCCGATTTTCAGAAACTGAAACGACGATGTTCCTGTTCTTTGACCGCCAAGATTCGGGATTAACTGAGCACGCAGGCAATTCACAGACAACAAAACAATGATTACTGCTAATGCCCCTTTTCCGATTTTATATTTTCTCAATTTGAATATCATTGTAAACTTATCATTTTTAATTTAGAATTTGACCGTAACACCGAACTTCAATTGCCGCGGCGTCAGGTAACGTGCCGGATTATAGGGATACGGCGAAATCGGATACTGTAAATCAGGATAAAGCGGGTCATTCCAGCTGTTTGGAGTCGGATCACCGTATTCGTATGCGGACCCTGTTATAGGATTGACTATCGTCGAGTTCTTGTTGTTGAATAAATTTGTAACTGACAAATTTATGGAAAAATCAACATTATAAAGAGTGAAATATTTACTGATGTCAACATCTACATAAAACCAGTTGTCACCCACATTGGCGTAAGCATTATCATAATTTGCAGTGTACTCGGGTCTTCCATTCTCAAGGTAACCTGTAAGAACATAAGGAGTATATCTCTTTCCTGATTCAAAAAATATTCTAGTCTTTAGGTTAATGTCATCGAGTATGTTTTTTCCAAAACCGAATAGTCCTTTTCCTTTTTCAAGCCTGAAGAAAAGATTTGCAGATGCGACTATCGGCCTGTCCCAGGGAAGAAAGTTCTCGGAGATAGATTCCTGCGCGCCCGTTGTCGCTATCACATATCCCTGATCCGCTGATGAACTTTTTCCAGTTGCAACTGAATAAGTGAAATTGAACTTACCGCTGAACCATCCTCCGATTCTCTTTTTATATTCTATTTCAATCCCTCTTGTTCTGGCGTAATCCTGATTGAAATAACTGATGAATGTTTTTCCAATATACCTGCCGCTGTTTATTATTATATTTCTCGTAGCCACGTAATCATAAATATTCTTGTAATACGCCGTTATCGTCAACACATCGTCATTAGTAAACTGATTTCTCAAGCCGAGTTCGTATGACACAGTTGTCTCCGGATTCAGGTTCGGATTTCCGAATTTCTGGAATGTTGATTGAGCTGATTGCGGATTCAATTTTGCATAAATGAACTGCGGATTGGGTCTCTTTGAAAATTGCCCGTAAGAGAAGAACAATGTCTGGTTGTTAGAGACCGGATGCGAAATACCCAGTCTTGGCGACAACCTGCCTTTCCATCTTCTGCCGAAGATATTATAAGTATCTTCTTCATACTGTTTCCGCAACTCGTCGGGTATAGTAACGACCGAGGGATTTTTCACTGCATCATCCACGAACTTACCCGGCATCCAATAATCGAATCGTAGTCCGTAATTCAGAATCATTCCTTTGAATTGCAAAGAATGCTGAACGTATGCAGCTCCGAATGACGGATACACTTTGTAAACGTCGTTGTTCAGTCCCATCGGTTTTATCCACGGCTGGTAAATGTCTATCAACTGCATTTCCTGATAACTTGCCTCAAGCCCTGCTTTCAATTTGCTCTTCGGTGTAAAATCATTTGTAAAACTCAGTTTAGCGGAATATTCAATTACGTGGTGGTCGTGCCAGGTATAAGGATTTCCGACGTCGTAAAATCCGTTTCCGGGAATAATTCCAACGTGTGTCGAGTCAATATAATAATACTGGAAAGGAGGCTTAACTATATCAAGAGGCTCTTTGTACTGGTCCCAGTTCAAACCGTTTGCGTCAACACGAAGGTTCGTGAAAAAACGGCTTAACTTGACTTCATAATACGACCTTGCGGAAGTTGTATGCGTCCAGCTAAGAGTATGAAACATAGATTGAGAAGTATAAGTGCTCGCATTTCCGAGGATGTCCTGAAAACTGTACTGATAACCGGGTGACGGCTCGACGTACTCGAGATTATTCTGAAGTGATGTTGAATTCTGGTTTATCGAAATCGATTGATTGAAAGAATACGAAAGTTTCATTTGAGGTGTAAACTTCCACGTCAGTTTTCCGAGCCAGTACCAGTTATTATCCTGCCTCGGCGCGAAACGCGTACCGCCAAAAGTGGAAGAATATAACTGATTCGCTTTCTGTATTCCGGTGAACCGGCCTTCCTGTTTCAGCCTGTTAAGATAAAACCCGTCAGACAATCCCATATAAAAATTGCCAAAGAAAGTAATTTCGCCCGGTACGTTTATCTTTAATTTAGGAAGTATATATTTTGTAATCGGTTCGGGACCACCGAGGTTCATTTCAATTATGTCAGTATTGAAACTCGTGCCTTCGTTCTTGTTCAATCCGATATTATCTCTTGAATAGTTCAGGTAGAAATTGTACATCGCCCACTTGCCTTCCTTCGTGCGGGCATTGATAACACCGCTAGTCGCCTGTCCGAACTCCGCATTATAACCACCCGTGATTACTTCAACTTCTTCGAGCGAATTAGCAGATAATTGAAGTCCAATACCGGTTCCTGACAAAGGGTCCTGTACCGAGACGCCGTCAAGGAGGATTGAGTTTTCATAACTCCTGCCGCCGCGAATAAAAATCTCATTATTCTCTTTGACGATACCAGCCTGCTGAGTAACGATGTCTTTAATATCAGTAACGATAGTCTTGGAAACTTCTTCGCTCGAAAGAATGTGCGCGCTCGACGTTTGTTCAATATCCAGCAGAGGTCTCTCTCCGATTACTACGATTTCCTGATCAACCGTAAACGAAGTTATCTTCAGCGTGATATCCATCAGTTTTTTCTCGCCTTCCTTTATCGTTACGTTGGTATATTCGACCGTCTTAAAGCCGATATAGGAAACCTGCAACGTGTATGAGCCGTCGGGAATATTTTCGATATTATATTTCCCGTCGAGGTCCGTCACGGCGCCAAAGTATGAACCTTTAATCTTGAGCGTAACACCTTCGAGCACACCTCCCGACGAATCCTTTATAATTCCGTACAGCGAGCCGTTCTGAGTCTGTGCTTTCGACAGCGCGGCAGATAATAAAATCAGTAAAACCAGTAAAATTTTTCTCATATCACTTGTTATAAACTTTTATTATCAATATAAATTGTTTATTACTTTATTTTTCTCAGTTTTTGATTTGAAGTTCCATAACCAAATTCGTTTATCATTATTTGATTCATCAACACTCTAGAATAATTCACGTTTCTGTTTAGTAAATATATAGGCATAAGGAAAAACACAAGATTCGGGCTATTTATCGAATTCTTTATGCCGACCGTAATAGTATCGTTTATACAGTTTGTTCGAGGCATGACCCTGTAAATTACTTGCGCCCCTGGCGACGGATAAAATCCTTTCGTTCCGGATATAATTGTACTGTTAGTATTAATGATTAAATTTGGGTATGGATTATTCTTTAATAGAAAAGTTGTATCACTTCCGAGGATGACAGGTATAAAACATTTTGTAATGATACTATCTATAGGTGCAAAATTAAACAATGCTCCCTGAACAATCGGGATATTCGGAAAACCCGACGTCCAAAAAACCTTTCCTCCGGAATTTATATAAAAAGGAAGGGAATTCTGAGCAAGATTTAAATTAGGGTCGTCACTTGATAAGCTCCCGCTACTTTTGTTTGAAGACCAAATAACTATATCAAATAACTTAAGAGTTTCAATGAACATCGGATTTATAACTTTAGGTATAAGCGCTCCGCCATTTGATTTAATATCAAGAACGTCATAATGCATCGTATCCATAACAGACAAGAAATAAGAGTTCGCTAAAGCAAATTCACTTACTGGCATATCTTTAATGAGTAATATTTTCGAAGATACATTCCTAACCTTAAAATACTTAGTACTGTCCTCTGGTAAACGAACTATGTTACTGAAAGCCCGTGCGTTGTCTTGCGCTTTCATATAAATGCAGGTATTGCCCGCGACAAGACCGCTGTCTTTCGTTAATGTCATCGTGTTTATGCTGCCAGATAAAGGTCTGAAGTTCAGGGTATCGTTTATCGAATACCAGTATCTGGTAATAGTGTTATCTCCGTCAGGGTCGCTTCCAATCCATTTCAGAGTTGCAACGGGAAAAATTGTATCCGGCATCGTTACAGCAGGATCAAATACTATCGATGGAGCGCTGTTTATGACAGGATAGAGATTCGAAGCAGGGGTCGGGTCAACAGCGCCTTTATCGTCAACAGCCGCGACCCACATCCTGAAGAGACTATCCTGACCGCTGATGGTAAAAGTAAAAGTACTGTCATTTTGAGTTGTGTATGACCAGTTCAATGAATCAAAAGATATATTAAAACCCGTTACAAATCCCGTCGGACTGTCGCCCCACCACGAAATTTTCTTTACAGTCTTCCCCGGCGCAATTGTATCACCCGGCATTGAGAATACAGAAAGATATGTATTCGGGGGAGCGTTATTTTTAAGCCCAGTAATCGGGTCGCTGCACGAGGAAATAAATACGAACCCAAAAATTAATAATAATAGTACGATAAAATATCTATTCATTTATATTATGATGAAATTTCTTTTAAAATTAAATTAAAGCAATTTCTTAAAAACTTGACCTAAAACAAGCAAATCTTCATCCTTTCCGAATTTTACCGCAAAAAGGAATTAAAAACCATATTTATGGCATTTTGTTTCATTACATTAGAGTTTTTCTCCATTACATTGGAGTTTTTCTCCATTACATTGGAGTTTTTCTCCA
>CALGII010000221.1 GCA_937915485.1 uncultured Ignavibacteriota bacterium | reverse complement strand
AAACATCAGCGGAATTATAATACTTAACCAGTTTCTCTCCCCTTATATATCCTGTGAATAATATTTTTCCCTTCTCGAGTAATGTACCCGATACTTTCTTTAATGATTCCTCCTCTTCCTCAAATCCGTGCCCGGTTATGACAAGAACAAAATCGTAATCGGGTTCAAGCCTGTTCATTAGTTCGATTAGATCCGCCTGCCTCTTGTTTCTGTTTATTCTGCCTACGCTTAATAATATCTTTTTATCCTGAGGTAGTCCCAATTCCTTCCTGCACACTGCTTTATCAAGTAACCTGAACTTTTCGAAGTCAACTCCCATCGTTGCCGGCTCTACCCTTCCCTTATAGTATTTCTTCAGTTTCTTGAGACCACTTTCATTTTGATAAGTTATTACATCGTATTCGTTTATAGTCTTTATGAAATCCCTCTGTTCCGAAATCTTTCTTGCATAGTTAAAAACATTTTTCCTTAATCTGAAAAAACTGTCGATTGGCAGCATAATCTCACCATGAAAACTGCCGATCTTTACTCCTTTCTTTATTCTGCCTGTGATACCTGATAAAAACTTTCCCCCGATGCTCGTGTGTATGATTGTATTCCTCTTCCCTTTGTCGATTAAATCTTCAATTAGACTTTCGGATACTACATTCTTGCTTGCAGCGTCGTATTGGGCGGGATATAACCTGTGCGATATTCTTTCGCCGAATCTGTGCTCGTATACTTCGTTTGCTCTGAAATCAGGCTGTCTTACTTCAAAACTGAAATCAGTGTCGTTCTTCACCACGTACTCACCTAACACGTTTCCCCAGTCGTATCCCCATATCCCGATCCATTTCCCTTCGCCGACCTCCCAGTTTACCATTGGTCTGCCTGAATTCTTATACAACTCGTATGAAGGAGTCTCATCCATTATGTATACGACCCTTATGCAATTATCAGATGACATCCACAATTATCCTCAAATATTTTTCCAGTACTGATAAAACCTTTTCAGTTTTTCCAATTTTATATCCCTTGTTTTCACAATAAGTTCAAATATATTGATTTATTTTTACCAATTTCTGCTTAATATTGTTACTAATTGTATCTCTTCGTTAAATCTTTTAAATACGTACTTAATTGTATCTCGCTTATCTCCTTGGCTCTGTCTCTGCATCTGTAATATTCTTTGTACCACTCCGAAGTCTTCTCTATGCTCTCATTCGTGCTCCATATGCTCCTCCAACCCGCTTCTATGTGTACTTTCGTGGAATCAAGCCTTAAATACTCTGTCTCACGAAATTCCGGATTAACGTAAGTTATCTCGTCACGACCAATGTCGAATTTTTCGGCGAGTATTCCCGCTACTTCAGATACTGTGAACTCTTCCGCCCCCATTGGACCGAAATTGTACGAATTATAACCGGATAGTTCTCCGGTTAGCAGTTTTCCGCCTATTGTTAGGTATCCAAAAAGAGCGTCGAATACGTGCTGCCACGGTCTGACTGAGTTCGGATTTCTTAAAACTATCCTCCTGTTTTCTGTAACCGCTCTCACTATGTCGGGTATCAATCTGTCCTTCGACCAGTCTCCGCCGCCTATTATGTTGCCCGCTCTTGCTGTCACCAGTGATATTCCTTCATTTTCCAGAAAGGATTTGAAATACGATTTCGTTATGACTTCAGCGCAGCCCTTGCTTGCACTGTAAGGATCAAGCCCGCCCATCGGGTCTTCCTCTTTGAAAGATCTTATCCCGCGTTCCGTATCGTAACACTTGTCGCTCGTGATTATTACTAATTTCTTTACCTTTCCGGACGACCTTACCGCCTCGTAGAGATTTATGAGCCCGAATATATTCGTTCTGAAAGTCTCGGCGGGCTCTTTGTACGATACCGATACAAGAGGCTGTGATGCCAGATGAAAAATAATTTCAGGTTCCGATTCCTCTATGATTTTCTCCGCAAAACCCTTTTCAAGTATGTCCCGTATAATTATCCTGCCTTCTTTGCCGTTTTCGAAGATTTCGTAAAGACTCGGATTAGTGTCGGGCTTCAAACCGAATCCCGTTACTTCAGCGTTAAGCGTCCTTAATATTTCCGTCAGCCACGTGCCCTTGAATCCCGTCGCGCCCGTTATTAAGACCCGTTTACCCGCATATACCCCGAATCCTTTAGTTATTCCCATACCTTCCATAATGGATTCTCTTCCCACTGCTTGTTCAGCATTAGGTAATCCCTGTATGTATCCATGCACTGCCAGTATCCACCGTGCTTGAAAAAGGATAATTGATTTATCGATGTAAGTTTGTTCATCGGCTCTTT
>CALGII010000220.1 GCA_937915485.1 uncultured Ignavibacteriota bacterium | reverse complement strand
ACCCTCGTGGCTACTCTGCCTCTGTTCTTAAACGCGCTCGCCGAAAAAGGAGTCCACCTCGTTACGGTTAACGATTACCTAGCGAAACGCGACAGCGAATGGATGGGCGAGATTTTCAAATTCCACGGTATGACAGTCGGCGTCATTCTAAATGACATGGACTCCGAGATCAGACGGAAGATGTATAACAGCGACATTACTTACGGAACTAATAACGAATTCGGTTTCGATTATCTGAGAGACAATATGGTTGTTGACAGAGAGCACCTCGTTCAGCGCGAGCATTTTTACGCGATTGTTGACGAAGTTGACTCCGTTTTAATTGACGAAGCGAGAACGCCTCTTATTATATCGGGTCCTGTCGAAGCGCCGACTCACAAGTTCAATGAAATGAACACGAGAATAAAACGCCTCGTTGATGCACAGAAATCGCTGATTAACTCAATTACTGCCGAGGCTGAACGAATTCTCGAAAACGATAATCCCCCGAACGATATGCTCGAGAAAGCGGGACTCCTGCTGCTGCGCGCATATCACGGGCTGCCTAAACATAAAAGGATTCAGAAACTTCTCGCCGACCCGCGTAATAAAAAACTTATGCAGGATACGGAAACTTTCTATAACAGGGATAAAGCGAGAGAAATGCACGTCGTTGACGATGAACTTTATTTCGTGATTGATGAGAAATCACATATAACTGACCTTACTGAAAAAGGACGCGAATACCTGGCGCCTTCGGCTCAGGAAAGAGACTTCTTTACTCTTCCCGACCTCGGAAGCGAAGTTGCTCATCTCGAAAACGACGCTTCTCTGAACCTCGACGAAAAAGAAATTAGACGCGAGGAATTATATAAAATTTACGCCGAGAGAAGCGACAGGCTCCATATCGTCGAGCAATTGCTCAAGGCTTACGGATTGTACGAGAAAGACGTCGAGTATGTCGTGCAGGACGACAAGATTATGATAGTCGATGAGTTTACTGGACGTATTCTTGCCGGCAGACGCTATTCCGAAGGTCTCCATCAGGCCATAGAGGCTAAAGAAGGCGTGAAGGTCGAGAAGGACACTCAAACGCTTGCTACAATTACTCTGCAGAATTATTTCAGACTGTACAAGAAACTCGCGGGTATGACGGGTACAGCCGAAACTGAAGCGACGGAGTTCTTCGAAATTTATAAACTCGACGTGGTGGTTATTCCAACGAACGTCCCCTGCGTCAGAGACGACATGAACGATTTTGTTTACAGAACGAAACGTGAAAAATATAACGCCGTAATCGACGAAATCGATTTGATGAGAAAAATGAAACGCCCCGTGCTTGTCGGTACGACCAGCGTTGAAGTCTCTGAAACGATTTCGAGGCTCCTTAAAAGGCGCGGCATTCCTCACGAAGTCCTTAACGCGAAACAACATCAGCGCGAAGCGCAGATCGTCGCTAACGCGGGTCTTCCGGGTGCAATAACAATTGCAACTAACATGGCAGGACGCGGTACCGACATCAAACTCGGTCCCGGTGTTCCTGATGCGGGCGGTCTCCACATAATGGGAACCGAAAGACACGAGTCGAGACGTATTGACCGCCAGTTGAGAGGACGCGCAGGACGCCAGGGCGACCCGGGCTCTTCAAAATTCTTCCTTTCCCTCGAAGACGACCTTATGAGACTCTTCGGAAGCGAAAGAATTGCAAGCGTTATGCAGCGGCTCGGTGTGGAAGACGGTCAGGCGATCGAGCACAAGATGATAACAAACTCTGTCGAACGCGCGCAGAAAAAGGTGGAAGAAAATAACTTCGCCATACGTAAAAGACTTCTCGAATATGACAACGTGATGAACCAGCAGAGAGAGGTTATTTACGAAAGACGCAGACAGGCGCTGATGGGCGAGAGACTGAAAGACGAACTTTTCGAAATGGTCGATAAGAACATCGATAAAATTATTGAAAAGTATAAACCCGATTCGGATTTTGAAGGACTCAACGAAGAAGTCCAGAGAACATTCCTCGTCAGGATCGGTTTGACTCCGCAGAAGTATCAGGACCTTGGCGAGACTGGCCTGAAAGAACTTATACTCAACGAAGCCCGTGCCTTCTACAAACGCAAAGAAGAACGGTACGGCTCTGACCTTATGGGCAAAATAGAGAGATTCGCGATGCTGAGCATTATAGATGAAAAATGGAAAGAGCACCTGCGCGAAATGGATGATCTGAAGGAAGGTATTAATTTCAGGGCTTACGGACAGAAGGACCCGCTCATCGAGTACAAGATGGACGGATTCAAACTGTTCGAAGCGATGCTTGACGGTATAGCGGTCGATACGATTAACTTCATCTTTAAATTCACCACGCAGACACCCGACGAAGCCGCGGAAATCCGCGGACCAAAGAGCGTCAATACATCCCGCCTTCAGGCGCAGCACGACGCTTCCGACGGAATGGGATATTCCGGAAACCTTGAGCCCGTCGAGAACGAAGCCGCAAGAACAGGGAAACATCAGCCGGTTAAGGTCGGCAAGAAAGTCGGAAGAAATGAACCCTGCCCCTGCGGCAGCGGAAAGAAATATAAAAACTGCCACGGCAAGAACGAATAATGTTCTCGGATGAGACAAATAATCTTACGCTGGAAATAAGCGATTTTTCGAAGGGAAAGATTAAAAATATTTTTGAACTTTCCCTTTTTATAGACATTTCGGAAAAGAATAATCGGAAAAGTGAATTTCAGGATATACTTTTTGACTCTAAATACCTTTACGGACTTGCCGCCGTTCTTTCGGACGTGCGGAATTCGGAATTGATAAACGATAACCTTAAATCGGAATTCTCTTCTACGCTGCTTAGCCTGAAGAATAAAATAACGGTTTACATCGAAGGTCTGGAGGGTGAAAAGGAATTCACTGACAAATTTCTCGGTATGTCTCAGGATTGCCTGAATAACTTCTTGAGTCTGGTCGCAGATTTCGCTTTAGCAAAAGAATATTACAACAGCAAAAAGTTCAACGGGATTTCCTGACTTTCATCATCTCTTCGTGCAGTTTCTTCGACTGCATCATGAATATTTCAATCTTGGATTGCGTTATTTGCGGGAATACGTTTCCGTCTGTTTCAATGTGAAGATACGGCAGATTCGTAAGCGTCTGTGGATATCCGTTCCTGTGAAGCCTTCCGAACCTGTACTTCCCGTCAAGCGTCATCTCCTTGTTCAGTATGCCTTCTGCGAACCTGCTCGGTATGCAGTTGAACGGTCCGATTGTGATTATGCCGCAGGCGTCGTCGAGGATTTCCCTAAGCGCAAGACCGACTGTAAGTATGCTCTCTCCTATCAGTTTTTCGGATATCAATTCCCTGCCGTATTCCATCGTCTTCGCAATGTTAATCATGCTTTCTTCGCAAAGTCCTGACTTCGACAATATTTTTTTTACTTTGCGCTCTAATCTAATCTGAATTCTTTCCTTTAGGAAAAGTCCAAGTTTATCTTTAATCCCTAAGTCCTTGACTATGTTCCGCTTCTGAAGGTAGTTCGTGTAATAAACGTACTCAGTAATCGGCGCGGTCCTGATGATAAATCCGTTCTCATTCAGTATCTTTATCAGGTCAAGCCGGGAATATTCCTCCCGCCTGACGTATATCTCGCCCGTGAGCGAAATAACCATCGCTTCTTCGAACGGGGTTTTGAGTTTTATTTTCTTAAGTTCAAGAGCGGATAATTCAATCTGAGAAAAAACACTCTTGAAATCCCCCCTTTCAATTTCATTAATAATTTTCTTCCATTCCGTGTTCAATAAATCTTTACCGCTCTCCTTTTCCACTGCCAGTACCTCGAGCGCGTTTTCAATGTCGTGAATTGTATCCGCTATCACAAGTCCAAGCCACTGTTTCATGAAAAATTCGTTTCCGAAATCCGAGAATGATGATTCGTCATCCATCGATATCACCCCGGCGTTGGTTATACCGGAAGTATTAAGTATGTCCTTGAGTCTTACGTGATACTGCCCTTGCCTGCACGGACCGTAGCCGTGGGGCATGAAGAATAATGTCTTTGTATTTCTTGACCGCATGCTCGAGAGATATTCCAGCAGCGACCCCGTTGTTATCAGAAACGGAAGGCATTCTTTGCAGGTAGCGACTCCCCTGCCGTGCTTTAAAGTCTCAAATGTCGGAACGGGCATGGGCTTGCTGTTTATTCCGAGCGAGCGGAATACAGCGGAAAAAGCATCCGTGCTGAACTTCCCCATCGACGGAACAAGCACTTCGACATCGTTGTTCCTGATAGAATACTCTTTTCCGTAGTGGTCGCGGACATAAAGTTTATCCCCACGGTTTATTACCCTTAGTATGTCCTTCTGTATTTTTTCTTCGTCTCGCTTTCCACCGCTTAACGAGATGTAGTTTTTTATTATGTCTATCGCCGCTTCGATTCTCGTTTCAACTCCTACGTCGGCGGAATGACTGTCAAGTTCCAGTGTTAGAGACGGCTTCGAGTCCATTATTTTTCTGAAATAAGGAATAACAAACGAGTCGGGTCCGCAGGAAAAATTCGTAATGAAGATGCCGTATAACTGCGGATGCTCCTTCACGTATCTTGCCGCCGATAAAATCTCGTTTCCGCTGTACCAGTACATGTTATCGTAAGAATACTGGTCCTCGTAATCCAGAAAATCGTACGGAATGATTTTATATCCCCTAGAAGCAATCTTATGCGGTATGTTGAGGTTGATTTCCCTCGCGAACGCGTTATAAGGCCTGCCGAATAATACGAATGCTGTTTGCTCCCTGTCGCTCTCGAGTTCCTTTATGAATTTTCTTCCGATTGCCTTGAATTCCTTTTGCATCTCCAGAAACTCCGAGTTCGCCTTTTCAAACGCTCTTATGGAATCGTCCGCGTTTCGGTCAAGCAGTTTCCCGATTTTTATGAATTGTTTCCTTGTGTCTTCCGCGCCTCGTGAAAAGTCGAGAACGGGCGATACAATCTTTATCTTATTGTTCGCGGACTCGATATCATCCCTGAACGTTGACTGTAGGAAATATGTCTCACCCTGTACAAATACACACATCCTGTTGTATTTGTAATCCTCTCTGCCCTCCATCTCAGTTATATGAGGCAGAAATATATAATCGATGTCTTTCTTGAGCAGGTTCTGGAAGAATCCGTGAGACACCTCGACAGGATAACAGTATGAACTGCGAATCTTGTCCGAGCCCTCTCTGTCAATTTCGTCCGAAAGCACGACCTCAAATCCCAGTCCCGAGAAAAAGTTGCTGTATAAAGGATATAAACTGTTTGTTAGTAGGCTTCGTGAAATGCCTATTCTGGCATTTCCCCTCTTGCTTGCCGATATGTATTTGTTAAAAACTAAATTCTGTCTGATCTTCACATAATCATTCTTTTCTGCATCCGCAGATATGTTGTGCCTTTCATTGTAGTACTTGTTGCAGGCGCCCCCGAATGGATACTTTTTACCTTCGACTTCTATCATCGATATGGAACATTTCAGGTCGCATTTTTCTTTTCCGCCCTGACACGTGAAGGACTTCGAATAACTGAATTCACGGTTAATCAATTCATCGAGTTCAAACCTTTTCTTCTTGTATAATCCGAGTTCTATCCTGTTCTTTATCTCAAGCGCTACCCCGAACGCGCCCATCAGACCGGGCTCCGGCGGAACGATGATTTCCTTCCCCGTCAAGAGAGACATAGCGTAAGGCACGGCCTTATTGTAGCATACACCGCCCTGCATGAAGACTTTGTTCCCGACAGGCCTGTTACCTTTCACGCGGTTGACGTAATTTAAACATATTGAATAAACCAGACCCGCCACGATATCGTCCACTCTGGCGCCTTCGTGCCCCGCGTTCTTTATATCGCTCGATATAAAAGCCGCGCATTGATCGTTAAAATTTATCGGATTAGACGACCTTAATGCTATGTCCCCGATTTCAGTGTACTTTATATTTAATGATTCACGCGCCGCTTCTTCTAAAAACGAACCCGTTCCCGCCGAACAAGCCTCGTTCATCGCGTAATCGCTTGCCACCCCGTTCGTAAGATGCGTGTATTTTGCGTCCTGTCCGCCGATTTCGAATATCGTATCTACATCCCTGTCAAAATATGCCGCTGCGACTGCGTGTGCGATAATTTCATTCACATCTCCCTCTGTAAGCGCGTGTAAAGATGCTATCAATCTGCCTGAACCTGTAACGCCTAATCCCGTTATTTTTATATCCGCTAATATCTGCTCCTTAAGTTTTTTATAACAGTTGACTGACGCCTCGACAGGATTTCCGTTCGTGCGTAAATATACCGACCCGATTATCGAATTGTCCGCTACCCGCATTATTACAGCCTTCGTTGTCGTTGAACCGACATCCAATCCGATTATGCACTCATCACCGTTTTCCGCAACTTCCCTGCTCATGTTTTTGAAACTCACCTTTGCCTTTTCGCTGTAAAGAGGCTCCATATGTGCGAACTGATGTTTATGTTCCCTGAACAATTCGTTAACGTTAATCTCATAGCGGGAATTCAGACCTTCAAGCGATGCTCCAAGCGCCTCTATTTGCGAAGAGTGCTCGGGAATTACCGTATCCGGATATTTATTCTTAATGAATTTAACGACAGAATCGTTCTTAGAAACCCCGCCGATCAGAACGATTTTCGAATTTCTCTGCTTGGAAAGCAATTCAATTGCCTTATCGGCGAGCATCTTGCTCAAACCTGAAACAACCTTCGATTTCGGTATGCCCTTGTTAAGCGCGTGCGTGCAGTCGCTTTTGCAGAAGACACTGCATCTTCCTGAAACAGAATAAGGCTCCGATGTACCGGATAACTCTACCGCTTCATCGACATTGAGGTCCATCCTGCTTATCTGCTGAAGAAAAAATTCGCCGGTTCCCGACGCGCATTTATTTCCTGTCAGCACGTTCTCTATGCTTCCTGTCGCATTTATGCAGTATACCATAAAACTTTCCGCGCCCATGCTCGCTACCGCGTACTTTGAGCCTTTATATCCCAGAAATCCCAGCGCTGTTTCCAGCGCTTCTGGCTCGGAAATGCTTTTTACGTTAAGAATATTTCTGAACTTCCTGCCCGTAGCGACTACGGATATATCTATGCTTCCGTAATTCTTGAAATATTCGGAAAGCAGTTTCTTGGGGTTGCCTTCGTGCTGAATTGATTCGGAGGAAATAACGACAGGTATTCCTTCTTTTATCTCCGTCGTTACAAAAGATACGGTCGATGCGCCTATACATATTCCGAGCGACGATATTTTATTCGTATGATTCAAATTTTCTTTTTATGTGTTCGGCGCATTTTTTCCCGCTTGTAACGGCGCTTTCAATAGTTGCCGGAAGCCCTGTATTTGTCCAGTCTCCCGCAATGAACAGATTCTCAATCCTGCATTCGGTATCAGGTCTGTTGAGACCGCTTTCCACGGTCGGCAGAAAAGTCGCCCTCTTTTCCTTGAAATATTTCACGCGCTTGAATTTAACGTCTCTGAACTCAGGAAATGATTCTCTTATTTCCGATACAACAATATCACAGATATCTTCGTTTCCGAACTTGTCATATCCATCGACTGAATACTCGGGCGCGCTGATTACCGCGCAGATGTAATCTTTCTTAAAAAACAGCCAGTGCGACTTTGTATCAATAAGTCCTATCATTCCGTGATAAAATCTATCGTTAAAACCTTCAGGCATTTTCTCTGGCACGACGAAAACCGACACTATCGACGCGGGTTCAAACTGCAGCGGAGTGTTGAAATTCCCTTCATAATCTTTTTCGGAAAACAAATCGGGAAAATTATGAAACGGAACGGCGCTCACATAAATATCCGATACAATCTTTTCTCCGTTTTCAATTTCAAGTTCCGTTATTGTTTTTTCATTTATAACAAACCTCCCTGCTTTTTTACTCGTTCTTATCGTAAGTCTTTTTTCAGCGTACTGCAGAAAAGGTTCAATGAACAGGCTTTCAAGCGTTTCATCGGGAATTATTAGTGACAGATTCCCGTATTTCTCGAACGCCTTTACCAGCACGTTAAGAAATATCGACGCGTCCACGTATTTAGGCGATGTGTTGAAAACCGCGTAAACAAACGGTTCCCAGAAATACTTTTTCAGGTTGTCCGTCTGCTTGAGGTGCTCGAGAAGCCAGTCCAGATTCCTTCCCTTCAGCAGCCTTTCCGCGATATCAAGTTCGATTAATTCTCTTAAAGAAAGCAGATGATATTTGTCTTTCAGCGTTAAAGGATGATAATCAAGAAATCCTTTTGCCACCGCGATGAACGGATTGTCTCCCCTCGCTTTGAACTCGTAATGCCCACCACCCGGCTCCCTGAAGTAAACTTCAAGATTAGGATTCGCCCTTAATTTTGGTCTCTTGCCTATCGCCGAAAAGAATTCGAATGTGTTGTCGTACCATCCCGCTAATATATGCTGTCCGTTGTCGAACGTTATTCCCGTCTCCTCGTCATGAAAACTGTACGCGCGTCCTCCGATTTTGTGAGTCGCTTCGAGAACCGTGACGTCAAATCCTTCTCTGAACAGGAATACGGCTGTTGACATTCCTGCTATTCCTCCTCCTATTACCGTAACGCTTTTCCCGCCCATATCAGCCGAATAATTTGTTTTTAAAATATACGTTTAATGCTATCAGTATTTTTTTCCGTTTTGCGATGCCGATTTTCCTTCCGAATACATTGAATCCTTCATCACGTATCTTCTCTAGCATCGCGAGATAAATTCTCTGCATTATTGTTGCCGGTACCATGTTCCGCCTGTCATCCTTGTGAAGATACTCGTCAGCGTGCTTATAATATTTTTTCGCTCTCTCATACTGATACTCCATCATGTTCTTGAAATTATCATTGTAAACTTTATTACTCAAATCATCTTTCGAGTAACCGAAACGCATCATATCTTCCAGCGGAATGTATAATCTGCCCGAATCGAAATCCCTGTCAACATCCCTGATAATATTCGTCAGTTGCAATGCAACTCCTAAATTCTCCGCGTATTTTTTAGCGCTGTCGTGCCTGTAACCGAAAATCGAAATGCTCATCATTCCGACTGTAGACGCAGCGTAGTAACAATATTTGTAAAGTTCTTCGAAACTTTCATATTCTTTCTTTTCAATGTCCGTCTCCATCCCCTTTATAAGTTCGAAAAAAGGCTGAACGGGTATGTTGAACCTGTCAATCTGTTTTTTAAAATCCCGGAAAAAATCGTCGCCGCCTTCCCCGGTCAGAGCCGAGCGTAGTTTATTTTCCCAGTTCTTCAGTTCAAGCCTTTTTGTATCAGCATCTCTGCCTTCATCATCCACTATATCGTCTGTCCTCCTGCAGAAAGCATATATCGTGCGAAGCCCTTCCTGCTTGTGTTTCGGAAGAAAAAGCGATGAATAAAAGAAGTTGGTCTTGCTTTTCCTCATCACGTCAAGCGTCCTGATGTTCTCTTTTTCTTCAGACATAAAAAAGCGATTTTATAAGTATAAGAAGTTTCCGCGCCGGTTTAATCTTAACCCTCCTTGAAAGAACCTTGTATTTTTCCTTACGTATCATTTTTAGTACTGACATCCCGCCGTTTATTATTGCTCTTAGTTCATATTTTAATCTTCCTTTGAGATGCGAAGGAAGCGCCTTACCCGATTTGAACAATGCTTCCGTTTCATCTACAAGATGCGACATCAGTTTCTTGAAATTATCGTTCTCAACACTCTCAAATAATTGATCCTTCGTGTAATTGTATTTTTTCATTAAATCTTCGGGGATATAGACCCTGTTCATTCTCATATCTCTCGAGACGTCCTGCCAGAAATTCGCGAGTTGCAAAGCGGTGCAAATATCGTCGGACATTTTGTACAGTTCCCCGTATCTCTCTCTTTCGTACCCGAAAATCTGCAGGACAAGCCTCCCTACTGGATTCGCCGAATACTTCGAATATTCGAGAATATCTTCAAACCTCTCATAACTGCTTTTAACGGCGTCCTGTCTGAATGCCCTCAGCAAATCATAAAAGTCCTGTTTGCTCAGCGATAATGCGCTTATAGTATCCGTCAGCGCAGTGAATATATTCCTGAAATGCATGTCATTCTTTACTCTGGCTTCATCAAATTCCGATACCATTTCACCCATCTCATCCAGTTTCTCAATCTTATCCTGCGGCTTCAGGTATTTTGAATCCGCTATGTTGTCCGCAGTTCTGGCGAACGCGTAGACACTATACATGTACTTGCGCTTCGGCGCCGGAATTAAAAACGATGCCACCGGAAAATTCTCATAATTGCTCTTCGCTATGTTCTCACAGTAGTAATATGACGCTTCAAGATAACTGATATCCGTATTTTATTTTATATAATGAATTAAAATAATATATAATATATATTAAATTATAAATGTAAACAAAAAGGATAATAATTTTTTAATTTATGGATAGCATTACGGTTTTCGGCGGGTCGGGATTTTTGGGAAGGAGACTTATAAGCGAACTTAATTCAAAATACGATTTTGTAGTCGCGTCCAGAAACACTGCGGGAAAAGACACGTTCCATTCCGGGATTAAAAAGGCTGTAATCGACGAAACCCTCGAATCTTACACGAGTGCAATAAACGGTTCAGCCGCGGTGATTAATTTCTCCGGCGCTTCCATAGCGGGAAAAAGATGGAACAGCGAATATAAAAAGGAAATTTATGACAGCAGAATCGGAACTACGGAAATGATTGTCAGTGCGATTGAAAAATGTTCTTCAAAACCTTCGGTTTTCATAAGCACATCCGCGTCAGGCTACTACGGGGACCGCGCGGATGAGATTCTGAACGAAGAATCAGGAGCAGGAAGTGACTTCCTGGCTGATTTGTGTTCGGACTGGGAAAAAGCCGCATTCCGCGCTCGTGATTTGAATGTCCGTACCGTATGTATTAGAATCGGTATCGTGCTGGACAAATACGAGGGAGCTTTAAAAGAACTTATTTTTCCATTCAGGTTGTTTGCCGGCGGCAAACTCGGAAACGGACGGCAGTGGATGCCGTGGATTCACATCGATGATGTAACAGGAATAATTTCATTTGCTCTCGATAACGCTTCAATATCGGGTCCCGTAAATATATCATCGCCAAATCCCTCTACGAACAGGGATTTCAGCAAACTCACAGGAAAAATAATGCGGCGCCCTGCGTTCTTCGCCGTACCGAAGTTCGCTCTCGGAATCATTACAGGAGAATTCGGTAAATACCTGCTTGCCAGTCAGCGGATGCATCCCGAAAAGATTCTTAAAACGGGATATAAATTCCGATACGAAAAACTTATCGACGCTCTCAATAATTTATTAAACTGAATTGGAAAAAATTAGACAGCACATAGTAGATACTTACGAAAAGAGATTTAAAGAAATTCCGTCTCGCGTTGAGGAACTTAAGCGCGGCGTTTCGGAAAAACTTATACTTAGAATCAGTTCGCCCGGAAAACAGGTAATAGGCATATACAACAGGAATCTTAAAGAGAACAGGGCTTTTCTTGAATTCACGAAAGCCTTTTCACGGGTCAACCTGAAGATTCCCGAAATCCTGCACGTTGAAAAAGGATACGATCTTTATTTCATTTCTAACGCTGGCAGAAATACGCTGTTTGATTACATAAGAACGGGTCCCCGAAGGAAATACCTTTTGAGGCTTTATCGTATGGCGTTGAGAGACCTTATTGACTTCCAGTACTACGGCAGGGATCTAATAGACCTGAGGTATTGTTACGAGACGAAATATTTTGACAAAAGCCAGATTCTGTTCGATATAAAACGGTTTTATAAATATTTTGTGTCAAAATTCCTGAACGCTGAATTTGATATTTCGGAAAGAAAAATATCCGAAATAATATCTCCAAAAATACTCGGCAGAAATAATTTCTTTATGTACAGGGATTTTCAGCCGCGCAATATTGTGAAGAACAGACACAGCCTGTATTATCTTGATTATCAGTCGGGCAGAATCGGTCCGCCTCAGTATGACCTTGCATCTTTTCTCTATTCGGGAAGCATTGACGTCACGCCTTCCGAAAGGAAAGAACTCGTTCATTATTATTATTTGAAATCGAATAAAAAACTTCACGATAACGATGAAAAGTTCGTCGACGGTTTTGATTACTTTGCATTGCTTAGGCTGATGCAGGTTCTCGGAAGTTATTGCTATTCGGGCTTCGAAAGAGGAATGTATGAAACAATGAGCAAGATTCCAAAAGCGGTAAAAAACCTGAACACAGTTGACGTTCAGGAACCTGAACTAATTCGTTTGATAAGGTTCGTGAACGAATCTTACCTTACTCGTATCTCAAAGCGTCGATAGGATTTAGTTTCGCCGCTTTGTACGCCGGATATACTCCGAACACGACGCCTACTATCGTGCAAATCACTATACCGATTATAACCCAGTCTATAGGAACAACGACTTGCGATTTCAGATAAATCCCGAGCAGATTTCCCGCCGTAACGCCGAGCAGTATTCCCGCTACTCCGCCAATCTGGCAGAGTATTATTGCTTCAACGAGGAACTGCGTCAGTATGTTGCTGCTCTTCGCTCCTATGGCTTTTCGTATTCCTATCTCACGCGTTCTCTCTGTAACCGATACAAGCATTATATTCATAATGCCGATTCCCGCAGCGAGAAGAGCGATGAAAGAAATAAACCCAGCGCCGTATTTGAAATACTTCGTGAAACTGTTTACGGAATTTATTAAAGATTCGTTCGAGAAAATTTCAAAACTGTTATCCTCACCGGGCTTGTCGTGCCGCACGATTCTCATTATGCTTATTACCTGCTCGACCGTATCGTCGTATGCTGCTTTTGACGGCGCCTGAATCGCTATGTTCAGCGAATACTTCGTGCTGCCGTATATCTCTATCATCCTCGTTATCGGTATTATCGCGAAACCGTCCTGGCTCTGACCGAAACTTTCCCCCTTCGCTTCAAGTATTCCTATTACCGTGAACTCGTTCTTGTCAAGTATGATTTTTTTACCGATCGGGTCAAGTTTTGGAAATAACTTGTTCACTACCTCCATCCCAATTACTGTTACATTGGCGCTTGAACTTATTTCGTTATCCGTGAACATCCTGCCGGATTTAATCGTGTATGTGTTGCACGGAAGAAAACCCGGCTGCCCGCCGCATAACTGCATGTTAGGATTAGTCGCTTCCTGTCCGTACTTGAATGTCTTTCCGCCTTTCCAGTATTCCAGCGAAACGTATTTCGGAAGTGTCGCTTTTTCTATCAGCCGCAAACCCTGCTCGTATGTTATATCCTGACGGTTCCTGTACTTTGCCTGGCTGTGCGGGTCACCGAAATTCATTGCGGGAAATTTCTGAACCTGAAACGAATTGCTGCCCAACTGGCTCAAGCCGCCTTCTATACCCGCCTGAAGCGCGTCGAGAAGCGTCATTATCGCGATAATCGAAAATACTCCTATCGTTATGCCCGCGAGCGTAAGAATCGCGCGTAGTTTGTTCTCGCGTATCGTGTTTACAGATAATTTTATTGTTTCACCAATTACCAACTTCTTGTAATTTAATTATTCATATCTTAATGAATCTACAGGGTCCATTTTAGCCGCGTTGTATGCGGGGAAAAATCCCGAAAGAACGCCGAACATTAGCGAAATAAATATTCCCAGAACCACTACCCATAAAGGCATTGCCGTGGGAAGGACAAATGCGTCGATTATCAGGCTTATCGGAAATGCTATCCCTAAACCCACGACTCCTCCGAGCAGGCATATTACAACAGACTCGACGAGAAACTGCATCAGTATCGTTCGCCGCTTCGCTCCTATCGCTTTCCTTATGCCGATTTCCTTCGTCCGCTCCTTCACTGAAACGAACATTATATTCGCGATGCCGACGGAACCTACTATCAGCGATAAGGAAGTTATCAGCAAACCGATTATTTTTATAAGAGAGGTTAACTGATCATACGTATCCCTGAAAGCCGACTGCTGATTCACTCCAAAATCGTTCTGCTTGCCAGGAGGTACCTTTCGCGTCTTCCGCATGATTGAGGTGATTTCTTCTTTCGTCTCCTCCAGATTTTTGACGTCGCCCGCCTTTACGTTAATGGAAAGCGATCTTCTTGTACCGTATAATTTAAAGAACCTGTGTATCGGTATGATTACCCTGTTGTCGAGACTGAATAATCCAAGCATGCTTCCCTGTTTCTCCATTACTCCGATTATTCTGAATGAATAAGACCCTATCTTTATGTCCTTTCCTATAGGATTTACATTCTCAAAAAAAGCGTTCTTCACATCCGTTCCAATCAGGCAAACCGGATTTCCGCCTTCGGATTCCTTCGCAGTAAAAAATCGACCGTCCTCCATATTCACGCCTAAAGTCTTTTGATACTCATCCGTCGTTCCAATAATAAAAACACCCTCAAGGTCCAGACTCCCGTATTTGACCGTCTTCGCGGATCCTACCGAAGGACACATGGATTCTGCCGTTTGAGAATTCCTCTTTAGGTACTCATAGTGCTGCATCGTAAGATCTTTTCTGTTCCTGTAGAATTCAAAATCCTGCGCGCCGAACCACTCGAATTTCTGCACGTATAGAACATCTGCGCCGACTGACGCGATGCTGCTTTCAAATGCCCTGTTGATTCCTTCGATGGCCGTCTGCATCAGCGTTACCGCTGTTATACCTATAACAATCCCCAGCGTGGCGAGAAACGACCGCATCTTGTGCGCAATAATCGCCTTGTATGAAATTACAATATTTTCCTTTATTTCGAGAAAAAAATTCATCAGTCTTCTGTCATTGTTTGATTCCGCTGTCTGATTCTATCATGCCGTCACGTATCTTTACGATTCTGTTAGCGTGCTTTGCTATGTCCTCTTCGTGCGTTACGATTATTATCGTGTTTCCCTTCTCGTTTAATTCCCTGAAAAGCCCCATTATTTCTTCGCCCGTTTTCGTGTCGAGATTTCCCGTCGGTTCGTCAGCGAGAATTAGGGATGGATTGTTCACGAGTGCCCTTGCGACTGAGACTCTTTGTCTCTGTCCTCCGGAAAGTTCATTCGGCTTGTGTTTCATTCTGTCCGCTAAACCGACGTTTGTCAGAGCGTCTTCGGCGCGTTTAATCCGTTCCGCCCTCGAAACTCCTGAATAAATCAAAGGCAGTTCAACGTTGTGAAGTGAATCGCTCCTCGGCAGCAGGTTGAAAGTCTGAAATACAAAACCAATTTCCTTGTTCCTTATAGTCGCGAGTTCGTCGTCGTCCATCTCGTGCACGTCCTTTCCGTTCAGTATGTAATCTCCTGATGTCGGGGTGTCCAGACATCCGATTATGTTCATTAAGGTGGATTTGCCCGAACCCGAAGGACCCATTATCGCTATGTATTCGTTTTTTTCGATGTCAAGATCCACGCCCCTTAACGCGTAAAGTTTCTCTTCACCCATGTCATATACTCTGGTGATATTTCTTATCTGAATGAGTTTCATCTGTTTGATTTCAATTCTCCGAAGTTATTCGCCATCGGGTTTATTTTTCTTCTTTGCATTATCGACCTTAACCTTAGTACCTTCATCAAGGTCCTTGTTAATAGCCTTGAACGAACCCTTTACAACTTCATCGTTCTCCGCGAGCCCCTCGATGATTTCTATGTACGAATCGTCGCTTATTCCCGTCTTCACCTCTTTCTTCTTGACCGCCCCGTTTTCGACAACAAATACTATTTCTTTAGGCTTTATCTTTTTTTGCGACTTGGTTTCCTTCGTGTTTACGAGATTCTCCGGCTTGTCCTTGTCATCGCTGAATTTGAATGACGCCGAGTCGTCATCCCTTGTGGTCACTGATTGTATCGGTACCGCGAACACGTTATCCTTCTTGTTGACCTCTATATCGACTGTGCAACTCATTCCCGGCCTGAGATCGAAACCTTCGTCATTGAATATTCTTATCTTGACTATAAAGTTGACGACCTCTTCCTGCGTGCCAGTTCCCTTCGCAGTTGCGGTGTTAGCGATCTCGTAAACATAGCCCGTGAATACCTTGTCCGTGAACGCGTCTATCTGTATCCTCGCCGTATCTCCTAATTTAATGTAAGTTACGTCAGTCTCGCCAACCTCGACCTGGCATTCCATCTTCGATAAATCCGATATCGTCATTATCTGCGAACCGATGTTGAAACTCGTTCCGAGCACCTTTTCACCGAGTTCATTGTTCAACTGCGTTACTGTACCCGACATCGGAGAGTTAATCGTGGTCTTCGAAATATCGTATTCGACTGCCGAGAGTGAAGCCCTCTGCTGGTTTATCTGCGCCCTTATGCTGTTAATCTGAGCGATAGTCCCGTCATAATTCGCCTGAGCCGTTTCGAGTTCGCTCGTGGATGCCAGTCCCTTTGAATACAACTCCTTAACCCTGTTCAGGTCAAGTTCGTTCTTTCGCATGTTTACTTCCGCTGTCTTGATGTTGCTCTCAAGAACTTTTATCGCGGCTGTCTGCTGCTTTAACTGCGGATAATAAGAATCGGGCTTTATCTTCACGAGAAGGTCACCCTTCTTTACTTCATCGCCCTCCTTGAACGGCAGAGATACGATTTCTCCGCTGACTTCGGCGCTGATGTTTACCTTAGTCTCAGACTGTACCTTGCCGGTTGCAGTGACTATTTGCGTTATGTTCTGTCTCTTTACTTTCTCGGTCTGAACTTCAATTACTTTTTCCTTCTTGCCCGATACTACTACTGCAATCACAATCAGGAAAAACAAAGCAATAATGAGAATCCACAGGATTTTTTTCTTCCTGCTTCTTTTTTTCTTCTTTGCTCCGTTCTGCGCTCCCTTTGTATTTGTTATATCTGCCATATAGTTTTTTAATACTTTAATAATCCCGATAGATAATCGATTTGCTTCTGCAACAGCAGAAAATTGTATAGATAGTTTATTCTGTTAATCCTCAAGTTGTTTAAATTCGTCGTCGCGACCTGAACGTCCAGCAGTGTTCCGTATCCTATCCTGAAATTTTCTTCCGATAATAACTTGTCCTGCTCGGCTGATACGATGTTTCTTTCCGTTATCTCTATCTGCTTGTACGCCGTTTCAAGATCGAACACAGCTTTCTTTATTTCTGTGCGTATCTGACGCTCGAGTTTTACGAGGTCCTCCTTCTTCTGCTTTATGTTGACTTCGTAAGTTTGCTTTGTAACGTCCGTCTGGAATCCCTGAAAAATCGGATAACTAAGCGTTAAACCGAATGTAAAAACCCTGTTGTTGTTTATTTCATCAATTTTCGAACCGCTTATGTTGTAATTCCCGAATGCCGATAATGTCGGATAGTAAAGGCTCTTCTTGGATATGCTTAGCCGCTGCTCGCTTAACGTTATGTCGTGTATTGCTGATTTATAATCGTAACGTGATTCGATGGCGTTCTTTACGAGATTGTCGAACGACGAATACCTGCTGAGAACAGATTGCAGTTCGCTTAATTGAGTCGGAACGAATATTCCCGAGTTGTCAACGATTATTGTCTTCGATATGTCCTCGTTCATCGCGTTTAGAAGTTCTACCTTCGATTTCGAAAGTTCGTTCGCCGACGAAAGAACGCTCATCTCGTTCTGCGCGACCTGAACGTCCTGCTTGTATACTTCCGACTGTGTCTTCTTCCCCACGTTAACGTATTCCTTTATCCGTGCTAACTGATCCCTCGATACCGCCAGATTGTCCTCGTTAGCCTTTAATATCTGCTCTTTCTTAAGCACGTCGAAGAAAAACTGGTATATCCCCATTACTATGTCGCTCTTTGCCTGCTCAAGATTTAGTTTCTGCGACGCGATGTTCTGCTTCTGCAATTCGATGTTGTCGTAGTTTGCGAATCCGTTGAACAACGTCACGTTTGAAGACAGTCCGACACCGAAGTTGTCCGATGTCGTACTCAATGTCGTCGATATGGGCAATCCATTTTGATATATGATTCCGCCTTTTGAATATGTGTTCGACTTGCTCCAATTGCCTGAAAAGGATAACGAAGGTATTAAATCTCCGTATGAACTCTTTAAATTCAGTTCCTGTATCGAAATGTTATTGTTGAACGTGCTTATAGTCAAACTGTTGTTTAGCGCCGTCCTGACCGTCTTGTTCAAATCGTAACTCTCCTGAGAAAATGATGTGCCTGCTGTTAATATTATGAAGAGAATCAGAACTAGTGTTTTTTTCATTAAAGTTATTGATTTAATATTAATTAGATTAACGTTTATTCTTTGAAAAGGTTTCATAATGAATGATATTTTAACATAACTTTTAGCCTAAAATTTATTTATTTTATTGCCGAAGTAAAAATTAACCTAAATAAATTTTATATGCTATTCATAACAAGAAAAGAGCATTTTTCCGCTTCGCATATACTCAGAAATCCGAATCTCAATAATGAAGAAAACGCGGATTTATTCGGTAAATGCAGCAATCTCCACGGACATAACTATTATCTCGAGGTTACAGTCAAAGGAACTCCCGACACGAAAACAGGCTACGTTATCGACCTCAAAGTTATGAAAAGCATAATAAATGAATGCATTATCGATAAAGTCGATCATAGATTTCTTAACGAACTCGATATCTTCAGCGATATAATCCCGACTACTGAAAATATTGCCGTCGTTTTCTGGAATCTTATAGTCGATAAACTCAAAGGAAATAACTATTCTCTTCATACCGTTAAAATATTCGAAACCGAAAAAAATTGCGTAGTCTATGATGGAAACTCTTGAACAAATTACCGCCGAAGAAGTTAAAAGGCTTTCAAGCCTTAAGTTAAAAAAATTCAGGGAAAAATATTCGCAGTTCGTAATCGAAGGAGAACACCTCATAGAAGAAGCCGTGAATTCGGATTTTTATCAAAACATCATTTACGTCATAGCAAGAAATGACTACGACAACCTGAATTTCCTTGACATGCTATCGGGGCTTAAAATTTTACGCGCAAGCGCGAAGGCTTTTGATAGGATTTCGGAAACGGAAAATCCTCAGGGCATTGCTGCTCTTCTGAAAAAACCTGACACGAATTTCGAATATGAATCGGATATTATTACGGTGCTCGACAACGTGAATGACCCGGGAAATGCTGGCACCATCTTAAGAACATGCTACTGGTTTGACGTGAATCAGGTTATTCTCGGGAATAACTCGGTAGATTTATACAATCCGAAAACCGTACGCGCCTCACAGGGCGCTCTTTTTAATGTAAGGACTAAAGAAACTGAAGATTTGAAAACGGAAATCGACGCGCTTGAATCTTCAGGATATAAAATCCTCGTAACCGGTCTTAACGGAACCGATATCGAGGAAATGCAGGTCTCAAAAAATGAAAAATACGCTGTCGTGTTCGGCAACGAAGCAAACGGCGTCTCACCGTCTTTCATTAATAATAAAAACTATAAATTGGTCGGCATCAAAGGCTATTCTGCCTGCGAATCCCTTAACGTCGCCATTTCCTGCGGAATTATTTTGAACCGCCTGAGAAGATAATCCGATGTCACCGCTCCTGTTCCATAACCGTTCCTGAAGAAGCGCTTGTCCCAGAACTTTTTTCTATTCGTACTCGTTATATCATTTATTAGGTTTGCCTAATTTTATATTTAATATTACCTAATATTATGAAAACATCGATTGAGGATTACATTAAACACATATATACGCTGCAGGATTCCAAACGCCGCGTCGGGACTGCGGTGCTTGCCCAAAAAATGGATATAACGATGCCTTCTGTAAGCGAAATGGTGAAAAAACTTACTGCCGCTGGTTACCTGAGAAATAAGCCTTATCACGGATTTTTGCTGACCGGCGAAGGCGAGAAAATTGCAGTGTCGCTTATTCGCAAGCACAGGCTTCTCGAATATTTCTTGCTGAAAGTGCTTAATTTCGAATGGGATGAAATTCATCAGGAAGCGGAAACTCTCGAGCATTTCGTCAGCGATAAATTTATAGACAGGCTCGAGAGCGTGCTTGATTTTCCGAAATTCGACCCGCACGGCCATCCCATACCCGACGGCAAAGGCAGGATTCCGAACGCTAAATCTCTGGTTCTCTCGGATACGGTCATTGGAAGAAATTATGTAGTCTCGTCCGTCGACGACAAATCCAGGGAGATACTTAAATATCTGAAAGGCATAGGTATCAAAATTGGCTCCGGTTTTAGAATACACGATATGCTTGAGGTTGATAAATCTGTAATAATCAAGTTTGAGAGGAAAAAATATCTGCTGAGCAAAACTATTTCGGACAGCATTCGCGTAACTGCGAAGTAATGCGCTCTCCGGTTTCGCTACGTCTTTTTTCAAAGGAGTTTCATCAATAAAAATAAAACAACATGTTTGAATATTCTGGAAGGAGGAAGGAAGATCTGACCAGGTCTCTGTCGGAAGTCCATTCCTCTGTTAATATTCCTGCAACAGCGGGATTCTTAAAAAAACTTTTCGCCTTTTCCGGTCCCGGCGCTCTTGTCGCAGTCGGATATATGGATCCGGGGAACTGGGCTACGGACCTTGCCGGCGGCTCTAAATTCGGTTATACGCTCTTATCGGTAATTTTCATTTCCAATATTTTCGCGATGATACTCCAGCATCTTTCACTTAAACTCGGCATCGTGACGGGAAGAGACCTCGCGCAGTCCTGCAGGGATAACTATTCGAAACCCGTTTCATTCGTTCTGTGGATTCTCGCGGAAATAGCAATTGCCGCCTGCGACCTCGCGGAGGTAATCGGCTCCGCGATTGCCCTGAACCTCCTTTTCGGCATTCCCCTCGCAGCCGGCGTCCTCATAACGAGCCTTGACGTTTTGCTGATACTGTTCTTCCAGCACAAGGGATTCAGGTATATCGAGTCAATCGTCGCTTCACTGATTGTCGTAATTCTCTTTTGTTTCGGATTTGAAATATTTCTTTCGCGTCCGGAAATTTCGGGCATACTGTCGGGACTGATACCCTCACCTGAGATAATCTCTAACCCGGAAATGCTGTATATCGCGATTGGAATACTCGGCGCGACTGTGATGCCGCATAATCTTTATCTTCATTCGAGCATCGTTCAGACCAGAAAAATCGGCCCTTCTGAAAAAGAAAAAAAAGAAGCGGTGAAGTTCTCGACTGTCGATTCCAACACGGCTCTGTTTCTCGCATTCTTTATAAATGCCGCGATTCTGATAGTGTCGGCTTCCGTGTTTCATAGGTCGGGCTATAATGATATAGCCGATATTACCGACGCGTACAAACTTCTTTCGCCTTTGCTCGGCGCGTCACTCGCAAGCACGGTCTTTGCCGTAGCACTTCTCGCTTCCGGGCAGAACTCCACTCTGACGGGTACTATGGCAGGACAGATAATCATGGAGGGATTCCTCAACCTGCGGCTCAAGCCCTGGCTCCGCAGGCTCATAACAAGAATGATTGCGATTGTTCCGGCTTTCTTCGTTACTATACTCTTCGGAGAGAACGGCACAGCCAAACTTCTTATTCTAAGTCAGGTTATACTTTCTCTTCAATTGAGTTTTGCCGTTTTTCCGCTGGTTACTTTCACGAACAGCAGAAAACTTATGGGAGGATTCGCGAACAGGAAATGGCTGGTTGTAACTTCATACTCAATTTCGTTGCTAATTATGCTTTTCAACGGTTACCTTCTCTTTGAAACATTCAGAGAATGGTTTGGGTGATTATATTCTTCAGAGATTAGTATGAACTGTTAAGTTCTTTCCTTAATATGTTTAGACAGGCCTGAACAGCCCGTATTCTGTTCCTTTCTCTGTTATCGCCGAAATTGAATTTCAGCGCGTAGCACTTGCTTTCATCGCTGTATCCGATATATGTAAGCCCGACGGGCTTTGACTCGGTGCCCCCTCCGGGTCCTGCTATTCCGGTTACCGAAATCCCCGCGCTTGTTCCGAATTTCTTTCTTATTCCTTCCGCCATTTCTTTCGCTGTTTCTTCGCTTACGGCTCCGTGCTCTTCAAGTGTTTTTTCCCTTACTCCCAGAAATCCCGACTTCACTTCATTTGAATATGCGCAAACACCTCCAGCATAATAATCCGAACTTCCGGCAATATCGGTTATTCTTCCCGAAAGAAGACCGCCCGTGCAAGATTCAGCAGTTGAAAGAGTCATTCCCTTCTCCCTTAACAGAGTCCCTACGACCTCCTCGAGAAGTTCATCGTTCACTCCGAATATAAATTCTCCGATTTTGTTCCTTAATTTTTCTTCAATGCCCGCTATTATACTATCCGCTTCGCTTTCATTCCTTCCTGTTACGTCAATCCTCAGCCTTACTCCAAGAGGCGATGGCAGGAATGCCATCTTGTGATTTCCGATAATGCTCTCTATGTCTCCGATTTTTTCGAAAAGCAGCGATTCGCCGATGCCTGTCGTAAGAAGTGTCTTGCTCTTCAAAACGTAGTCGAGTTCCGAAGCGAACTTTTCCTTCAGCATCCTGATTACGTCGTTCTCAATCATTGCTTTCATTTCAAACGGGACACCCGGCATTGCGATGAAAACCCTGTCTTCACTTTCAATCCATATTCCCGGCGCGGTTCCGTTATGATTCCAGATTACTTTCGATTTCGAAGGCACCATCGCCTGCCCTACGTTTGTCTCCGGCATCGGCAGATTTCTTTTAGCAAAAAAATTCCTGACGAATACCAGAATATCCTCACGCAAAATCAGTTCATCGTTAAAGTATTTCACGAGTATCGGTTTTGTTATGTCGTCGTGTGTTGGACCAAGCCCGCCGGTTATAATTGTTATCCTGAAATTTTTCATCGAATCTTCGAGTTCGGCAAGTAAATCTTTCTCGTTGTCCCCTATGGTTATTACTCTTTCCGGATTGAATCCGTTCGAATACAACTTCGCGTTTATGTATGAAGAGTTCGTATTCACAACCTGCCCTATTAAAAGTTCATCCCCTATCGATATTATCTTCGCATTTATCATCAGAAATATAAATAATAAAGTTTCACTAATAGAAATGTCAGCAGCCCGCCGTAAACTCCCGCTGCAACGTCATCCGCCATTATTCCGAACCCGCTCTTCATTCTGTCGAAATACCCCGCGGGGAATATTTTGAATATGTCGAAAAGCCTGAAAGCCGCGAATGACAACGCGGCGGAGGCGAAAGAAATCTCAATTCCGAACGCGCTAATCACGAGCAGTGTAGTCCACATTCCAACTACCTCGTCGAGCACTACTACGGACGGATCGTCCCCATAACGCTGCATCATCCTTTCCGAGGTTACTATTCCCGCGAAAAAGAAAATCAAAATAAGCGTTCCGATAACCACGGGATTGTAGAACCCGGGTATTAATACGAATAGCAACCCGAAGAGGCTTCCGAAAGTGCCGCTTGCCGCTGGCGCGTATCCCGTGTAGCAGGCGCTTGAAATGAATACGGTGAAAAAATCTATCCTGACGTCTTCGTTTACTATTTTCTTCTTCTTAATTAATCTCATCTTTTTTTAAGTATTGCTTCCTTACAAGATAGTCAATCCCTGTATATAAAGTGATTAACGTAACCGCAAGAAGTAGAAAATAATTTATTGCCGATGAAAAGATGAAATCGTTAATTCCAGCTCTCGCCGCGGAATCTAAATCGTATGTAAGTATGAAGAAAAGCATTAGAATGAAGAATATGTAAGTCATCTGCAGGAACGTCTTCGTCTTCGCGATGAACGACGTTTTCATTGTCATTCCCCTGTATTCGTCGTATGAGCGTATCACCGTCACGATGATGTCACGCAGAACTATTATTACAAGCATCCACACGGGCATGAATCCCATCACGGTAAATAGCCCGAACGCGAATGAAGTGAGAATCTTATCCGCCAGAGGATCTATGAATATCCCGAAATTCGTTACCGATTTGTATTTCCTCGCATGCCAGCCGTCATACCAGTCGGTCAGCACCGCTACGAAAAACACTGCAAACGATATTCGCCTGCTTATGATATCATCTGATAAGAATAATATCATAAATACCGGTGACAGAATTATTCTCAGCACCGACAATATGTTCGGAAACGTCATTATATGATATTGCTAAAATGGTAAATCGTCGTTCGAGCCGGAGTCTTCCTTGATTTGCCCCGTTGTTTCATGAGCGCCTGAATTCTGCTCCCTCTTTGCATCAAGCATCATCATTTCCGTCATCTCTACGCCCGTGTATTTCTTCGTCGCGTCCTTCGGGTCGACATATGTTCGTATCCTTCCTTCCATATAAATCCTGCTGCCTTTCTTCAGATATTGCCCGCATATCTCGGCAAGTTTTCTCCATACCGTTATGTAGTGCCATTCCGTCCTGTCAATTTCCTTGCCCTCGCTGTTCTTGAATGTCTCCGTAGTCGCGAGCGAAAACTTGCAGTACGCATCCCCCTTTTCTGTATATTTCACCTCGGGATCCTTCCCGAGATAGCCGATTAACAGAACTTTGTTTAATGCTCTCGCCATAATTGTTGTTGTTTTTATTTTAATGAATATTCGGATATTTTGTTCTTCTCCAGAATATAAAACTTCCCGGAATTAAGCACTAATATATCCTTTATCTTTTCGGGTTCGATTTTTTCCGCGAAGAGTATACTCTCCGTGAAACCGCTTCGCTTAGCCTCGTATACGAGCAGTTTGTTTCCGTCAAGAATGTATAATAAATTATTGTAAACCGCTATGGAATAAACAGTTTGGCTTTCGATTATGCTTATGTAATTGCCGAAGTTGTCGTATTTTAAAACCGCGTTCTGCTTCCTGTCAAGTATGTATATGTTGTTGTAGCCGTCTTTAATTATTTTTGTCGGATTGACGAGCGGCTTCTGAGCCGACTGGAATCCGCCGAACGAAAAAACCGGTACAGCGGTATTTTGATACAGGCTTTGATACGCGACAATCCTGTTATTCTCTCCGTCTATCACGTAAATGTATGGATTTACATAAACCGATGATACCGGCGTCTTGAATTTCAGGTTCTCTGGGTATGTCTCGTATTCAGTCATTATCGTCCCTACATATCCTAAATTCAGGTCGAATCTCTGCAGCCTGTAATTCCTTCCGTCCGAAACATATATGTCAAGTCCCGACGAACCGTCGATTGATGTGGGTGAATCGAACTCCCCGTTGCTCCAGCCCTTCCTGCCAGCTCTTTTCTCGATTTTCAGGCTGCCGTCAAGTTTAACGATTTCGTTCGCGTCGGAATCAAGCACGTATATCATACCCTTGCCGTCCGATGTCATCGAAACCGCGTTCGTAAAATCACCCGCTTCGCCCGATTTTACAAGCAGACTGTCAGTTTGTGACAGCAATATGTTGAGTATGAATAATAGTATCATTTCATTTTATAACAAAACTGAATACGCTGAAAAACAACTGCGGATAAAATCCGAATAAAAGCGTTCCCAGCAGACAGATTACCAGAGACGCTGTCACGAGCGGCTTTATTATGACGCGCGGTTCGCCTTCTGTTTCAACCGCGTCATGAAACCACATATAAACGATTACCTTCAGATAATAATAAACCGATACGACGCTCAATAGAATCGCGACGATTGAAAGCCAGATTAAATTCTGCTTTATCGCCGCGTAGAAAAGATAATACTTGCCCCAGAACCCCGCCAGAGGCGGTATTCCGGCAAGCGAAAACAGAAAGATTGTCATCATAATCGCCGCGAAAGGACTCTTCTTCGCGAGTCCTTTGTAATCATCAAACGTTACGTTCGCGAAATCCTTTCCGTCAGCGGTAGATTTTTCATAAGCCGATACGACTATGAATGCGCCCAATTGCATGAACACGTACGCGAGAAGATAGAACGATATTCCCCTGTACGCGAAATCGTCCATCGCCGTGAAGCCGACAAGTATGTATCCCGCGCTGGCAATCGAAGAATATGCAAGCAGTCTTTTCAGGTTTGTCTGCGTGAGCGCCGCGATGTTTCCGTACAGCATGGTTAAAGTCGCGAGTATGGCGAACATCAGCCTGTATTCGGAGAAGTTCATGTACGAAAAGACATTGACGAGCACGCAAACCGCTGAAACCTTCCCCGCTGCCGCCATCATCCCCGACACGACTGTTGGCGCGCCTTCATAAACGTCGGGTATCCACATCTGAAATGGAAAAATTCCTAACTTGAAGAAAAAACCTATCAGGAACAAACTGATTCCTGTCAGAAAAACCGCGCTCTTGTAATTCGCGAATGACGCGAATATCTTTCCTATGTTCGTGCTTCCGGTAACTCCGTAAATCAGCGAAACGCCGTAAAGCAGAAAACCCGTCATGAACGCTCCGAGGAGAAAATATTTCATCGCGCTCTCGTTGGACTTCATCCTGTTACGCATCATACCCGCGAGTATGTAAAAACAAAAAGACATCGTTTCCAGCCCTAAAAATACGACGAGCATGTCGTTACCGTATATCATTATAAGCATTCCCAGCAGAGCAAAAAGAAGAAGCGAGTAATATTCTCCGTAATTGATTCCTAACCTGTCAAGATAATCGTAAGACGCGAGAAAAGTGATCACCATTCCTGTAATTGCCGTGATGGCAAATGCACTGCTCAACGGATTGATTCTAAGCAATTCATTAAAAATTATGACGTCCTTGCTTATATTGAAAAGCGCTGATATTAACGATGCTGCCGCGGATGCAAGCGAAAACGCGTAAACCGGTACCTTCGACTTTCTGAAGATTATCCCTGCGAACAAAGCGATTATTGCCGACGATGCGACTATCAGCATAGGTATGATATACAGCAGCTCTGTTGTTTTAATCATTTTTAATACTGCAAATAATTTTTCGTTTATAAAAAGTGAAATACACGACAAGCATTCCGGCAGCCGCGCCGGCCGCGTCAGCGAATAGATCCAATAAGTCGCACGAACGCTTGGGAACAAAATACTGATGGAATTCGTCAGAAATTCCGTACAATAACGCCAGTATCAAACCCGCCGAGTAAAAATGTTTCTTTATCAGACCGAACTTGTTCTGTTTATAGAATGAATACGACGCCGTTACATATAGTATCAGATACACGAAAAAATGAATCACTTTATCGCTTAACTCGAATGTCTTATCAGGAAGTTTGTCTCCCGGTATCGATGACGTAATGAAAATCAGAACCGCCCAGAACCAGAACGGCAGGTGATATTTTAAAAACCTTACCGGCGTCATTCAAGTTCTGATTTTATTTTCGGAATCAAATCGATTAAATCCGACGCTATGGTTCCGCTGCTTCCGTATTCATCGTACAGCGTGTCCCCGCACAGCCCGTGAAGATACGCCCCCGATATCGCGCTGCTTAACGCATCGCCGCTCTGCGAATACAGCGAAGCAATAATTCCGGATAAAACATCTCCGCTGCCTATCGTCGCAAGATTTTCCCTGCCGCTTGAATTTATGAAAAATGTTTCACCGTCGGTTATTACAGTCGGCGAATTTTTTAAAACAAGAACAATATTGTTATCCGAAGCGAATTTTTTCGACAATTCGAAAAAATCTTTTTTTAATTCTTCCGTTGTAATACCGAGCAAATTCGCGAACTCGCCGAAATGAGGCGTCAATATAATTCGCCTGTCTTTTTTCTTAAGAAAATCTGTGTATCCCCTGAAAGCGAATATACCGTCCGCGTCAACGACTATGTTCTTATCGCTGCTCTTTACCAGATTTCGCGCAAGCGAAAGCGTGTCGCTGTTTCGACCTATCCCGGGACCTATCAACAGCGTATCGCACCATTCGATTTTCTGCTTAATCCTGTCGAGCGATTCGTTATTAAGATAATTCTCTTTT
>CALGII010000219.1 GCA_937915485.1 uncultured Ignavibacteriota bacterium | reverse complement strand
GAAAGAACGGATTAGACAGATTTACACAGATAAAGAATAAGTATTTAACCCCGCCGTGACAAGCGGGGTTAAACTTTAATAAAGAATTGGATATAGTTTCGAAAATACCGCATCACAGAAAGGGATTGTTCTTAATCTCGCTGACCGCGTTCCTGTGGAGCACGAGCGGATTGTTCATAAAAATACTCACCGTAAACGCGTTCGTAATTTCATTTTACCGTTCACTGATTGCCGCGCTGACACTTCTCGTTATAACATACGCGAAGAACAGGAGAATCAAGTTTGAATTCGACGCGCTGACAATACTCGCATCAGTGTTCTATTCGGGAATACTTATTTTTTTCGTGCTGGCTAACAAGATGACGACTTCCGCGAACGCGATTTTTCTGCAATTCACGGCGCCGATATACCTTCTGTTTCTCGAGCCGCTTTTTCTAAAGACAAAATTCAGACCTCGTGATTTAATCACAATAATAATATGCATAGCGGGGATGGCGTTGTTCTTTTCCGAAAAACTTGAAGCGGGCGGGATTTACGGCAACATCATTGCGGTCATCGCCGGAATATGTTTCGCGCTGTTTTCACTGTTCGTGAAATGGAAAAGGAATCTCGGAAGCGATAACACAATCATTAGCGTTATATTAGGAAATTTTCTGGTGGCGATAATAAGCCTGCCGATTGTTTACTCCGAACTCGCGATTACAACCTCTCAGTTTTTCATATTATTATATATGGGAATCGTTCAGATAGGAATAAGTTATTTTATATTCAACATAGGCATAAAATACGTTTCCGCGACGGAATCGATGATAATCGGGATGCTTGAGGCGGTTTTCAATCCTATTTGGGTATTTTTCGGAGTAGGCGAAGTTCCTTCGATACCAGCAATAGCAGGCGGCATAATAATCTTTTCGGCGATAATATTACATAATCTTTACCCTCTGACAAAAGAGAGAAAAAAAAGTATTTAAATTTTACGATTATAGGTTGCTTGGATTACTTTTTTTTAATAAATTTAGGAAAGCAGCATTTCATTTATAAGGATGACCGGGAAAGACATTGCGTAATAATAAAGTACATTAATAATTCGGGGTATGGTACCCGAAAATTGAAACTTTTATATATTGGTAATAAGCAAAAAACCATTAAATTGCGTTGCTATTTATAAAATTTTATCTTAAAATAGTCACAAGTGAAGGTAACAAGATATCTTTACAAGAGTTCCCAAAGCGTTAGTTTAACCATTAATTAACTTAAATTAAGGAGAATTAATTTGAAACAAATCTATTCAATTGTATTGGTAGCATTATTATTAATGACTACGAGTTTCAGCGTAGCGCAGGACTTTACAACGTCTGTAGGCCCGGCGCCGGTTGAAAACATTAATTTACCGGGCGTAACACCCGATAATCCATTGAATGCAACTAACCGTGGTTTCGTTTACATTTCCGGTACATCGAGCCATCAGTTAAACAAACAATTCATGGGTAACGTTACAGTTACAGCAATCGGTTCGCCGTTCACGACAGCGGGCTGGGTTGGCGCTCTTGCAAGAAATACCAGCACGGGCGTAATTTATGTAATGAATCAGGCTTCCCCGTTCCAGATCTGGTCGGTTGATACAACGACAGGCGTATGCACGCAGGTAGTCTCATCGTGCACGGGCATTCCCGAAGCAAACTTCACGGGTATGGTATGGGACCACACAACAAACACGATGTATGGTCTTTCATCATCACTCTCGGCGTCATCGGTTTTCACAATCAACATGACCACGGGCGTCTGCACGGCGGTAGGCACGCCTTCGACGGTATGCCTTGGCGGTATCACGCTTATGTGCGCGCCGAACGGCTCATTATTCGTTGTCGATATAGTAGGTGACAACTTATACAGAAT
>CALGII010000218.1 GCA_937915485.1 uncultured Ignavibacteriota bacterium | reverse complement strand
CTTAAAATTATCCTTTACGGCGCTCAATTTCAATACAATTAAGAAACCAATAAAGGAGGCGGTTGAATTCATACGGCTTTTCCATATTGCACAGGTGCCCGCAATCGGAAAAGTAATAGAAAGCCTTCATGCCGTTTGGCGCGCTGTTTCGAAACCGACCGAATAACCTCAACAGATTTTCGGGAGGCGTTATTTTATCTTTACCTGATGCGGCGAGAAGGACAGGTATTTTCAAAGCGGATAAGTCATCGGCGGTATTTACTCTTGTCGACATCGCCAGAAGATTACCGCAGATTCCGTCGTCAGTATTCATTTCTATTATGTTCTTTATCTCTCCGATTAACTTTTCATCCGTGTTTTCGGTAAGGTTCTTTAGAAGTTTGCCTGTGAACGCGTCTCTTCCGCCTGATTTTATCTTGATAACGGCGTTAGACCTTCTGAGAAGAGTTTCATCGTCGTCTTTTTCGGATTTAGTGTTCACGGCAGTAAGTGAAATAAATCTGTCCGGGTCTTTTATGACAGAACGCAGGAGTATGTATCCGCCCATTGAAAGCCCCACTGCGTGAACCTTACTGAGTTTCAGGTTATTCAGAATATGAAAAAAATCGTTAACGAGTTTTTCCATCGTTAAAACGTTATCGTCGGACGAACTCTTTCCCATTCCCCTAAGGTCATACGTTATTACGCGGAAATGTTTTCTGAAATACTCCGTCTGCCTGTCCCACATGCGGCTGTTCATAGGGAATGAATGGACAAATATCAAAGGATCGCCTTCTCCTTCGTAATCGCAAACGTTCACGCCGAGGACCTTAACTTCTTTCATTATTCTCGAGTAAAAAATTATACAGCACTGAATTAAAATCGCCGGGATTCTCCATATTCGGCAAATGCCCGCTGTCGTCGATAATTTTCATCACGGAATTTCCGAGCGAGTCATTTAGTTTAGCGGCGTCGGTAAGGGGAGTGAGTTTATCCTCTCTGCCGACAATAACGAGAGACGGCAGTTTGAGGCTTTTCAAACCGTTAAGATAATTATATCGTGTCGCGAGCGCGAGCAATGCTCCGCAAATACCGTCATCGGTATTTTTCGTAATTATGTTTTCGAGACGTTGTTTAAGACCTGTATTAAAATTCTTTTCGCTCAGCAGTTTTTTCACAAAAGTTGAAATGAATTCCGTTCTGCCTCCCGATTTAATCAGACTGACGGTTTCCGCGCGGGATAATAACGCTTCGTCAGTATCTCTTTCGCCTTTAGTATCGGACAGAGTCAAGGTGCGAAACGCCTGCGGTTTCTTAATCGCGGCTCCCTGAATGATATATCCTCCCATAGAAAGCCCTACGGCGTGAACTTTTCCCGCATCGAGATTTTTTAAAATATCAAGGAGGTCGTCTATATAATGCTGCATCAGGAATTGATTATCGTCCGATTTGCTTCCGCCGAGTCCTCTGACATCGTAAGCAATCACTCTGAATTTATCCGCAAAGAATGACAATTGATTTTCCCACATTTCATAAGTCAACGGGAAAGCGTGAACGAAAACCAGAGGGGGATTTGAGCCTCCGGAATCATAGACAGCGAGATTATTTATTATCTTTTTTATCATTTTAAAAATTTACTCATTTAATGGTTTTATAATGAATCGTAAAGGAATTTATTGAGTTTGTTCGTTGACCTGACGCATTGAACTATCAAGTCAGTCAGGCCGGGATCAAAAGCAATATCGGGAGAGAAATATTTCTCAACATAGAACTGCTTCATCTTAAGATACTTTTCCATTTCTCCGTCAAGGGTTAAACCCGAGTATTCTCGCGGAAGCCTTTGCAGAGATTCGCCGTTCAGCGAGCCGAAATCACGAATTAGGTCATCGTCCGTGACAATAGATAAAAAATCATCAAAATAATTGAAGATATGATTCCTGATTTTCTTAATGATACCGTTATCCGTACTGTACTGACCGGCGGCAAAAAGAAATTCGTCAGACGATAAATGTATATAGAACAGAGGGATTTCGGGAGATTTTAAGCGGTCGTAAGTGAAAGCAGCGGCATATATAGTCTTATAAGGGGTTTTATCTTTCTTAAATCTTATATCGCGGTTAATTCTCATTATCGACTTATTGGAAATGAAAATTCTTTCGTCAATATTTTTCAATTCCTGAGCGAGCGAATCAATAAGGTGCCTCATAGGCAGTTTAACGTGGAGTTCATATGTTTCGCGGTTTTTGTCGAACCATTTCTTATTATTGAATTTCTTGTTCTTGAGTTTTCCGAGAAAATCGACGCTGTTTTGGTCGAAACCAAGGAACGGTTCTTTTATAAATTCAGTCAACATAATTTAATTTAATCAAATAAACTCATATTTGTTATCATAAAATTTCAAAGAAAAGTTCCAAATTCGCCGTATACTTTTTGAGATTTTCGATGTGTCATAATGTAGAATAATTTACTATTTCCTTTAACAAAACCGTGCAACTGTCTGATATACAACTATATTAAAATTAATATTTACTTTTTAATTTATTCTTATCATATTTGCAGGTTAATAAATTAACCTTTTAAAATTAAAAGAACAAAAAATGTCAAAGATCAAAGCGTTAGTGGTATTATTTGTCGTATTAGGATTTTTCGGTACGGCATTTGCGAAAAATTTCCCCGGAGACAGAGCCGGATGGAAAGCTGATTATATGTACAAAAAGCTCAAATTAACGAACGAGCAGTACATGAAGATATATCCGGCATTCCTCAATTTCGAAATGAAAGTTGATGATTTAAAAGCCAAGAAGATGGACAAGAAGTCATATGAAGCTGAAGTAAAGAAATTACACGACGGCACGATGGCGGAAGTCGAAAAAGCCTTAACAAAGGACCAGGTCACGAAATTCACGCCGTTAAAAGACAAGATGTGCAAGATGACCCCGAAGAAAAAAGTAAGAAAAGAAAAAGTTGAAGGCGACAACAAAGAAGTGAAGAAAGAAGAAAAGAAAGACGTGAAGAAGGATGTGAAAAAAGACGAGAAGAAAGATGTGAAGAAGGAAGAAAAGAAAGACGTGAAGAAAGAAGAAAAGAAAGACGAAAAGAAGAAATAAGTTTTTATCTTTCATAAAAAAGGCGGTGTCAAAAGCACCGCCTTTTTATTTTCGTTAAAATCGATTTATTTTCTTAGCACAGTAATTAGAAAAGTCGTTATTGAAACAAGTGTCGAAGTAATGGACAAAATTAGATATAGGTTTTCACGAAAACTGAATTTCTGGTCGAGAGGAAAAACAATCATATCGCCTGCCATAAGCACGGGATTAAGTTTCGCGGACACGGATATTTTTTCATCCCATAGATAATCGTTGTAATTCAGTTTAATAACTTTATCCTCTTTTATTCCCAGAGAGTCATTTTTCGTCCTGACTATTCTGATATCTTCAAGTTTTGTATCCTTGGAAGGACCGCCGCAAAGAGTAATCAGGTCAAGCAGTTTCGTGCCTTGCGGAATCAGGTATTTCCCCGGAGTAGGAATGGTGCCCCAGACGAGGACTTCTATGTTGACCTTGTCCTTATCTCCGTAATTATAATAGTTCGAGCCGAGTTTTATTTCTTCCTGAATTCCGAGTCTCTCTTTTTCGTCCTGCGCGAAAGCGGGCAGGGCGCAGAGAATCAGGAATATTACGATGAATTTTCTCATAATGAATCAAATTATAAAATTCATATCAGTGTTTCAACATTAATATTTACATTCTTTCGGGAGCGTTTATACCGATAATTTCGAATCCGTTTCTCAGCACCGTTCTTACCGCCTCGCACAATTTGAGCCGCGCGATAGTAGTATCGATGTTATCGGCATCAAGCACCCTGTTGTCGTGGTAGAACTTGTGGAACGTTTCCGCGGCGGTATTCAGGTAATTTATGATCTTGTGCGGTTCAAGAGTTTCCGAAACGCTTTCAACTTCCTCAGGAAACCGTGAAAGAACCTTCAGCAATTCCACAGCGCCGGGTTCGGCTAATTTTTTAATGTCAAACTCCGATTCGCAAATTTCTTTGCCGAAATTCAGTTCCGCGTTCCTGAATATTCCGCATATCCTTGCGTGAGCATACTGAAGGTAATAAACGGGATTCTTGTCGGACTGTTCCTTCGCGAGTTCAATATCGAAATCGAGATGAGTGTTAGCGGCGCGCATCACGAAGAAGAACTGTGTCGCGTCGGCACCCACGTCCTTTATCAGGTCGTCGAGATAGTAAACATTATCGCTGCGTTTGCTCATTCTGACCGATTCGCTGCCCGACTTGAACGTCACCATCTGGTGAATTATTACTTTGATACATGAAGTATCGTAACCCGCTTTTTCAATACCGTATAGCACTTCCTTATAAGTGTCTCCGTGGTCGGAGCCGAAGATGTCGATTATATAATCGTAGCCCCGCTTAATTTTATTTATATGATAAGCCATATCGGGAAGGCGGTAAGTGGGTTCTCCCGTCGACTTGACAATGACTTTATCCTTTTGAAATCTATCCCTGTCCATTTTAAGCCAGACGGCGCCGTCTTCCTCGCGGCTGACTCCCTTGTCTTTAAAATCCGCGAGAAGGTTTTTTATATCGCCGTTTCTGTATAGTTCGGTTTCGCTGAAAAAGACATCGTGTTTTATTCCGAGAGTTTCCAGAGTGTCCTTAATTCTTTCAAAATTGGCTTTCTCCGCGAATTCCTTGAAGAAAGAAAGGTTATCCGCGTTTTTTAGGGAGTCTTTTTTATCCGCGTAAATTCTTTCCGCGTATTCCTTAATGTACTCGCCGTGATAACCGTCATCAGGAAAGGGGAATGAAGAATCGAATATCTGCATATACCTTGAGTACAAGGATTTCGCGAGATTGTTCATCTGATTTCCCGCATCGTTGTAATAATACTCGCGTGTGACTTCATAACCGCTCCATTCGAGCAGATTCGCAATAGATTTTCCAAGACAGACCTGCCTGCCGTGACCCGCGTGAAGAGGTCCTGTCGGGTTAGCGCTAACCCATTCGAGATTTGCTTTCTTACCGAAATTATTTTGATTCTTTCCGTAGTTCCGGCCCTCTTTAAGAATATCGGTGAGAGTATGCAGATAAAGATTGTCGTTTATTTTAAGATTTATGAATCCCGCTCCGGCAACATCAACCGATGTAAAAATATCGCTGTACGAAGAAAGCGTTTCCGATATCACAGCCGCAATATCACGCGGATTCTTTCCGACTTTTTTCGCGATTATAAGCGCAGCGTTTGTTGACAAATCGCCGAACGATTTGTTGCGCGGAGGTTCAAGGCTGAAACCGACCTCGGGATAGTTCTTCAGGCTGATAGTGTCTTTTAATATTTGAGCGATTTTTTTCTTCATGATATTTTATTATAACCACCCCTGATTCTTGTACCATTCATAAGTATTTTTAAAACCCTCATCGAGCGTCAATGATTCCCTGAAACCAAGGAGCCTGACTGCTTTTTCATTAGAGCAAACCCAATATTTGCGTGTGATGTCCTTGCACTTCTCAATGTTCAACGTAGCCGCGGATTTACTGAAGAGCGAGAAAAACTGCGCGAATGCTCCGACTGTAAAAACCAGCCAATGCGGAATTCTTATCTTAAGCGCTTTTCTTCCCATAACAAAAGAGGTTATCTTTCCGACTTCGTCCCAATTGTAACTCCTATCGGAGGAGATGAAAAAGGTGTCACCGCTTTTTGTTTCTTTGATTCCCGCGAGGTAAATACCGTTAACGAGGTCCTTCACGTGAATGAGGCTGACGTATTTATTATCGAATCCAATAATGCTGTTGAGCCTGTTCCTGAACGCCTTAAAGTAAACGAGTATTTCGGTGTCGCGTGGGCCGTAAACCGCGGGGGGTCTTGCGATTACTACGGGTATTTTATCTCTGAACTTCAGTACTTCTTTTTCGCCCTGTCTTTTTGTTCTGCCATAGGTAGTGATTGGTCTCGGAATGTAATCTTCCGTAATCGGAGTGCTGTCAGGATTTGGACCGCAGACAGCCTGAGAACTAACATGAACGAATTTTTTTATGTTCGGATTGACTTTAGCCGTAATTTCAATGAGGTTCTTTGAGGCAAGAACATTTCCTTTTTCGAATCCTTCCTTATTCTTCGCTTTTACGACGCCTGCGACGTGAAACACGTAGTCCATATCCTTTATTGTATTTTCCAGCGTTTCGTTGGAGAACAAATCGCCTTCGACGTACTTAACGTTCTTGCCATCGAGCCATTTAGTCGAAGAAGTGCTTCTTTTAAGGCAAAAAACTTCAAAACCCTCTTTCAGTAGCAAATCGACGAGGTGACTTCCTACAAAACCTGTTGCACCGGTAACGAATGCTTTCATATCATCAATTTTTTTAATTTTATCATAGAAGTTATTAATAATTATATGTATTTTCTATGTTAAAATTGATGCAACATAACTATTAAAAACAAGAATGAACGATTTATTCACGAAATGTTACACGTTTACGAGGGCTGATGAAGTAAAAGCAGCCGGTTTTTATCCCTATTTTAGACCGATTGAGCAGAACGAAGGACCAGTGGTGAAAATGAACGGCAGGGAAATTATAATGGCAGGTTCGAACAATTACCACGGATTAACGACACATCCGCGTGTGGTCGAAGCGGCTCAAAAGGCTCTGCTGAATTACGGTACCGGGTGTTCAGGTTCCCGATATCTCACGGGTACACTGGATTTGCATATAAAACTGGAGGAAAAACTTGCCGCATTCTTTAAAAAGGAAGCGTGTCTTCTTTATTCCACGGGATATCAGACGGCGCAGGGCATAATACCGACATTAGTGAATAAAGGCGAATATATCATATCTGACAAGGATAACCACGCGAGTATAGTCGCGGGAACCTTGATGGCGAAGGGTATTCTTGCAGAACTCGTGCGATACAAACACGGCGATATGAACGACCTTGAAAGGGTATTGAAGAACATTCCTATTGAAGCATCGAAACTGGTTGCTACGGACGGTGTATTTTCAACTTCGGGAACGATAGTTGACCTTCCAAGCATAGTATCTTTGTGCAAGAAATACAACGCGAGGATAATGGTTGACGACGCTCATTCACTCGGCGTTATAGGCAAAGGCGGCAGGGGAACAGCGTCGCATTTCAATCTGGACGATGAAGTTGACCTTATAATGGGCACATTTTCGAAGACTCTTGCATCTCTTGGCGGATTTGTAGTCGGAGAGGAAAGAGTCATTAATTTCCTGAAGCATCATTCGCCAGCGTTAATATTTTCAGCGTCGCCGACTCCTTCATCAGTCGCGGCGGCAATAGCGGCTCTCGAGATTCTCGAATCTGAGCCGGAAAGAGTCGACAGGCTCCTCGCGAACGCGAAAAAGATGAGAGACGGATTAAAGAGTCTCGGGTTCTATGTGCTTGACGGAATAACACCCGTTGTGCCTGTAATTCTCGGGGACGATGTTAAGGTATTTCATTTCTGGAGGCAATTGTACGATTCAGGCGTTTTCGTGAACGCTTTTGTACCTCCGGGAGTGCCGCAGAACCTATCGATGCTGAGAACGTCATACATGGCGACTCACGAAGAAAAGCATCTGAACAAAATTCTTGAAGTATTCGAGAAGATTGGAAAAGAACTCGGAGTTATTTAGAATGAGAAATCTGTATCTTATAATGTTTTTGATTGCTTTCCTGATTGCAGCGGGATGCGGAAAAGAAAAGAGCAAAGACGGAACACAGACTACAAACCAGACGACCGAACAGCAGACTACGGACGACACTGACGCGGAAGAATTGACACCTGCCGAAATATTCGCTGCATCGCTTGTACAGGATATACTGAACGAAGAAAACGAACTTGAACTTGAGGATTACATATCAGGAACGATTTATCCGAAAATATCAGGAAGCCCCAAAGTTACAATCGATAAAATTTCATCATCACTATTCATAATAAAGTATTTCGAAAACGGCGCGGAGAAAAACCTGCTGCTTCAGAAATACTACAATCCGAAGGATGACGCAATATTCTTTGAATCGTCCGAAACTACATTCGACAACACGAAACTATTTCTGAAATAAAATGAACAGGATTATCGCTGTAATAGGAATGTGCGGTTCAGGGAAATCGGAAGCGGTAAAGTTTTTTGAATCCCGCGGATTCAGAAAAGTTTATTTCGGCGAAGTTGTAATTGACGAACTGAAATCGAGAGGCCTGACGGTAAACGAAGCGAACGAGAGAAATGTAAGGGAATCTCTCAGGAAAGAATTCGGAATGGGGGTAATGGCTTTAAAGAGCATTGACAAGATCAGGCAGTTCGTGAAGGAAGGCAACGTAGTAATCGAAAGCCTTTATTCCTGGGAAGAGTTCAAGATAATCAAGAAGGAATTCGGAGACGCTTTCAGCCTGCTTAATATATACACGACGAAGTCAATCAGGTATGAAAGGCTGAAGAACAGAGAATACAGGCCCTTGACGGGTGAAGAGGCATTGTCGAGAGACACGAGCGAGATAGAAAAACTTGACAAGGGCGGACCGATAGCGTTCGCGGATTTCACGGAAATAAACGACTCGACTCTGGACGAATTGAACAAGAATCTTTTAAAATATTTATGAAGAGAAAAGATTACATAACCTGGGACGAATATTTCATGGGAATCGCGCTTCTATCGTCAAAACGGAGCAAGGACCCGAACACGCAGGTAGGCGCCTGCATAGTGAACGCTTCGAACAAGATTGTGGGAATCGGGTACAACGGTTTTCCGATAGGATGTTCCGATGAAGATCTTCCGTGGGAGCGTACAGCGGATGAAATGAACCTAACGAAGTATCCTTATGTGGTTCACGCCGAAGCGAACGCGATTCTGAATTCGACAAAGGACCTTCACGGGTCGAGAATATACGTCGATTTGTTTCCGTGCAACGAGTGCGCGAAACTGATTATACAGTCGGGAATAGCGGAAGTGGTGTATCTTTCAGACAAGTACAAGGATACGGATTCCGTAAAAGCGTCGAGAAAGATGTTCAGGCTCGCAGGAGTTAAGGAAAGACAATTGATAGTAAAGAATAAAAAAGTTATTTTAGAATACGATTAGTTCTTTTAAAGATTTCCGGTGTAACAGGGAATCCGGTGCAAGACCGGAACTGTCCACGCAACTGTAACAGAGAAGACCGTTCGATATACCACTGTTTTTAAAATGGGAAGGAGAACAGGAAACCGCTCTGGAGTCAGGAGACCTGCCGGGGATACCGTTTTTTCAAATTCTTCGCTGGAAAGAAAATGAAACAATAACTCATTGAGTTTATTTTTTATTTCCCGCGCAGATAAACTAAATGAGTTAATGAGATTCACAACCATAATATTATTATCATTTCTAAGTTTTTCTGCAGCAAATTCGCAAAGCGACTTTGATTCGCTTTTATTTACTGCTCCCGTTATAAACGTGTCTTCGAGCCGTTTAGGCCTGAGCAAAGAAGATTCTTTTTATCCCGTTCAGCGTTTCGACCGTCAGGAAATTATCAACACGAACGGAAGCCGGGTCTCGGATGTGCTGCAGCGCGCCTGCAATGTTTTCATAAAATCGTATGGAGGACTCTCATCATTGAAAACCGTTTCGGTTAACGGAATGAACGCCGAGCATACACTTATACTTCTCAACGGAACGAGGCTCAACACTATACAGAACTCGCAATTCGACCTGTCGCTTATTTCGAACGAAGACATCGAATCGATTGAAGTGATTCCGTCGGGAAGCAGTTCTTATTTCGGAAGCGACGCTTTGAGCTGAGTCGTTAACATTTCGACCTTTGGAAATTCAGACGATGCAAGCGCGGACGGAATCCGGGCGGTATTCACTGCGAGGGCAGGTTCTTACAACTACAGGAACGCGATAGCAAGCGTGAAGTATAACAGAGGCAGTCACGATTTCAAGACGGCATTCTACTTTGAAAAGACGGACGACGATTTCGATTATTATTATTTCAACGGTTACAGAAATATTCTGAAACACCGCGAGAACAACTCTCTTGAGAGAATAAACATTCTTGTCCAGTATTCGTACGGATGCAGGAACGATGTACTGAATTTCATGACTCTTTACAGCGCCGTGAACAGGCAGATACCCGGACTCGAAATTGGTTCGGCTCCGATGAACGCTTTTCAAAAGGACAAGATATGGAATAACATACTTAACTACGAACATACATCGCGCAGCGGAAGCGTTCTGCGTGCTTCCGTCAATTTTCAGAATTACCTGATGAATTATTTGTCGCTTCCGTTCGATGACAGTTACTATAAAAATCTCACGTCGGGAATATCGCTAAGTTACCAGTTTAAGATGGCGGACATAAAATATCTTGCAGGGGCGGATTTGTTCACGGGCAGCATACAGAGCAACGAACTCGAAGAAGGAAGAAAAAGATTTTCAACGGCGGTTTACGCAAACATAGATTACGCGGCGGCAAAAAATCTGCGATTATATCCGTCTGTACGGTTTGAGAATATATCCGATATCGGTAAGAACGTAGTTACGGCAAAGTTAGGTCTAAATTATAAACCGCTGGGCAGTGATTTGCTCATTCTGAAAGCGGGTACGGGGAATTCATACAGAGCGCCGACTTTTAACGAATTATACTGGAAAACGGGGGGCAACAGGTCGTTGAAGCCTGAAACGTCTTTCAACATTGACGCGGGAGTTTTATCCGAATTCAGAGTTTTCGGAAACGCGAGCGTGGAGATTAACTACAGCCGTGTCAGGGCAGACAATAAAATCGTCTGGCGACCTTCAGCGTCTGTTTACTGGACGCCGGTTAACATTTCGTCTTCAACATCGGATGTGATAAGCGCGGCAATTTCGCACAGTTCACACGTTACGAGAGAAACGGAAATCAGTTTTAAGGCAAATTATACGCACACGGCATCAATTAAAACGTCATCCGATTTCACAGGAGATCCGTCATTGAACAAGCAGTTGATTTTCGTGCCTTCCGACATGTTCAAAATAGACGCGGGCATAGTGTACCGGAAGTCGGGATTGAATTTATTCTTTTCGTACACGGGGAGCCGTTACGCGGATTACGAGAACACTATTAAGATGAAACCTGCTTTAACACTTGACGGAAACTTTTTCACGAACATAAACGCGGGTGCATTTCAGTTCAGGGCGGCATTAGAAATAAACAACATAACGAATTCGGATTATCAGATAGTTTACGGTTATCCGATGCCGCTGCGAAATTACAAATTTACAATAACATTAACTTACTAACATGTCCGACACAAACATTAAAGGCGGAAGCAGGCACAGAAAGAAAGTTCTCGAGACAATAGAGAATTACGCTAAACTCACTTCCGAGGAGAAGAACTGCCTGCACGTTTACTACGGCTACGGCAAGGGAAAAACCACAAGCGCCGTAGGGCTCGCGATACGGGCGCTCGGAGCCGGCAAGAAAGTCGCGATAGTCCAGTTCGACAAGGGGTACGACGGCAGCAACGAGCATTATTCGGAGCGAATCGTAATAAGGAAACTCAAGGAGACCGGTTATGATATAGATTTATATCCTACCGGCTGCGAAAGAATGAACGCTGACGGCACGTTCAGGTTCAATAACGAAGACAGCGATTTCGCCGAAGCGCGAAGGGGACTCGATATAGCCAGAACGCTTATCACGGAAGGGAAACAGGATTTGCTGATTCTTGACGAATCTATAGCGGCCGCGGCTTACAATTTAATATCGAAGTCCGACGTCGACGAACTTATAGCCTTGTTTAAAAAGAACAGGTGGTTTGAAATGGTAATGACGGGACATAAGATATGGAAAGAGATTGAGGAATCCGCGGACCTTATAACCGAGATGAGGAAAGTAAAACATTACTTCGATAACGGTATACCCGCAAGAGAGGGAATTGAATATTAAAATTAAGAAAATGAAAAAAGCATTATATCTGTTTATTCTTACATCCGTATTCTTGATATCATCCTGCAGTGATAATCCTGTCAACAACACTGTAATCACGGCAACCAAAGGGGTTTATATTTTATCGGAAGGCACAATGTCGCCCGGTACAGGAAAGTTATCGTATTACGATACAGCGAAAGATTCATTTCACATTAACATTCTTAATCAGGGTTCATTTGGGTTGTTCCCCGACGGCATTGTGAGTAACAGCGGGTTTCTTTACATAACGGAGCAGGGTAACTACAATTCCGCGGGCACGATATACAAAACCGACCTGAACGGAACGATTGTCGAGCAGAAACAGGTAGGCACTAATCCTTATTCGCTCTGTTATGAGAACGGAAAGTTTTACATTACGAACGGACCTGCAGGAAATGTTACGGTTCTTGACGTCAATCTGAATCTCGTAAAAGACATACAGGCAGGTGTTTATCCGCAGGAGATTATATCTTCATCAGGCAGGGTTTACGTTTGCAACACTTCGGTTTACGGAGGTCCTTATGATTCAACCATAACCGTAATAGACGCAAATTCGAATGAAGTTTTGAAAACATTAAGGGTTGATCGCGACCCGTCTTCGCTTGCAATAACGAATGACGGTAAGTTAATCGCGGGATGTCCCGGCAACGCGGGAAGGATATTCATTTTCGATACGTTCGGATACACGCTTTCGGACACGCTTACTTCGCCGTACGGATTCTCGAAGGATATTTCCGCTGATAAACTGTCGAAAGATATTTATTTTATCGGATACGCGGGCGATATTGTAAAACTGAATCTCGATACAAAGGTATTCACGAAATTCATCGAGGCACCCGCGGGGACGTCGTACATTTACGGTTATGCATACGACGTGGTAAACAACGCTCATTACGTTCTCGACGCGAAAAACTTTTCAACGAGCGGGTCGTTCAGCATATACAATGCTTCAGGGCAGTTGCAGAAAGCATTCACGGCAGGCGTAGCGCCGAGAAGAATTTTAATATACAAATAAATTATACTTAAATGTTAATTTCATACAAAGGTATTACCCCGAAACTGCACGAATCTGTCTTCGTGTGCGAAGGGGCAAAGATAATCGGCGACGTGGAAATCGGTAAAGATTCCAGCGTGTGGTTCAACGCGGTCGTTCGGGGCGACGTGAATTACATACGCATAGGCGAGACGACGAACGTTCAGGACGGATGCGTCCTGCATAATACCTATTTGAAATATCCGCTTATAATCGGAAACGGCGTAACCATCGGGCACGCGGCTGTCATTCACGGCTGCACATTGAAGGATAACGTCCTGATAGGAATGGGAGCGATATTGCTGGATAACTGTGTTATAAATTCGAATTCATTCATTGCCGCGGGGACGCTCGTCAGGGAGAATTTCGAAGTGCCGTCAGGTGTGCTTGTGGCGGGCTCGCCCGGAAAAATCATCAGAGACCTGACGGAAAATGAAATAGCGAAGATTAAGAAAAGTTCTGAGAACTACTTAATGTATGTACAAAATTATAAAATTTAAAAGTTTATTCATTTTGACTATATTTATAGAAACTTGCAGTCATACATTCAGTACTGATTGAAATATTGATAAATCAAAGTAAACTGAATCCGGGAATATTTTATTTGCCGGATTTTTAATTAGCAAATGAAAATATTTACACTCAACGGAAGCAATTTAGACGTTTTTAAAGCGGTAAGCATCGTAACAAACGGATCGAAAATATCGGTTTCACCTGATTCGATAAGAAGGGTTATGAAATCAAGAAAACTCGTCGAGAAATGGATTGACGACGGCGAGATTGTTTACGGAATAAACACGGGGTTCGGAGAATTCAAGGACGTCGTGATTTCGAAAGAACAGACAAAAGTTCTTCAGAGAAACCTAATAATATCGCATTCGGCCGGAGTAGGAAAAATTATCGAAGACGATATCGCTCGTCTGATGATTTTGTTTCGTATTAATTCTCTTATAAAAGGATTTTCGGGCGTAAGGGTTGAACTGATAGATTTTCTCGTGAAGTTCTTCAATAAAGGTCTGGTGCCCGTCATTCCCGAACAGGGTTCGGTAGGATGTTCCGGAGACCTTGCTCCTCTCGCGCATCTCGCGTCAGCGTTCATCGGCGAAGGTTTCGTGAAAAAAGGAAAAAGGATAATTAAAAGCCGTGAAGCGCTGAAGAAGGCAGGATTGAAGCCGTTCGTACTATCTTCCAAAGAAGGTCTGGCATTAATTAACGGCACGCAAATGATGAGCGCGTATTTGTGCAAGTCTCTTTATGAATCCGTGAAACTGATGAAAGCCGCCGATATAGCGTCATCAATAACGGTCGAGGCGACAAAGAGCACGGATACGGCATTTGAGGACAAAATACAGAAGATAAGACCGCACAAGGGGCAATCCGATACTGCATTCAATCTTAGAAAACTTCTTGCCGGCAGCAGGATAATGAAATCTCACGAAGCCTGTTCGAAAGTACAGGACGCGTATTCGATAAGGTGCATACCGCAGGTACACGGAGCGGTAAAGGACACTATAAACTACTGCATCAGGATATTGAATACGGAAATAAATTCCGTGACGGACAATCCTCTGATTTTCGCGGATGAATCACAGCACAGGGAAGGCGGTAATTTCCACGGCGAGCCGCTTGCGCTCGCGTCGGATTTTCTTAAAATCGCTTTATCAGAACTCGGTAACATTTCCGAACGGCGCACGGCGCGTCTGGTTGACGGTAGTCTTAGCGGGCTTCCGAGGTTTTTAATAACTGACGGCGGACTTAATTCGGGATTCATGATAGCCCAATACACCGCTGCTTCACTCGTAAGCGAGAACAAGGCGCTTGCTCATCCGGCTTCAGTCGATTCAATCCCGACGAGCGCGAATCAGGAAGACCACAATTCGATGGGTTCAATAGCGTCGAGGATGTGTTATGAAATCGTAAAGAACGTAAAAAATATAGTTTCAATTGAAATCTTATGCGCCTGTCAGGCGTTGGATTTTCTGAGACCGCTTAAAGCCGGCAGGGGAGTGGAAAAAGCACATGAATTAATCAGAGATAATGTTAAATTTGTTTCTTCCGACAGGAACATGTCGGGACAAACAAATTTAACATTATCTCTGATTAATTCATGTGCTTTTTCCAAGATCGGAAGAGCACACGTCTGAA
>CALGII010000217.1 GCA_937915485.1 uncultured Ignavibacteriota bacterium | reverse complement strand
GCCCATACCGTAAAAAATGAACGAAGCGAATATCAGCATGTCAGTCAACTGGTCGAATGTTCCCGAAAGCACGAGAATAGCCGCCCATACGCCCTGAATGAGCAGAGACCTGTGAGGCGTCCTGTACTTATCGTGATGAAGCCCTGCGGATTTGAAAAACAAATTATCCTTCGCCATAGCGAAATAAATTCTTGAACTCGCGAGTATAGTTCCGTTCGTTGTTCCGAATGTCGAGACCATAATGAGGATTGATATGAACATCGCCCCGCCGTAACCGAGAAATTTTCTCATCACCTCAATCGCAATTATGGAATGTTCCTTTCCGGATACGCTTATGATTTCTTCAACCGGCATCACGTAAAGGAAAGCGAAGTTAACGGCAATATAGAGAACAATAACTCCGGCTACACCGCCGAAAAGAGCCAGCGGAATATTCCTTTTGGGATTTCTGACTTCGCCGCCGAGATATCCGATATTGTTCCAGCCGTCATAAGGCCAGAAGGCGGCGAGCATAGCGGCGAACATCGCGCCGAAAAGACCGAGATTAGTGCCGTATTGAAAACCGGGTTTTTCAAGAATCGGCATTACGTTTTCCGCGGAACCTCCGCTTATGGTAAGTCCGAGTATTATTATTACAATGATTCCGGTTATCTTGAGTGCCGTGAAAATGTTCGTAATCATTCCGCCGAAAATCACACCGAAGTAGTTCGCGGCAGTGAGAAAAAGTATCGTAATTATCGTCAGCCCCTTCACCCCGAAACCCTGAAAGGGATAGAATATCCCGAAGAGCGAAATGCTTTCCATCTCAGGCGATAGACCGGGAAGATGAACCACTGCATTTACAGATTCCGCGAACACGTAAGCGATAGAAGCGATAGATGCCGACTGTATTACCGAAAAGCAACTCCACCCGTAAAGAAAAGCGAACGGCTTTCCGTACATGTTCTTGAAATAAACGTATTGTCCCCCGGGTTCGGCGATAAGGCTCGCTATCTCGGCGTTTGTCGCGGCGCCAATCATTGTAATGATTCCGGGTATAAGCCAGCAGAGAAGAATAAGTCCGGGCGAGCCAAGTTGTTCGGACATCGGAGCGATTTTCTTGAAGATGCCTGAACCTACCATCGAAGAAATTACTATCATTAAGGCGGTAAAAAAACCAAGCCTGGTCAGAAGACCGCTCTCGTGGATTTTATGCAGAGTTTTTTTCAAGTATATCGATGTCCCCGCTCAGGGAAACTACCCCGATTAATAAAAAGTTAATGCAATGTAGCGAAAGAATTTCTTAAAAGAAATAAAAAGAATAAACAACTTAGAGGCGTTTTTTGTTCTGTATATATCAGCGCAAACTTAAATTATTAAATATGCAGACAGTGCTTGGAGCGGGAGGAGTAATAGGAAAAGAACTTGCCGTAAGACTAAGGCAGTATTCGGATAAGGTAAGACTCGCGGGGAGAAACCCGAAACACGTAACCGGCGATGAAGAACTCGTTAAGTGCGACTTGACCGATAGAGAACTTGTTATAGATGCGGTTGATAATTCGGAAGTAGTATATCTCACCGCGGGTCTCAAGTATGATTACAAAGTCTGGAAAGTCGCCTGGCCAAAAATAATTGACAACGTAATCGAAGCATGCAAAACGGGGAATTCAAAACTCGTGTTCTTCGATAATGTTTACCTTTACGGAAAAACGGAAGGATGGATGACGGAAAATACTCCGGCAAATCCGGTGAGCAAGAAAGGGGATATAAGGGCAAGAATATCGGAGCGGATTCTGTCAGAATCGGCTTCGGGAAATATTAAAGCCCTGATTGCAAGGTCAGCGGATTTCTACGGAGCAAATGCGGGAAATTCACTTCTGAAAATGTTCGTCTTCGATAAACTAAAGGAAAAGAAGACAGCATCCTGGTTCGGCAATGACGACGTCTTTCATTCATTTACTTATACTCCCGATGCAGGCAAAGCAACGGCGCTGCTCGGAAACACGCCGGACGCGTATAATCAGGTGTGGCATCTTCCGACTCATAAAAGCGCGATGACCGGACAGGAATACATAGAGTTTGCCGCCGAAAAATTAAATACCAAGCCGAACTACAGGGTTATAAAAAAATGGATGGCAAGACTTGCAGGCCTGATTGACCCGCTTGCCGCGGAAACAGTTGAAATGATGTACCAGTATGAAAATGATTATCTATTCGACAGCACAAAATTCGAGAATAAATTTTTTACTCCCGTAACTTATTCTGAAGGCATATCAGAATGTTTGAAATAGGAGTTTTAGACACCTAAAAACGAAATATTTCGACTATGCTGTGAATTCGTTTACTGCTAATTTGACGTTAGTATACCGGAATTTCGAACGAAAACCGACTTTTTCATGGCATTTTTTTTGAATATAAATCCTTGGGAGTAAAAAATTAGGGGGTAAAAAGAAGGGGTAATATATGAAGAAGATATTAATTCTTATTTCAGTATTTCTCTGCGTTTCCATCGTTTATTCTCAGAATCCTTCATCCGAAAAGAACACAAATTCCGAATTAATCGGCTTCAAGTTTACTGATTATTTCCAGTTCACTGTTCAATCGGGTTTTATTCAGCCTGTGAATCCGTACCTTGCTTCCCGTAGTTATACGAGCGGCAATATCGGGATGGATGTCTCTTACAGAGTAAATACTGAATTAGCGATATATCTCGAAATGAGATATAATTTTCTTACCGCCAAAGATACCGCGGCAACGAATTCCGGGTATTTTGAATCTACAATAGGCGCCAGATATTATGTTATAAAACCATATTGCTGCAGGTCGAGCCTGTTCTTTGAATCGGGATTCGGACCTTACGTGTTTGTACAGCGTCCTTCGGGACTATATTATGAGTCGAATATCAATCCCAAGGGTAGAAAGCCGACAAGGCGCGACCCTAAAGACATATACGAATCGGTACGCAGAGTCAGCCTCGGAGGCAACATCGGAATCGGAGCGGAACTTGTAATAAGCAACAATATTTTCTTTACTATTAAAAGCAAGTTAAACTCGGTTTTTGAAAATAACGGATGCACTTCATTTGTTACGGGCATCGGCGGAATTACGATGAAATTTTAAAATGACAGAAGTCAAAATTCAGTTATATAATTTAACCGCGCGATAACCGGTATCAGAAGACGCAAACCGGAAATCGCGCGTTGCTATATGAATTCATACATTCGTCCGTTCCTACCATTCCAAAATCTTAAACGCGAAGAAAATCCGCTTCTTTTGCTGCTGATATTCTCGGTTTTATATGGTAAATTTATTGTTATTCTTTTCCTAAAATTAATGAATAATATGGAAAAAGAGGACTGTATTTTTTGCAGGATTTCAAGAGGCGATATTCCTTCGTTTAAATTATGGGAAAACGAAGAGTTTTTCGCCATTCTTGATTTATTCCCAAATACAAAAGGAATGACGCTTGTCATATCGAAAGAGCACTATGATTCATACGCGTTCAATATGCCGGATGAGGTTTACCTGAGGTTTATACTTGCCGCTAAGCAGGTCGGAAAACTGCTCGATGAAAAACTTAATGTCTCGAGAACTGCGATGGTAATCGAAGGAATGGGAGTGAATCACGCTCACATAAAACTTTATCCTCTGCACGGCGTTGGCAGTGATTTCAAGGCGATGATACCCGAGGGCAATGTGTTTTTTGAAAAATATCAGGGATTCATATCCACGCAGTTGGGACCAAAAGCGGACAACGCGTTTCTCGAAGAATTAATTGAAAAATTTAGAAAGTAAAACATAACTATAAGATGAAATACGAGCATTTACAGATTGAAAAGAAGTGGCAGGATTTCTGGATTAACAACAAGACTTTCAGAACACCGGAAATAGACGAACTCGATAAATCGAAACCTAAATACTACGTACTGGATATGCTACCTTATCCGAGCGGCGATGGACTTCACGTGGGGCATCCCGAAGGCTATACGGCGACGGATATAATATCGCGTTACAAGAGAATGAGGGGATACAATGTTCTTCACCCGATGGGCTGGGACGCTTTCGGTCTTCCCGCGGAACAGTTCGCCCTTAAGAAAAAAATTAATCCCAAAGTAGGAGTGGAAGAATGCGTCAAGCGGTTTCGCTCGCAATTACAGGCGCTCGGTTTTTCCTACGACTGGGACAGGGAAGTGAACACGACGGACGAGGAGTACTACAAATGGACGCAATGGATGTTTCTTAAACTTTACAATTCCTATTTCGACGATAACGTAAATAAAGCGAAACCTATTGAGCAACTTGAAATTCCCGAAGGACTTGATGAAACCGGTAAAGCGAAATATGTTGATTCGCAGAGGCTTGCCTTCATATCCGAATCTCCCGTGAACTGGTGTCCGGAACTCGGGACCGTTCTGGCTAACGAAGAAGTACCCGAGCAAATCGAAAAAGGTTTCACCGTCGTCAGAAGGATGATGAAACAGTGGAAACTGAGAATAACAAAGTACGCGCAGAGACTTCTCGATGACCTCGAAGAACTGCATTGGCCTGAAAACATAAAGAAACTCCAGTATAACTGGATTGGCAGAAGCGACGGCGCGACAGTTCGTTTCGAGATTAAGGGCAGTGACGGAAAGAACAGAAGCATAGACGTATTCACGACTCGCCCGGATACGCTATTCGGAGCAACATACATGGTCTTCGCGCCCGAACATAAAATAATTCCTGAAATAGTTTCGGACGGACAGAAAGAGGCTGTACAGAAGTACATCGACGAAGCATCGAGAAAGTCCGACCTTGAAAGAGCCGAATTGTCCAAGGATAAGACGGGGGTTTTTACGGGTGCTCACGCAATAAATCCTGCGAGCGGAATCGAGATTCCGATTTTTATTTCGGATTACGTTCTTATGAGTTACGGCACTGGCGCGATTATGAGTGTTCCCGGACACGACGAAAGAGATATGGAATTTGCCGTCAAGTTCGGACTTGACATAATTCCCGTCGTTACGCCTGCCGAATATAAAGACGTTGCTTTCAAAAAAATCAGAACTGAGGAAGGCGAAATAATTATATCGGGCAAGGGTCTCGAGAAAATGCTGAACGGCGAAGCGAAGGAGTTCAACAATTACTGCGAAGAAATAAAAAAAGGAAAGACAAGTTTCACGGGCGAAGGTTATTCGATTAATTCAGGTTTCCTTACAGGATTGCCGACGGCGGAAGCAAAGGAAAAGATGATAAAATGGCTCGAGGAAAAAGGAATCGGAAAGAGAAGCACAAATTACAGGCTGCGCGACTGGCTTTTTTCAAGACAGAGGTTCTGGGGCGAGCCCTTCCCGTTAGTGCATTTTGAGGACGGAAGAATTAAAGCGTTGAAGGAAGAAGACCTGCCGGTACGGCTTCCGGTCGTGAGTTCTTATACTACGAGTAAAACGGGTGAATCTCCCCTCTCTTTAATCGAAGACTGGCTCTATACATCAGATAAGGATACGGGGGAAAAAGTCAAAAGGGAAACCAACACGATGCCCCAGTGGGCCGGCTCTTGCTGGTATTATCTGCGTTATATTGACCCGAAAAACGGCGAGATTTTCTGCGATATTGAGAAGGAAAAATACTGGATGCCCGTTGATCTGTACATAGGCGGTTCAGAGCACGCAGTGCTGCATCTGCTGTATGCCCGGTTCTGGCACAAGGTCCTTTTTGACCTTGGATATCTTACTACACGGGAGCCGTTCAATGTGCTTTTCAATCAGGGAATGATACTCGGTGAAGACGGGGTCAAGATGAGCAAGTCGAGAGGCAACGTAATAAATCCCGACGATATGATACGTGAATACGGCGCGGATTCGATGAGAATGTTTGAAATGTTCATGGGTCCTCTGGAAGCAACAAAACCCTGGAGCACGGAGGGAATCGCGGGACTGCACAGATTCCTCAGCCGCGTCTGGAGGCTGGTTATAGACGACAGGACAGGTGAAATAAATTCTAAGATTGTCGATGAGGAACCTTCCGACGAACAGAAAAAAATGCTCCACACAACAATTAAGAAAATGACCCGCGATATCGAGGACGGCGATATGAAATTTAACACCTCGATTGCCCAGATGATGATTTTCGTAAACGAAATGTACAAGATGGAAAAGGTAAGCAAGGAAATCGTAGAACAGTTCGTTCTGCTGCTTTCTCCATACGCGCCGCACATTTCCGAGGAACTGTGGCAGAGGCTCGGGAACAATGAATCTCTTGCCTACCATAAATGGCCCGAGTACGACGAAGCACTGACAAAGGCGGAACAGATAACGGTCGCCTTCTCAGTAAACGGAAAAGTCAGATCAAAGAGAAGCGTGGACGCGGACCTCAGCGAAAAAGACCTCGAGCAACTTGCGTTTGACGACGTTTCAGTTAATAAGCATATTTTCGGAAAGAACATAGTGAAGATTATCGTCGTGAAAAATAAAATGGTCAATATAGTCGTGAAATAAAAAAGCCCTTCGCTTGCGGCGAAAGGCTTTCTGGTACGGATATGTAAGGATTATGTTACATCGAAGCAATGAGCGGTTTTATACCGCTCTTTTATTTTACCAGCATCATTTTCTTTGTTTCGCTGAAACTGCCGCTGCTTAATTTATAGAAATAGACTCCTGAATTGAGTTTTGATGCGTTGAATGCAAACTCATATGTTCCTACCGCGAGATTTTCATTAATCAGATTCACTACCTCCCTGCCCGAAACATCATATACCTTTAACGACACTAAACCGGAATTAGGCACCGAGAATTTTATCTTTGTTGAAGGGTTGAACGGATTCGGATAATTCTGTGTCAGATTGAATTTTGAAGGTACCTCTCCGGATATTCTGCTTATTCCAATCGTATAATTCACCGGATTATATTGCGCCCAATTCGAAGCCCAGTTTGTCTGACCAAATGCGCCTACGAATGTCGTCTGTGTGAAATACGGGTCGGTCAACTGTGTCCAGGAAAAACTTGAACCCGTTAACGCGGGTGAACCGGATGACGGCTGCCAGTTACCGTTCTCGAAGCCGTACGGGTTCGTTAGCATAACGTCGGAATTTGCAGTAAGCACTCTGTTCTGGAAAGACGAAGTGTTGATAAAATTAATTCCGTTAAAACCATTACCGTTCATAGCCGCCGTATCCGCCAATATCGTGTTGCCCGCAAATATAATGTTTTTAACAGCCGATGAATCGCCAGTGAACGCATTTGAGACGCCTGTTCCGTCGAATCTGATACCTGTCGGGAATCCCATTACGATTGAATTGTATAGACTTAATTTCGAGTTTCTTCTTATATGCAATCCTCTTTTGAAATTAGCGTTTATTGGGGTAGAAGGTATTCTCAGGGGACCCACTACTGTTACATTCGAAAAGACAGGCTGTGTTCTCGGATTATTGAAATTGTTCGGAGAGTTAGCGTTATTATCGCTCTCGAAGCCGTTTGAACCGCTTATGTCGGCTATGTTGCTGTCTCTTACTGCAAGAAGGAACTGGCAGTTTCCGCGGAATCCGTTATCAGTATCAAAGTCGTCATCGACTCCTTTATACGATATCAGGTATCTGCAATTGACTGTGCCTCCGAACCATTCAAAGGAATCGTCGCCTGAATAACTAACCTGAATATATTCAAGGGTCGTTCCCTTTCCAACGGCGCCCATCGTAAGTCCGTTAATCTCGTTGCCGCTCACTCCGGTAAGGTTGATTCCCGGAAATTCGATTCTGACGTATCGCATAATTCCCGAATTATCATTGTCATCGTTTCCGCCGTAGTAAGCAGGTTGCACCGCGGGCGGCAAGCCTTCAATCGCCACCGTATCTGCACCGCTGACGGTATTTATTCTTGCTTTGCCGAGAATTATTATACCGCCCCAGTCACCCGGACCGCGCTGTCCTGCGGTTATGCGGCTTGTAAAAATAATTGGCTGCGCGGATGTTCCGTTCGCCGATATTTTCGCGCCTCTTTCGATAATCAAAGTGCCTGTCGTTGATTTGTCGCCGTATATAACGGTTCCCGCGGGTATTGTAAGTGTTGCGGGCGATTTAACATACACAAATCCCTTCAGAATGTATTTTATCGAGGAGTTAAGCGTAATGTTAGATGTAATGTTTCCGTTGCTTAGAGTTGTCGAATCCCAGCCCTGTGCACGGACAACAGCGCCAAACATAATTAAAATGATTAAAACTAGAATTGCCTTTTTCATTTTTTTCCCTTTCAGAAGTTTATGATTGTTTTTAATATTTGTAAGTTAACGTTAATGAGTAAATTCTCCCCGAGTTGAACTGTCGCACTGTTTCGTCTTTGCCGAGTATATTCTGCACGAATTTCCTGCTCTGATTCAATAAGTCTTTTACTGTTAACCGGACTTCCATTCTTCCGAATATACTTTTTGAAAAAGATAGGTCGAGCAAGTCATTGCCAAGTTCGTAAATATCGTTGAAACCGTTCAGGCCGACTTCCGAGATTCTGTCCCCGAATCTGTTATAACTCAAATTCACACTTGTGCCGATTTCAGGATTATCGTAATACAGACCGAGATTCAGCATATAAGGAGATTGCCCCTGCATCCTTCTGCTTTTTGAAGTTGCCGTTGACGTTAAATTGGTCAGGTCGATTTTTGAATTAATGAGAGAGAGGTTGCCATTCACCGAAAGGCCGGATAGACTCCTGTGAATGAAGCCCAGGTTCTTCCTTATCTCGAATTCAATCCCGTAGTTTGCGGCTCCGCTCGGAGCGTTAGCGAAGGATTTTATCCTGTTCGTGGATGTAGGAATGAAAATTTCTTCAATAGGAGCGTCAATTTTCTTATAGAAAAGGCTGAAAGAAATAATTTCGCCCGCGTTCGGGAATAACTCGTATCTCAGGTCGTAATTTCTTACGAGAGTTCTTCTTAAGTCTACGGAGTTACCGATTACCAGAACTCCGGACACGAAATCAACGTATGAAAACGGCGCGATTTCACGTAGTTCGGGGCGGGATATTGTCTGGGTATAAGCAGCCCTAATGTTAGATACATCATTAAGCCTGAATATGGCGTTAATGGAAGGAAGGAAATCGTTTGTATTAAGTTCGTTGGCGACTTTATTTCCGATAATTCCCAGAGTATTTACTTTTTGTTCGTTACCTTCGTATCTTGCGCCGATAATTATTCTCAGTTTGTTAAGAGGTATATCAGCCATCAGATATCCCGAGTAGTTTTTTTCAGCCGCGTCGTATTTGTCGGTTTCCGTTGTAAGTTCGTCGTAAAACAATTTGTTCACATCAAAATTTTCAGAAGAAAATATTCTGTCAACAGGCTGATACAGAATGTCGAAAGGCATTCCTATGTAATATCCGACGCCGAAATTTCTCGCGCTGAAGTTTCTGTCGGTTCCGTTAATAATTCCTCCGGCTTTTATTTTTAATCCGGAAGAGTATTCGGATAAAAGAGGCAGTTTCCAGTTCAGCGGAATGTCAAGACTGAAAGATGCACTTCTGTTTATATCGTTCAGGTCGGAAAAAAACCTTCCTCCCGCATATGTGTTGCCGAAGTTGGGATTAATCGCGGCATAGTATTCGTTTGCAGAACCCAGTTCCCTCTGATACGTCATCGTTTTCAAGTCGGGTTCTTTCTTCGCGGATTGAGAATATGATGCCGCCCAGTCAAGTTTCAGTTTGTTGAAAAAGAAATGCTCTCCGAATAATTGGAATGATGTAAGTGACCTCTGCGTAAATTTTGTAAGGTATAATTTACGGTCAAAAGCGTCGGACCCGCTTGTTCCGTTTACAAATCCCTCGTAATATTCCGTTTCATCGTCGGAACTCATCGTGAAGACTGATTTTATGCCGACCTTATTGTTCAACCCAAACTTCGCATTAAGGTTAACGAGACCGCCCCACAGGACGGAAAACTCCGAATTTCTTCCTGAAAAGTCTGAAAGTTTTGTGTTGTCGGAATTATAATCAGTTCTTAAGACTTCGCTATTCGAATAAACGGATTTGTACGAATAGGCGGCAAGAAAACCGACGGGTATGTTTCCCAGCCTGAACGAATTACCCGCGGATAATTGAAAGCCTGAATTCATAGGAGCCCTGCCTGTATTCTGTGCCCAGTTATTTTCAAGGCTTCTTCCGAAATCTCTAATCTGTTCGCGCGTATAATTTGAATTTTTTAGTTGGTTTACCGGAAATCCCGTCGGGAGGCTTCTGGTATTATCAATTCCAAGATTCAAGAACATCAGTTTCTTGTTTCCGGCATTGTAATCGTGAAAAGTTTTCGTGCTTGTCATTTCGTCGAAGGAAGAAGAAACACTGAAGTTCAGTGTTAAATTATCGGGAAACTCTTTTGTCGTGATTTGAACAAGCCCTCCGGAAAAGTTTGCGGGAAGATCCGGAGTAAAAGTCTTTGAGATTATAACGTTCTCAAGCAGGTTCGATGGAAACAGGTCGAAAGAAAACGACTTTTTATCCGGATCGGTTGAAGGAAGTTGGACGCCGTTGAGCAGCGTGTTGTTGTATCTTTCCGATGTACCTCTCACGAAAACGTATTTTCCGTCGACTACCGATATGCCGGATACTCGCTTGATAACGTCAGAAGCGGCAGCGTCAGGAGCTCTTTTTATCTGCTGCTCGGAAATTCCGTCCTGAACTTTGTCCGAGTTTTTTTGCTCGATTAGAAGCGCCTGCTCGTTAGCGAGAGAAGTTGTTCCCACGACGACGATTTCTTCTGTCGTGAGTCCGTCGATTTTCAACGCCACATCCAGTTTTGTTACGCTGCCCTGATTTACAACGACATTATTTATAATCCGGTCATCATATCCGATGAATGATACCCTTAATTCATACGTGCCCGCGTCAAGAACGATTGAATAAGTGCCGTCCAAATCGGCAATAGCCCCGTATTGAGTTCCTATGACCTTGATAACGGCTCCGGGCAGAACTTCGGAGTTGGTCGCGTCGATGATTTTCCCTTTTATCGACTGCGCTGAACTGAAACCGCCATAGAAAATTGCAATTGAAATAATCAGTAACTTGATAATCCTTTTCATATCTTGTTTTTGTTTTTAAGCAAAAATATGCAGTTGAGATTATCTGAATGTTAAGCCGGGTACTTTAATGTTATTTCAACGTAAAGAAATTGTAATATTGGCGGACTTATGCAATTGAAGTGATTTTGCCGAAGGAGGGATTGATGATTGCATAAAAAAAGCGGGCTGAATGCCCGCTCATTCACGTTATTTGGTATTAAGTTTAAAAATCTATTAACGTGTTGAAATATAATCTGCTCAGGTTCTTCCTTGTAGTTCCGTCATAATTCACGATGTATTCCTTGTCAAACGTAAGCATCTGATAATTCAATCCGAGAGTAAGGACGGATGACGGCTTGAACATCAGTCCCATTATCATAAGCGACTGCTTATTCGCATCGCCCGTGAATCCTGTGAGGTTCGTACCGGGCTTTGTTGTATTCGGGTCAAAAGCGTCGTACCTGAAAGTCAACATCAGTTTTTCCTGAAGTTCCTCAATCGGGGGATTGAACTCGAACCAGGTAGATAATCCCTGCGCTGTGTAAGAAGAATCTGTGAATCCTCCGGGTACCGCATTGGGAATCGTGTTTGACATCAGGCTGAACTCTCCGCCGATCTTGACATATCCGAAATTCTTAAAGTTATATTTAAAGTTTAACATTCCACCGAACCTGTCATTTTTGTACATTCCGCCGTTCGCTACACCAAATTCGCTGCTTGAAAGTTTTCCGAGATAAGCAAAACCACCGACAGTTAAATCCGAAATGCCGTCAATTCTTGTCTTGTTCATTTTCTTTGCCGCGTCCACGTTTTTCTTTATTGTTCCGCTTAACGGGTATATGAAGCCGGTCACCATGAAATCTTTAAACCTGTTCTGGTCGAATGAAATGTTCTTATAACCGTTTCCGTTCAGCAGGGCGATGTTCAAATCGGCAATTTTTGAAGGAAAGGAGAATTTCAGTGTCATGCCAAGGTCCGCGCTCGAAAAATACGAGCCGGTTTTTCTCGTGACCTTATCGCCGTTTACGCCGGCCGATTGCGTCCAGGCGTAGTCGGTAAGTGTCTTCTGTATGCCTCTCCAGCCGTAGTACCTTTCGACGTTGTTTATCCAGTAATTCGGAAGGACTCCTATCTCCATTGTAAGTGTCGTGCCGTTCTCAAGCGAAAGGGGAGTATAGTCTATGAATCCGTACTTCAACTGATACGTCCACTGTGTTGCTCCGTCGCCGTCTTTAACCGAAGTGATGTCGGGCGTTATCCTCGCGCTTATCTGAGGAGTAAGTGTCGCTTTAATGTTTATGTAAGCCCTGTCGAGATTGAACGAATTTCTTCCCGTCTCAAACTGGTTTTTAACGGGATTGAAACCGAATGCGGTGTTGGAGTTGTACCCCGCCGCTGTATCAAGCCTGCCGATGAAGTCGGCATCGTCCGCGTTATAAGTAAAACCCGAGAAAATCGTTCCGCCGATTTTTACTTCGGGCTTGAATTCCGTTTTCTTATCCTGAGAATGAAGATTAACGCTCAGGGCAAGAATTGTTATTGTCAGAAATATAAATAGTTTTTTCATAATCCTTATTATCCGTTAGTTTTATTTTAAAGTTTTTACCTTGTCGAGCGCTTTCTTTGTCAACTCTTCCGGTAGAGGAGAGTATCCGAGGTCTTTCGCGAACTTCTGTCCGTCTCCGAGCGCCCACTCAAGAAATGACTTAACGAGTTTTCCTTTCTCTTCATTCCTGTTCTTCTCGTAAACAAGAAGGTAAGTGTAACTCGCTATTGGATAAGCGCCCTTACCCTTCGCGTTTATTATCGACATTGTTAGTGATTCGGGCATCTGAGAAACTGAGACGCCTCCCGCTAACGTTACCGATTCAAGACTGGGGGTAATGAACTCGTTTTCAGAATTCTTTACGCTGGCGTAATTCAGTTTGTTCTGTGTCGCGTAAATAAGTTCGACGTAACCAATTGAATATTCCAACTGCTTTACGACGCCCGTAACGCCTTCATTTCCCTTGCCTCCCTGTCCGACGTCGAATTTAGGTGTCTTTGAAACACCGATTTTTTCCTTTGCTTCGGGACTGACCGCTCCGAGGTAATCCGTGAAGATGTATGAAGTGCCGCTTCCGTCAGTTCTGAACACGACAGTAATGTCTTTGTCGGGGAGTTTCGCGCCTTCATTGTCCTTCGCGATTTTTGAATCGTTCCATTTCTTTATTTTTCCAAGATATATGTCCGCGATAGTCTCTCCAGAAAGATTAAGCGGTTTGTCTAATCCGGGTAAGTTGTACGTAAGGACGACCGCGCCGAGAACCGTAGGTATGTGGAGTATCTTCGTGCCGCTCTTTGTTTCCGCGTTCTTTGTCTCTTCGGGAGTCATCGGGCTGTCCGTCGCACCGAAATCGACCGTTCCTTCGGTTATCTGTTTTATTCCGCCGCCGCTGCCGATTGACTGATAGTTGAATTTGGCATTTGTGTTTACTTTTGAGTATTCACTGAACCATTTGGAGTATAGCGGGAATGGAAAGGTCGCGCCTGCTCCGTTTATCTGCATGGGACCTTTTTGCTCATCTTTGTTTCCGCAAGAACCCGCGATAAAAGCGAACAGCAAAACGAAAATAGTTAAATACTTCATAGTTTATTTTTAAAGTTTTAAATTGAACATACACAAAACTTTAAAATGAAGTTTATCGCGGTATTACGCAATTGTTAAGAAATTGTAAATATGCGCGGGAATTATTTCTTCTTGACGCCGTGAATGACTCGCAGCATTTCATCGTGAATTTGTCCGTTTGTCGCGAGTATTTCCTTGCCGTAGATTGAATATTCCTTTCCTTCGAAATCCGTGATTTTACCTCCGGCTTCGTTAAGGATGAGGCATCCGGCCGCGACGTCCCACGGGTTAAGATTGTATTCCCAGAATCCGTCAAACCTGCCGCATGCAGTCCAGCATATGTCTAATGCGGCTGAGCCGAGTCTGCGAATCGGTATGTCCTTGTTTACGAATGCCGCGAAAACTTCTACGGGGTTGTTTGGATTGTTTCCCGTGTTGTACGGAAATCCTGTTACGAGAAGAGATTTATCGATTATTGTTTCATTCGAGACCTTGATATTTCTGTCGTTGAAAAATGATCCTTTGCCTTTTTCAGCGAAAAAAAGTTCGCCACTGAAAGGATTGAAAATACCTCCCATTATTATTTCCCCGGCTTTCTCGATGCCAATTGAAACGCAGCATATCTGAATTCCGTGAGCATAGTTTATCGTGCCGTCTATAGGGTCAATAATCCATTTAGTGTCAGAATCTTTGTCGATTGCGCCTATTTCTTCCGAGAGAATATTATGTTTAGGAAATTGCGCTTTTATGATTTCGATTATTCTCGCTTCCGAACGCTTGTCAACTTCCGTAACAAGATTCGATATTATGTCCTTGCTCTCTATGGCGAAATCTTTGTCCATGTATTCCTTAAGTATCTTGCCGCTTTCTTCGAGAGATTTGTATAGTGTGTTTTTCATTTTAATCAATATTTATTTCCAGACCGTCATAAGCGAGTTTAATCCCATCGGGAAGCCCCGCGTTTGTTTCGTCGTGATTCAGGTCGTGAGTAATGTGAGTGAAATATGTTTGCTTTGGTTTTAATCTCAGAGCGATATCCGTTGCCTGCTCGACGTTGAAATGCGTCGGGTGCGGCGCGCGCCTTAATGAATTAAGAATCAGGACTTCAAGTCCTTCGAGTTTTTTCATTTCTTCTTCGGGGATGCGGCTGCAATCCGTAATGTACGCGAATTTTCCGATTCTGTATCCGAAAATTTTTATTCTTCCGTGAAAAACTTCGATGGGAATAATCTTAATTCCCCTGAATTCAAATTCTCTGTTTTCCAGATAATTAAATTTCATAAGCGGCACTGCCCAGTAACTTATCAGTTCCTCGTCAAGCGCGTACCGGAACGTCACCTTGATTTCGTCGAGTGTTAGTTTGTTGCCGAACACGTCCACCCATTTCTTGTGCCTCTGGTTTATTTGTCTTAAATCGTCAAGCCCGAAAATATGGTCGACGTGATGATGCGTGAAAAGAATCCCGTCGAGGTCCGTAATTCCCGCCCTAAGCATTTGCTGCCGGAAATCAATTGACGTGTCTATTAGCAGTCCCGTATCTTTTTCTTTTATGAAAACCGAAGCCCTTAATCTTTTGTCTTTTGGATTAACGGAAGTACAGGTTCTGCATCCGCATCCAATAATCGGCACGCCCTGTGAAGTTCCGCTTCCAAGTATAGTTATTTTCATCCGGTCAGATTATTACGTAATTTATAAAAGTGTGTTCTGGCTTTCTCTGTCGATTACCTCGCGTATGTTGGGTTTAAGGTAAATACTGTCAACATTCAATTCAGCGAGGCTTCTGGCAAGAAATGTAATTTTCTTTGCAGGTTCAATGTTCCTGTTAAGCAGGAAAAGTTTCTGCTCGCGGAGAAGGCAAAAGCCTCCTTTGAAGAGTCCTTTCTCGATTCTTACCGTATAACCTATGAGGTTAAAAACCTCGATGAGTTCTTTAATGAGCAATTCCTGCTTCTCGTCTATCTGTTTTATCTGTGATTTCTTTATTACTTTGCTCATTTCAGGTATTCGTGTTTTAAATCATCGTCGTCGTGCATGAAGTACTTATACGAATATTCTTCCCTGTAGATTTTCTTCTCCTCGGCCAGTTTGCGCAGACTCTTTTTCATCGGTTGAAAGGCCGCGATGAAAATTATTGAATAGTATGAAAACAACGCTATCCAGGGTACGCCTTTCAGAAATCCTATTCTCTCTCCGAATATTTTAAGCAGTTCGTCGTGCACGGGCGGATTCGTCAGGTAAAGAAGATAAAACTTCACGTCAAGATAGGAAGTGTAAATCTCTATCGGAACGAAAGCGAAGAATAATATGCAGCACATAAGATACCATGGGTTCTCCCTTAGGTTTATCCTCGCCTTTGAGACGAACATTATCGCTGAGAATAAAACCACGATATACGCTCCGAGTATTACAAGCGATGTGTGCGACAGCATTCTGAAAATCCAGTTTTCTTCATCGGGCGGTATGCTCGTGCGGAAACTGAATTCATCGTAATTCAGCAAATCGTTTCCGATTAATCCGCGTATATTTATAGCGCCGAGCCAGACGACAGCCGCCAGCACAAGCAGCGCCAGCCAGAATTTTGCCTTTTTGTTCAATGTATTTCGATTAATACCTAAAATTATTTAATTGTATCGACACATTCAATTTATTAAAAATTAAATCTTTTAAGACTCTGTTTTGTTATATTTTTAGCAAAAAATTGTGTATTTTAATATAAATCAATAATCAGGACTATTAGATGGAAAAGAAAATCAGAAGCATACTCGCAAAAATAAACGAACCAATTCTCTCAAAGGATTTTTCGACTCTTGGATTTGTTTTTGACGTTAACGTAAAAGGCGATTCAGTCAAATTAAGGCTCGGAATAACCGATATGGATTACGCGGATTTCCCGGGAATAAAAAATAAAATTGCAGGAAAAATAATCGAGGAAATTCCTGAAATTAAAAAAGTTGACGTGGATTTCATGCTGGGAATTGTAAACCACGACAATAAACAAAAAGACGTCGTTTTGCCCGGAGTGAAAAATACGATTGCAATCGCGTCGGGAAAAGGCGGTGTCGGAAAATCGACCGTTGCGGTTAATCTCGCGGCCGCTCTATCGCTCGAAGGAGCGAAAGTCGGTTTGATTGACGCGGATATTTACGGTCCTTCCATCCCGATAATGCTTGGAATAAACGAAAGACCACGGGTCGTACAATCGAACGGAGTGAATAAAATGCTTCCGATTGTCCAGTACGGTATTAAATTAATGTCGATTGGTTTTCTTGTTGAAGATAACTCGGCTGTTGTCTGGCGCGGACCGATGGCGTCGAGCGCCCTTAAGCAGTTCATGAGCGAAGTGCTCTGGGAGGATCTTGATTTTCTGCTTTTCGATATGCCCCCGGGAACGGGCGACATTCAACTGACACTCAGTCAGACAATACCCCTCACGGGTTCCGTTGTAGTCACGACGCCACAGGAAATTTCCCTTTCAGACGCTCGCAAGGGTCACAATATGTTCGTAAAGGTTAACGTTCCGAATCTCGGATTCATTGAGAATATGAGTTACTATCTTACACCGGACGGAAATAAAGAATACATATTCGGACAGGGCGGAGGAAGAAAGATTTCCGATGAATTTAAAGTGAAACTGCTCGGAGAAATTCCTATAGACACGGAAATCAGAGTGACGGGCGACAGCGGAAAACCGATTATGCTAAGCAAGCCTGATTCCGATTCGGGAAAAATTATCAGAAGCATAGCAAAAAATCTGATTCTTGAAATTAATACGAGGAACAGTTCGCCGTCTAAGTCAGCCGGTATTGAACTGATAGTTTAAAAATATTCGCATGTTTTAATTGATGCAATCTGACTATTTTGAGATATGTCTGAACTTAGTATTGACAATATTGAGAAAACGCTCAAGAAAATCCGTCCCTATCTTCAAATAGACGGCGGTGATGTCGAAGCGGTAAGCATATCGGAGGATAACATTGTTTCAATAAGACTTCTGGGAGCGTGCAATACGTGTCCGCTGAATCTCATGACGCTGAGAGCGGGCATAGAACGTCAGTTAATGTCCGAATTCCCCGATATAGTGAGGGTGGAATCAGTCGCCTGATTTGAATTTCTCGTAAGCGTTTATCTTTCCTATATCTTCAAACAGACTTTCACCCGCGTCGTAACCCTTAACGGTTCTGCCGTGCATTCTTTCCGCGTCAAGATAAATATCAATAATATCGAGATATTTCACGGGATATCCCAGCCTGAAAATTTCATTTGAGATAAGATGTACTCCGTTGAACGCAAAGAAGTTGTACTCAGGTGTTTCGCATTTCACTCTTCCTGCGAGTTCCATTTTTTTGTCAAGTTCAAGATAGCGCGATGTTTTTCTTTTCTGGACGAGAAGAGTCGCGAGGTTTGCAGATGAGATGTGATAGTTGATAATTTTTTTGAAATCGAAATCCGTGAAAACGTCGACGTTAATCGCGAGAAATGCGGCATTACTGCCGTCGTCGAGATATTTTTCCGCATTCAGTATTCCGCCGCCGGTTCCTAAAATCACTTCTTCTTTGATAACGTTTATACTGACACCGAAATGGTTCTCTGAAAAATATTTCTCAACCTGTTCCGCGAAATGATGGGCGTTAACCGTAATGTCCGTAATCCCGTATCCTTTCAGTTTTTCAATCTGATACGATATCATCGTGCCGTTCCTGAACGGAACGAGCGCCTTCGGAGTGCTGTCCGTCAGCGGTTTCAGACGGGTGCCGAATCCCGCCGCGAGTATAATCGCCTTTTTTATCATTTATCGGTTTAAGGTTTTTCAGTCGAAGCCTTGAGATGTTTTCCCTTCAATATAAAGCATAAATTAATAATTGGCAGGGAAACTAAAAACATATAAGAATTTCTTGCCAGTAGATTTGTTTGTTCAAAATATTGCGCTGCTCAATAACAGGACGACTTACTTATTCCATTTAATATTTAAACGGGATAATCTAAATTATTGTTTAAGATTATATATGCTGGCGATTAAAAACAAAACTGCAAAAGACAAAGCGTCTCAAGGAAAACAGAAAGAGTTTTTCATTTCCGAAATTTACAGGCTAAAGAAAGAACTGAACGCGGTACTGCTTGCTCACTTTTATCAGGAGCCTGACATACAGGATATTGCCGACCACATAGGAGACAGTCTCCAATTGGCGCAGGCGGCTGAAAAGACAAATGCGGATGTAATAGTGTTCGCGGGCGTCCATTTCATGGCGGAAACGGCAAAAATTCTAAATCCGGACAAACTTGTACTTCTGCCAGATATAAACGCCGGATGCTCTCTCGCGGAGGGCTGTCCCGCTGACTTGCTGTTGAAGTTCAAGGAAAAATATCCCGGACATATTTTAATAAGTTATATAAACTGTTCCGCGGAAGTTAAAGCGATATCGGACATTATATGCACTTCTTCAAACGCCGAAAAAATAATTCGCCAGATACCCGAATCGCAGAAAATAATTTTTGCGCCCGATAAAAATCTCGGCAGGTATATATCGAAGACGACGGGCAGGGATATGGTGCTCTGGCAGGGCGCCTGCATTGTTCACGAAACTTTCAGCGAACGTAAAATTCTCGAATTGAAACTGAGGCATCCGGGAGCGAAACTTATTGCGCATCCCGAATGCGAGCAGAATATTCTTGATAATGCCGACTTCGTCGGCTCGACAAGCGCGCTTCTCAATTTTGTCGGGTCCAATCCGTCTAAAGAATTCATCGTGGCAACCGAACCTGGTATTCTTCATCAAATGGAAAAGCAGACTCCGGGTAAACTATACATTCAGGCTCCGCCAGAAGCGAATTGTTCCTGCAATGAATGCCCGTATATGAAACTGAACACGCTCGAGAAATTGTACCTGTGCATGAAAGACAAAAAACCCGAAATTATTCTTGACAAGTCTGTTCAGGAAAAGGCTCTTGTGCCGATTAAGAGAATGCTCGAAATGAGCAAAAAATAACCGGTCAGTTTCCTGACCGGTCATCAAACTGTTTTATCCTGTAAGCCGGATTCTGTGCCCTTATTCAGGGCGGCAGCCATTTATCTTGATGCGCCATTGCTGGTGCATTCTTTGCATCCTACCCCGGAAACTAATGAAGCAAGCAGAACTTCAGTTTCCTATACTCGGATTTGCTCCGGATGAGGTATGTCGATCTTAAAGATTGCTCTTTAAATGGTAGGCTCTTACCCTGCCCTTTCACCCTTATCCCTTTCGGGACGGTATACTTTCTGTGACACTTTCTGAAAACGTTTCTTGCGAAACGCCTTCCCGGGATATTCTCCCGGCATCCCTGCTTTTATGGAGTCCGGACTTTCCTCACCGGGCTTAAGCCCAAGCGCGGCCGCCGTAATAAAACAGCATTATTAAGAACTTGGTATTAATGTTTCGTCTATGAGTATTCTTCCGCAGGACTGGCAGGTGAAAACATCCTCTGCCATCCTTATTTCAATCTCTCTCTGGGGCGGAACCGAATTGTAGCATCCGCTGCAGTTTCCTTTTCTCACAATCGCGGTTGCTTCGCCTTTCATCGAACCGTTAATTCTTTCGTAAAGGCTTTTCAGGTTTTCATCGAGATTATCAAGAATAACTTTCCGCTTTTCCGTCAATTCAACTTCCTCTTCTTCGAACTGCTTATTAAGCGAATTCAAATGCGAGATGTCCTCTTTAAGTTCGTTTTTCAGTTCTTCGAAATTCCTCGACATTTCGAGAATTCCTTTCACGAGATTTTCCTGATAACCTTTAAGTTCTTTAATCCGCGCCTCGTTCTTTTGTATCGACTCGATCATCGCGTCAATCTGCTTCGTTATTTCATCGTATTCCTTGTTGCTCTTTGCCTTATACTTTTGTTCATCATACTTAGTTGTCTTATCGTCGAGGTTTTTGTTCTCTTTCAACAGCGCTTTTTCTTCCGTCTCGAAATTTTTCAGTTTAGTCTTATCCTCTTCAAGGTGCTTTTCGATTACGGATATTTTTTCTTTAAGATTCTCAATCCTGAAAGGCAGATCGCCCTTTTCTTCGTCTATTTCGGCGAGTTCCTGGTCAATTTTTGTCAGTTCATATAAACTAAGCAGCGTCTTTGAAAAATTCGGTTTGTTTGATGCAATTTCGGCTTCGAAATATTCGTATATATTTGCTTCCTCAGGTTCGTTTCCTTCGGGTTCTTCATTCAAACCTTCGCTGTCGTCCAAAATGTTATCATTTGATTCGTCCATTTTATAATAATTTTATTTTATATTTTGATTTATCGATTGATATTATTGCTTCAAGTTTCTTCTCTCTTGCTTTTGCTTCGTGCCTTTCGCTGATATCGGAAAACACGACGAGAAATTTGCTGAGTTTTCTCGATGTGAATCCGCTGAAAACTTCGACGTTTCTGTTGAGTCTGATAAGCAAATCTTTAAGGGAATATTTTTTCCTTGTCTCTATGCTGTAACCCGCAGGAGTTTTTGTTCGTCTCTTAAACTTAAAAATTTCGTACACGGGTTCGTCATAAGGATGTCCGTTCAATAAGGCGTCAATTACGTTTTCAGTAAATTCGGGCTGACATTCCATTTCAAGCCTGACTTCCTCCTCGAACGACATTTTTCCTTTTTTTCCGGAAAAAGGATTTGATGTTTTTCCTGGTATAAAAGTGCCGAGTCCCTTCATCCTGAAAGAGCACACGGTGTAATTTCCGATTTTTCCCGCGCCTGCGTTTGCCATGTCGAATGTAAGTTTGTCAACATATCCTAACGGAATGAATGCAACTACTTTGTTTCTTGTCTCATATCCGTGGATTGCGGGCGCTATTGTTTTTAATTCTTTGTAAGCGAATAATTTTTCTAAATTAATCATTGCAGCATGCATAAGAAAAAAGTGTATCTTGACGGATACACTTTTTAAAAAAAACTTTTATCGTGGAAAATTATTTTAAACCCGGATGAATTAATTTCTTTCATAAAATAAATATAACCATACAAAAAAACATATTCAATGATAATGAAGTTACAATTTCAGTTTATCAAACAGCATATTTACGGGTTTTGCGTTCTGAAGTATGTAAAAATGAACGGACGGCACCTTGTTGTTTAATAATTCTTCAACCTGCCTGCAAGCCCATTCAACGCCAATTTCCATTATGTGCTTATCCTTCGCCTCCATAACCTCATTGTATAGTTCTTCGGGAATGTCTATGAAAAAGTCTCTCGGAAGGCTCGTGAGGTGTTTTTTCGACGTGAGAATCTTCAAGCCGGGAATTATGGGAATCTCAATTCCGGCTTTTCTGCACATTCCGAGAAAATCGAAATAGTAATTATTCTTGTAAAACATCTGGGTTACGGCATAGTGGGCGCCTGCCTTTATCTTCGACTTTAAAACGTCAAGATCTGCTTTCATGTTGGGAGACTCATAATGCTTTTCGGGATAACCCGCCACGCCAATGCAGAAATCCGTTGCCGCGGCGTCAAGAAGGTCGGATTCCAAATACTGCCCCCTGTTCATGCTGTTTATTTGCTCAACGAGTTCCATCGCATATTCGTTGGTCGTCTTTCCCGCGGGGGTGGGTTTTTTATAACCCTTGTCATCGCCCTGCACCGCAAGAACGTTTTCGATGCCCAGATAATTCAGTTCTATGAGCGCGTCTTCCGTCTCTTCTTTTGTAAAGCCCCTGCAGAGAATATGCGGCACGGTGTCGATGTTGTATTTGTTCTTGATGGCAACGCTGAGCCCGATTGTTCCGGGTCTTTTCCTTTTTACTTTCTTTTTTATTCCTCCATCGGGTGTCTCGTCGTACTGAACTTCCGCCGAATGTGACGTTACGTCGATGAACGGCGGGTGATGTTTTACAAGTTCTTCTACAAGTTCGAATATTTCATTTATATTCCCTCCTCTTAACGGCGGAATAATTTCGAAACTTATAAAAGGATCTTTCGCTTTTTCTATGTGCTCTGTTACTTTCAATTGAAATTTTTTAGTTTAAAAAATCCGGATGCATGTTAGAACCGCTTTTTGTCAGCAGTTCGCTTTTTCCGGTTTTTACATTCAGTATCCCGACTTCGTAGTTGCTGCCATTTTCGGCATCGTAAAGAATCCTCTCGTTGTCAATCCAGGAAAAATTCGCGACGCTCCCTCCCTGTATGTCGTAACTCTGTTTGTTGTTTCCTTCCGTGTCCATAGTGTAAAGTTTCACGGATGTGTTCGATATAGAAACAAACGCGATTGTCCTGTCGTCGGGGGAAAATCTCGGTTTATTCGCGCTTTCAATTCCTTTAGAAATTGCTTTTTCCTTGCCGTTATCGAATAAGTAAATCGTTCCCTGAAGATTATTATTGAAACTTGCCCATACTATCTTATAATTGTCTGATGATATGTCGGGCATAAGGTCCGCGTTGTCTCCCGAACTAATCTGGTACAGATTGTTTTCCGTAGTGTCTTCGAGATCAATGAGCATGATATCCTTCGTGCTCTGATAGTACGCTGAAAAGACTATCTTTGAACCGTCGGGTGATAATCTCTGTTGATTGGAATAATTCAAATACGATATCATGAAAGGTTCGGGTTCGCCCGGAGCCATCGCGTAAATAGTCAGACCGCCTTCATAATCCGAATTAAAGAAAATTGTCTCGCCGTCGGAATCATAAGAAGGATGCTCGCCGCTGAAAACATAGTACGGGTCCGCGGGAGTATCCGTATTCACGTCGGCTATGTAAAAAATTCTTCCGTCTTCCGTGTTGAACACAATCTTGGAGCCGTCGGGGGACCATTTCGGGAAGTAGCAATCTGTCGCCATGTCGGTTAACTGTTTCTTTCCCGTGCCGTCTTCATTCATCACGAAAACTTGATAATACCCCGATTTATTGTTGTCGGATACGTATGCGATTTTTCCGGATTGAGATAAAACAAAATTGCACCCTGTTAAAACCATCAACAATAAGATGATAATCTTCTTCATTAATCAGATATTAGATTCAAAAGTATAACAATAATAATATAAAAGAATTTCGTGTTATGAAAGATAAAATGAATTCGCCTTTTCGAAAAATTTTCTTATCTTACAAGAATAAATTATTGATTAACGGGTGATCTCCGACGATTTGATAAAAGAAGCCGTGTTCAAAGCCGTCAGAAGCGGCGGTAAGGGAGGCCAAAACGTAAACAAGGTATCCACAAAGGTGGAATTATACTTTGATGTTCACGCTTCAGGTTCTCTCACCGATGAGCAGAAATCCTTGATACTCGGTAAACTAAAGAATTACACTGATAAGGACGGAATACTTAAACTTTCATCTCAAAGCGAACGCTCTCAGATAATGAACAAGAACGAAGTGAAGAAAAAATTCGCTGAACTTATCGCGAAGGCGTTAAGGAAAGAAAAGAAAAGGGGAAAGACCTCGCCGACGGCATCATCCAGAATCGAAAGGCTGAACAGAAAGAAAATAGTTTCCGTCAAAAAGTCATTTAGAAGAAAGGATTTTGAAATCGATGAATAATAATATATTCATCAAGCCTTCGATATTCAGTAAATACGAAGACTTAGTCTGCGCGGTGAGTCTCAAGCATTCGCCGATATCGAAACCGCCGTTTTTCTTCAATCAGAGTTTTTCGGTCGGTGATAATCCCGAAAACGTTAAGAGAAACCGGAAACTCTTATTCGAAGAGTTGAAAATTAATTCTGACAGGATAACATACCAGAGGCAAATTCATTCAGCCAATATTCATTATTCGGAAGTCCCGTATTTTTTTCAGGACTCCGACGGGCTCTATACCGATAAACGAGACATATACCTCGGTATTAGCATCGCAGACTGTGTTCCGATATTCATTTATTCCCCGTCCTTTAACACGGTTGCCGCCGTACATTCAGGATGGAAGGGAACGCGTTCGAGAATTCTGAGTAAGATGGTAACTACGCTTCGCGAGAGATACCGCCTGCATCCGGAAGAATTGCTCGCATACATCGGACCTGCAATTTCAGCCGAACACTTTGAAGTCGGCAAGTTCGTTTATGACCAGTTTCCGGTTGAGTCAAGAATTGAAAAGAACAATAAGTACTTTATCGACCTCGTGAAAGATAATTACAATCAATTGCTGAATTCGGGAGTGCCGGAAAAGAATATTGAGCGTTCGGAATTTTGCACTTTCAGGGACGCGGAGTTTTTCCATTCATACAGACGTGACGGTGAAAATTCGGGACGCATGCTCGGTATCATCGGATTGAGGTCTGACTCTTTTTAAGGTATTTCAAACTGAACAATGTTATAAGGAGCATAAAAAACCCTCCAGAGAGGAAGGGAAATGTGTATCCGAACTTATATATAAATCCTCCCCATACGGGACCGAGAAATCTCGCAAGAGAGCCGAGCGACTGATTTATTCCAAGGACCGAACCCTGCTCGTCGCGGCTAACGCTCGTAGATATCAAACCCATCAGCATTGGATTGTTAAGACCGTTACCAAATCCCAGCACTGTCATTACAACGAGCAGAGCGGGAACGCCCGGCGCGAATGGTATCAGTGCAAGCCCGAATATCACAAGAAAATTTCCGAGCAGTATGGACCTCTCCTCTCCTATTTTCGCTTTAAACGTTTTAATCAGTGTCGCCTGCACTATCGCGCCGATTATTCCAAGGAACGAAAGCAGGAATCCAACCTCCTGCTGATTTAAAGAAAGAGTATCGGTCCTTTCGGCGAATAGAAGGAAGGTGCCGTAAATATTCGCGAAAGAAAAAGTGATGAAGAAAAAAATAATTACGTAAACTCCGACCTTTTTGTTTGACAGCACGTCACGGACGCCTCGCAGGTTAACTATGGTGACTCCCTTGAAGTCGTGCTTGTTTTGCTTTCTAATATCTTCGGGAAGCGATTCCTTTAAAATAGTAAGCGCGAGCATCAACGCGATGAGAGAAAAAATTCCCGACATCGCAATCGGAAGACCGTAGCCGAAATGCTGCGATAATATTCCTCCCATCGCGGGACCGAAAACAAATCCGAGGCCGAATGCGGCTCCGAGAATTCCCATCCCTTTGGAGCGGTCTTCGGGGGGAGTAATATCCGAAATTACCGCCTGCGCCGCCGAAAGGTTCGCCGAGAATATACCCGCAAACGCTCTTGACAAAGCAAGAAGGTACACGGACGGGAAAACTCCGGAAAAAACAAGAAACATTAGTATGTAAGATATTACATTACCCGCAAGACTCATAACGAGTATAGGTTTCCTGCCGTAAATATCGGAGAGCGAACCCCATACGGGAGTGAAAATGAACTGCATCAGCGAATAAATGCCGACGAGCAGTCCGATAACGGATTCGTCAATGTGCAGGATTTTAAAAGAATAATCCGGCAGCAATGGTATTATTATGCCGAATCCCAGAAGGTCTATAAATATCGTTAAGAATATTACGAGTAATGCTTTCCTGTCAGTCATAATTTAAAATTCGCTAATTGGTATCGGACAGAACGATACAATAAAAATAAAGTAAGCGAACCATCCTGCGGCCGTTCTGTATTTTCCAAGAGGCTCTTCCATGTCGCTGCAGATAGGCGGGTGTTTGATTTTAATTACAAAGAAAATCAACAGCGCCCAGACAAGCCAGTTCAACGAACCAAGTTCAAGTTTAATATCTAACAAAGGAAGGAAGCCTAAAATTCCAAACAATACAAGCAGGTAAAATACGGTGTAAGAAATATATTTCGATTTTTCACCGAACATCGCGTAGGAAATATGACCTCCGTCCAGTTGTCCGACGGGCATCATGTTCAGCGCGGTAATTAAAAGTCCGAACCAGCCGACGCACAGGAACGGATAGTGATAAATTTCGTTCATCGGCGGAATGAACAAGTTGTGGTTCATCGAGAAAATCTTATCGAAGAGTAAAAATACAAGGTTGTTTCCAAACGTGAGCCCGGTCACGGGTATGCCAGAAGTCTGATACTCGGGATGTATTTTGTAGAGATAATCTATCGAAGGAAGCGTGAGATATCCTATTAAAAGTATTATAACAGAAGTTATCCACCCCGCGATAGGTCCTGATACGCCGATGTCAAAAAGTGATTTGCGTGACTGTGTTCTCGTTTTCATTTTAATTACGGCTCCCATTGTTCCGAACGGATTCAAAAACAGAAACGGAAACGGAATGTAATACGGCAGCGTGACGTCAATCTTATGCAGCCGCGCGGCGAAGTAGTGCCCGAATTCGTGAGTGCTGATTACAAGCATCATCAGAACCGAATATGTGATGCCGAGATTGAAATTTTCAAGTTGGTAAGGGTCGTTGTTGAGCCAGCCGACGCCCGCCAGTGTCATCGTGAAAAATGTGATTAAGAAAAGAAGAATATTTATTAAAAACGAGAATGCGAACTTCCTTTTCCCCGGTGTCTTAATAGTATTTTCTTCGTCGCCTGTTATCTGATTATCGTAATTTTTCTGCATAAACAAAAATAAAGCAATGTGATTTAATATTCAATTTTAATATGAACAAAACGCGAATATATGAAACGGACATACCGTACACGGTGAATATTTTTCAGAAACAACACCGTCACAAAAATGCTTGAAAAACGGTAAATTTTATTTTATTTTTATATGACTATCTTATTTCTGGAATCCTGATTTTTACTTTACTGAAATCCAGTTTGATTAAGTTGCACTTCATTATTAGGGATCGTAATTAGCCGTTTTTATCGTTTATAAATGATTAATGTCAGGAAATGAAGATTTTCCGCTTTTCAGTCATATTTATTTTTATCTTTGCCTGTATCCAAAACTGTATCCCGCAAATTTATTCAATTCATCATTACTCTACGGAAGAAGGCGTAGCGACGAGAGGTGTCAAAGACATCGTTCAGGACAAGACAGGAAGAATGTGGTTCAGCACAGGTCTGGGTGTCTCAATGTATGACGGTTTCTCGTGGACTAACTTTGGCAGCAAGGATAATGTACCGAGACGAAATTATATTCGTATTGCCTGCGATGAGAAAGGAATTATTTGGGCGGCGCCTGATAACACAGCCCACAATATAATTTATTACAGTAACAACAGGTGGGAAAAATTCAATGCTATATCGGAAACGGTTGAGTCAGGAAATGAAATTTCCGGGTTCGGAATATTTTACGAAGAGAATAAACCGGTTATATGCGTAACGACCTATTCTGGAGCCTACGTGTTTGAGGATGATAAATGGAGGCTGTATTCTGAATCCGACGGACTGACGGACAATTTCATTTTCAGTGTTTGCACGCTCGACACCGAGTTCCTTCTATCAACCGGAAAAGGCGTATCAGTCTTATCGAAAGGGAAAATCGACAACAGCATCAACAAATCTATTCCTAAGGGGTTCGGTCCGGTCTTAAAAATAACACTCGAAAAAAGAAATGATGAACCGGACACAAGGTTATGGCTGCTCGGTTCGGATAAAGTCGGATATATAGAGGACGGCCGTTTCAAGGAAATTAAAAGCAATTTCACTCTTTCTGAAAAAGGAGCGGCAAATACTTTTTTCCTGACTCCTGACGGGGAGGAAACGATTTATTTCGGTAATATCTGGATTAGGTATTGCGTAAATTTACATACCGGTGAATCCCATATATTAAATACCGATAACGGATTTTCGTCCGAGGGAAACGATGCCGTCTACAAGGACAGAGAAGGCAAAATATGGTTTGCGGGTTTCCGCGGCATCGACAAACTAAACACGATAGCATTTCGCAATCATACAAAAATTAACATTCTTGCCGAAAACGAAGTATCCTCCGTTACGGAAATTTCTCCTAACGTTTTCGTAATCGGACACAATTCGGGTATTTCAATTTCGAAAAACTATAATTTCCGTTACATCAAATTCGATAACGCGGATTTTTTCAGTTCTATATACAGGGTTCTTGATTTGTACAGCGATTTGAAGGGAAATGCCTGGATTGCAGCGTCATACAGAGGCGCGGGGAAGATAGACGAGAATGGTAATCTTGAGTGGTATAACATAGAGGGTGTAGATCATATATCTTCTGTATGCAAAAACGGAGCGGGGAATATTCTTTTTTCGGGAAATAATTATATTTACGAACTTAAAAACGGGAATTTTGAAAGAGTAGATTTCGATAAGAGCGGGTCATTTCATTTTAGAAAAATATTCTGTTTTGAAGATGATAACGTATGGGGCGCCGGTATGAACGGGATAATAAAGATTACAGGGGGGAAATCTGTTTTAATAAAAAACTCCGGTTTAACGGCTGAAAAGAACTGTTTCTCGGTTTTCAAAGATGACGACGGTAATGTTCTTGCGGGCACCGAAAACGGTCTGTATTCAATAGTAAACGATTCACTCGTTAAATTCACTTCAGGGGATTTTGAAATCAGTGATGCAGTTTTTGCGATTACGAAAGATAAAAAGAACGGATATTACTTTTTCGGAACTTCGAGCAATCTGGTAAGGTGGGACGGAAAGAGCGGAGTGAAAAAATACAATTCTTATAACGGACTCGTTGAGGGGGAAATCAACAGGTCGGCGCTTTATCTTGATACAAGAAACAATCTCTGGATAGGGACGGATGCGGGTCTCAGCAAATACATTCCGGGTCTGGATTACGGCAAGGAATTTGTCCCCTCGCCCGAAATTTTATTCGTGGAAGATATTCAAGGAAATCGGTATTCCGGAAAAGATGAGATTACTCTTAGAAATGGAAATACATCACTTATTTTCAGCATAAGGGGAATTTCATTCGTCGAAGAAAGACTTCTGGAATACAGAATAAAACTCGAAGGTTACGACAAAGACTGGATTTTAATTCACCAGAACGAAATTGGAAATATAGTTTATAAAAACCTTGAACCCGGAACGTATAAATTCATAATGCAGGCAAGAAATTTTTCGGGAAAATGGAGCGAAGAAATTTCGAGCGGGGAAATAACCGCAAAAGGCATGTTCTATAAACAATGGTGGTTCATGCTTACGGTGCTGCTGATAATCATTTTCAATTTACTATATGTTTACAAGCACATATTGAGACGGAAATATACAAAATCCCTTGAAGCGAACGTCCGGCAGAGGACCAACGAACTTTACGAATCGCAGGAAAAACTTAAACACACTCTCGCGACTCTTGAAGATAAAGTAAAGGAGAGAACGGAAGAACTTTCTCTCAGTGAATCAAAATTCCGCTCAATAATCGAGCAGGCATCGGACGGGATTGTGATTTACGAAATGGATACGAGACAAGTGATACTTACGAATCAGGCTTACGCGGACATGCTCGGATATTCTAAAGAGGAAATGCTGAAACTTACAATCTATGATATAGTGGCGCACGAAAGAGAAAGTATTGATAATTACGTAAACAGTCTTGCCGTGCACGATAATGTTTTTATAAGGGAAAGATTTCACAGAAGGAAAAACGGCTCGCTCGTACCCGTTGAAGTCAGCGTAAAAGCCGTTCAGTTCCCTGAAGCCAGAACGATGTGCGTTCTGGCCAGGGATATCAGCGAAAGGCTTAAGTCCCAGCACGAACTCAGACAATCCGAAGAGAAATACAGAACGCTGATTGAGAATGCCGACGACATAATTCTAATGCTCGATATTGATCTCAACATGATTCTTGCCAATAACAATTATTATGAATCACTGGGTCTTGAAAAAAATCATTTCATCGGCATAGAATCACTTCTTCATCCCGACGACGTTAGTGTATTTAATAAAGCAAAAGAAAACCTTCTGCGCAGCGGAAATAATCAGGCCGAATTCCGTCTTCGCCGCGCGGACGGACGCTGGCTGTATTTTTCTGCAAAATCGATTCTGGTGCGTGACGGAGATGACATTCCGGTAAACATACTTTCGATTATAAGAGATGTCACGGAAAAGAAGAATATTGAAAAAGCGCTGCATGAATCCGAGAAAAAATTCCGCGAACTTGTCGAACAAATGCCTGCCGCGGTTTATGAAACCGATATTAATGGCGATATTACGTTCGTGAATAAAACGGGTCTTGAGATGTTTGGTTACGGCTGCAACGGCAATATAATCGGCAAGTCCCTTATGGATTTCGCGCCTCCTTCATCACGTGCCGCAGCGGCGGAAAAATTCAGGAATACAATTTCGGGAGTGATTTCGGAAGGGTACGAGTTTCAGGGATACCGTAAAGACGGGACAAGCATACCTATTCACATCAACGCGGTGCCCTTAATGGAAGACGGAGTATGTACCGGGGTAAGAGGTGTTGTTCTGGATATATCGGAAAAAATAGCGAGCAGAGATAAACTCGAAAAATACGCTGAAGAATTAAAAAAACTTAACGCTACCAAGGATAAATTTTTCTCGATAATCGCTCACGACCTGAGAGCTCCGTTCACGGGTTTTCTCGGGCTTACAGAATTGCTTTATCAGGAATCCGAAGGAATGCATAAGGAAGAGGTGATGAATTACGCGGGATTGATGAGGAACTCGGCAAAAAACCTTTTTGAACTTATTGAGAATCTGCTTCAATGGGGAAGACTGCAGACCGGAGGGCTGAAAATCAGGAAAATAAGAGTCAATCTTACCGCTTGCGTCGTAAACGCGATGAATCTCCTTCGCTATAATTACGAGAAAAAGGAAATTACGGTCGAAAACAAGGTTGACCCCGATACGTTTGTTACAGGCGATGACCACATCCTTGTGTCCGTGCTGCAAAACTTTATCGCGAACGCAATAAAGTTTACTCACAGAAAAGGCGCCATTGCAATCAGCGCCGAGAAGCGCGACGCAAATGTTATTGTTACCGTGAAGGATAACGGAGTCGGTATGAAACCGGATATGATCGAAAAATTGTTCCGTCTTGACGCGCAAACAACAACCGCAGGCACTGAAAATGAAGCGGGAACCGGACTCGGACTTATTATATGCAAGGAAATGATTGAAAAACTCGGCGGCTATATAGAAATACAGAGCAAGGTTAACGAAGGTACCGCGGTTATCTTCGGAATACCCGCAGCGAATTGAGCCGAACTTCTTTGGTGCGCAATAAATATGCGCTCGCTTAATTGTAATCGCCCTCGCGGGTATTCATATTCTCTGTACGTTTAAACACATCTTGTAATTAAAGTCATTTGCCGCCTGACCTCACATCGTCCATTTCTTCGGGCACATTATAATATATTTTTTAAAAAAGGATTTGTGTAAAATTGTTCAAATTACTTTTATGAGATTATTATACGGAATTCTCTTTATCCTGATTTGCCCCGTCTTCTCCGTTGCGCAGAATTCAAATTTCGACTACGCAAAATACGTTGACGTTTTCTCGGGCACGAAGAACATGGGGCATACATTCCCGGGTGCGACAGTTCCCTTCGGTATGGTGCAGTTGAGCCCCGAGACGGACACCGTGCGCTTTGATAAAAACGGTAAGTATAATGAAGATGTTTATAAGTACTGCGCGGGTTATCAGTACGACGATAAAACAATAGTCGGGTTCACACATACACATTTCAGCGGAACCGGGCATTCCGACCTCGGCGATTTTCTTATTATGCCTACGACGGGTAAACTGAAACTGAATCCCGGAAACAAGTTCATTCCCAAAAGCGGCTACAGATCACGCTTTTCTCACGATAACGAGTCCGGATCTCCGGGATATTATAAAGTATTTCTTGAAGACTATAACATTGCTGCGGAACTGACGGCTACTGAAAGAGCCGGATTCCATAAATATACATTTCCCGCGTCAACCGAATCTCATATCATATTTGATTTAACATACGGCATTTATAACTACGAAGGAAAAAACGTCTGGACTTTCGTCAGGGTTGAAAACGACACTCTGATAACAGGATTTAAAATTACTTCCGGCTGGGCAAGGACCCGGTTTATTTACTTCGCGATGATTTTATCCAAGCCTATAAAGGACTACGGATTCAAACGGGAAGACGGAACCGTTTACAGGGGATTCTGGAGAAAGTTCAATCAGGAAAAGAATTTCCCCGAAGCGGCGGGAAGGGAAATAAAGATGTTCATAAATTACGCTACGGATAGTAACGAAGAAATTAAAATTAAATTCGGAATTTCGGGAGTGAGTTCGGAAAACGCGCTTAGAAACGTTACTGAAGAAATTAAGGGATGGAATTTCGACGAAGTTAAGAATAACGCGAGAGATAAATGGAATGAAGAACTCGGCAGAATTAAGGCGGAGGCTCCGGAAGCGAGATTGAAAATGTTCTATACTTCCCTTTATCACTCTTTCCTGAGTCCTACGATTTACAGCGACGTTAACGGGGACTACCGCGGTCTTGACATGAACATTCACAACTCTAAAGAATTTACAAACTACTCTACATTCTCGCTGTGGGATACATACAGGGCGCTTCATCCGTTGCTCGCGCTCGTTCAGCAGAAACGCGCGGCGGATATGATTAATTCGATGCTCGCGCATTTCGAGCAGAGCGTACACAAAATGCTGCCCGTCTGGTCTCATCAGGCAAACGAAAACTGGTGCATGATAGGCTATCACGCGGTATCTGTAATCGCCGACGCAATTTCGAAAAAATTGAAAGGTTTCGATTATGAAAAAGGTCTCGACGCGATGGTCATTACGTCGAACAGGGATTTCTTCGACGGTCTCGGGTTTTACAGGAAATTCTCTTACGTGCCCGAAGACCTTAGTTCGAATTCGGCGTCCAAGACTCTTGAATACTCTTACGATGACTGGACTATCAGTAACACCGCTAAACTTCTTGGCAGGAAAGACGTTGAGGACGTTTACAGATTGAGAAGCGGATATTATAGTAACCTGTTCGACCCGTCAACAGGTTTCATAAGAGCGAAAAATTCGGACGGTTCCTGGAAAGCGCCTTTCGACCCGCTCAGCACGGTTAATCAGGGATACATCGAAGGCAACGCCTGGAATTATTCCTTGTACGTTCCGCACGACGCGGGAGGATACATACGCCTGTTGGGCGGAGACGCGGCTATGATATCAAAACTCGATTCTCTTTTTACGATGCACGTTGACGATAAATACTTTGAGGAATCCGAAGACGTTACGAGAGACGGGGTTATCGGAAATTATGTCCACGGCAATGAACCGAGCCACCACATTCCGTACCTTTACGCGTATGCGGGGGCTCCCTGGAAAACACAGGAGAGAATATTTCAAATAATGAGCACGATGTACAGGAACGGACCCGACGGCTTATGCGGAAACGACGACTGCGGGCAGATGTCGGCCTGGTACATCTTCAGCGCGCTTGGCTTTTACCCCGTTTGTCCGGGAACAGGTGAATACGTATTCGGCGCTCCGTTTGTAAGCAGAGCGGTTATCAGACTCGAGAACGGTAATTCGCTGACGGTCGAAGCCGAAAATATTTCCGACGAGAACATATACGTTAAGGAGATATTTCTTAACGGGTCTAAAATTGAAAAGTGTTTCATCGGCCACGACGAATTAATGAAAGGCGGTACCTTGAAATACATAATGTCACCGCAGCCCGATAAGGAAAGAGGCAGAAATGTTGAAGACAGGCCGTATTCTATGAGCGGATATTAAGAGCAGAAAAAATATAAACTTTAATTTGAAATCGTGATTTGATAAATTTGATTTCACGCGGCATTGACCGCGTATAATCAGTAAAGAAAATAAAAATTAACACTTACAATACAGATACAAGCGCTCCTCAAAAGAACAAAGCGCCTCTTTCAGGAATCCATCCCGTATTATTCGTTCTGCTCGTGCTTTTCGTGATATTCGTGACCTATCAGATTATCAGATCGGAAGAGCGTCGTGTAGGGAAAGAGTGTAGATCTCGGTGGTC
>CALGII010000216.1 GCA_937915485.1 uncultured Ignavibacteriota bacterium | reverse complement strand
CGCAGGTCATCGATGTCTTCGGCGTTACGCTCTTCGTCACTACCGGCAAAGGCAGAGTCGGAAACGAAGCCTTGAAATTCAAATCATAAAGCACCTGCGCTGTCCTGTCTAGAAGTTTGAGTTTAGTTACCGCGTTCTTGTTGTTGAGTCCCTTCGCCACCATCTGCGACAGCACTATACGCATCGTATCGTTCGCATTAACGTTGAATGTCGGCCCTGCGGTATTCATCATAAACCGCCTGTCTCCCGAAGGACTTGGAAATGTCGTCACTGTGTCGCCTCCGACGCAATTCTTTATTTTTGCCATATTGACATTTCCGTTGTATCCGTATTCGGTCCATCCCTCTGATGATTCAGGATTTCCCGTGTATAGTTTCTTCGTTCTTTGTTTCGTGCTCGGGTGAAACCAAGGTGCACCGTCTTTCTTTATTCCCGATAAATACCTGTACGCTTCAATAGGCAATGAAGGATCATACTCGCAGGTTATTCCTCCTGAACTTGTTCCTGCAAAAAAAACAAATGACGACATTCCGAATTGCTTGTATCCTTTCTTAACTACTCTTCTGTTTGAGCCCGGCGGATTGTAATAAACAACTGAATCATTCGTGTTGCCGGTGTAATAAAGCGGACTCAGCAAATAATCAAATCCGCAGGCGGGAGGATTCGCGCCGTATGAGGGTGGATTGCCCGTTCCGTCCGTATTATCAAAATTATAACAGTAAGACAAATTTGCAGCCGTATCGCAACCGATATAGTCGTCTGTTGCGTCTCCCAGATCAACGTCGTTCACGAGTCCCATCACGGTATTGTTCCAGGTCTTCGTGCTCTTATTTATAATCTCATAATAAAAGAATTGCACGTCGTTCAAAGGAAGTGAATACAAAGAATCACCTTTGTATCCCCAAGCCGTAAAATGCATCTCGCAGAACATCGGAGCCGTTCCCCCTGAAAATCCTTCGCTCTGATTGTGCGTTTCGGGAAATCCGTCTGTCATGCAAATGAAAACCGTCTGCACAGCGTTCACGATGCCCGGCTTATCGATTCCCTGGTCCCATTGTCCGTTAAGGTTTCTGTCAACATACGGCGCCCCGTATGGAACCATCAGCCCCCAGTTAATATAATCCCACGAGGTTGTATCCGTGCTCGTTACCTTGTACAACTTGAAATTCGTATTTGTTACGGGTACAGGCACGCCCCCGCTGTTGCTTATATAGCCCGGTGCGTATTCACCTGTGTATGATGCCGATGCTAATTTTAATACTCCGTCGATGTATGCCCCCATGCTTAAGCCAACCGTGAAATCAAAAAATTTGTTTGACCCTTTCGGCCACATTCCACCGGGCGTGTTGCTCGTGCGTATGTCCTGATCGAATATTCCCGTGTTCTGTATCCACGTGTCAATGTTGTTCGGGTCAAACCTGACCTGCTCGTGTATGACGCGCGGAAAAAACCCCGAATGCGCGTAATCCATAAAACGTATATCGGGTCTTGACTGTATCTGCCCCGTGAATAAAAAGACTAAAGCCGAAATTACAAGAAAAACTTTCCTTTTCATTTTATTGGTTTTTGCTTTTTCGAATTATTTTTAAGATTACAAATTGGGTATTCCCGTTAGATAAAACAAATACACCTTGATTCATTATGTCGATTTCACGATACGATTCTCTTCCTGAAATGGAGTCGTTGTATGATGGGAAATTATGTTCTTTGAATATTCTTTTTTTTATTATTTGACGTGTATAATTTTTTGCAGCATTGAGAATGTTTGCGAAAATAAGCATTAACGAATATTTGGGGATTTTATTCATAACCTTATCTGCTTCTACAATATAAAAATAGTTTATTTAACTAACAACAGTATTTAAAACATTTTTTGTAGTGTCATGAAAATACTGAATAACCGGTGCTGATTATTATAATACATTTTTCAAATATTAATCCGGAAGTTCACACCGGTTCTTCAGAAATGCTTCGAAATATCTCTCTTGATTTAGTATTAAGGAATGCCTTTACAATTAAGTGGTTAGGTATTTTCGATTTTTAATTTGATTCTTTGATTTTTTATATTTGATATTTAATATTTTGCAGCCTGTGACTTGGACAGAATATTTAATTGATTACTCGCAGTTCCTCGGGAAATAACTCGGGATTAAGCGCTTTCCTGATGTGTATGTAAACGTCGTCAACCGATATGTGAGTCATGCAGGTCGGATTGTTGCACCCGTAATCGTGACCGAGATAAAGACAGGGACTGCAGTATTTGTCGCTCTGTATCAATACAGTGTTCGGAGAATACGCTCCCCATTTAGCGGGATTCGTCGGACCGTGCAATCCCATCGTCTTCGTTCCGACACACGAAGCCAAATGCAGCATTCCCGTGTTGCTGCATACTATAAGCGTCACGTTCTTTATGATTGCGACGACGTCGTCAAGTGAATACTTTCCCGTTATATTTATTACACTCGAACCCTGCGGTAATATTTCCAGCAGTCCCCTTTCAAGTTCTTCGTTTTTCTCTTCCTCGTCTCCTGAGCCTGTTATGAGAAGAACAATGTCTTTCTTGTACTCAATTAATCTCTTCCCGAGTTGTATGTAATTCTTCACGTCCCATTCCCGCGGTTTCCCCGTCCCGCCGCATCCCTGATGAAGAGTTATAACCGTTCTTCCTTTAAGCGAATTCTCCTCGAAAAACTTATCAGCCGCCCGGTAATTGCCCTCGTCAAGAAAATATTCAAGCACGTAATCCGTTTTCCTAACGGGAACAAATAACGGCAGAAGAAGGTCTATGAAAGTTTCAAGTTCGTGCTTCTCGCGCGAATGATTGATAACCCTGTTGAACATGAAATGCTTATACTGCCCCTGAGTCTTGAAACCTACTGAAAAATCATATTTCAACAGCGCTATTATAATCGCGCTTATTCTCGACCACTGCTCCGTGTCGATTACTATGTTGTACTTCTCGTTACGTAATTTCATTATCATCCTCAGAAACAGAAAAGGATTCTTCAGGAAATCGTGCACGTTTTCGACAAGCACTTTGTTAACGTAAGGCGTCTTCCTTACAATCGATTCGTTGATTCTCGAACAAAGGAATGTAATCTCGGAATCCGGATAAGCCCTTCGCAGAGTCCTGAGCATCGGTATCATCATTATGCTGTCGCCTATTGCCGCGAACTTGACTACAAGAATTTTTGTAATTTCAATTGGTAACTTCTTTCTTCTCTTGAGAAAAAGTGCAAGTATTATCAGAATTGGAATGCCGAAAAGTTTGTCGAGTTTACGGTATAGGGCTTTCCTGTCCATTCAATCAAGAAATATGTTTTGATAATTTGCTCATAAATTGATAAATTAATAAATTCCTTGTTTATTTGATAGTGATTGAATTCTTGCTTGTTATTGATTCTGTCTTGAAATAACCTCGGATACAATTTTATATTAACTTTTTATATCTGATGTACGAAAAATTAATAAGCGAATCGCTTAAGGCGAAAAGATTCTCGCATTCACCTTACTCGAAGTTCAGGGTAGGCGTCGCGCTTCTAACGAATAAAGGTAAAATATACTACGGCGCTAACGTCGAATGCTCCTCGTATTCGCTTACTATCTGCGCCGAAAGAGTCGCCGCCGTTAAAGCTATTACTGACAAGCAGAAGAAATTCAAGGCGGTCGCGATTTCCTCCGACAGTTCGGAATTCGCTTTCCCCTGCGGCGCTTGCAGGCAGTTCCTCTCGGAGTTCTCGGATAATATGGACGTCATTCTCGTAAAATCAAAAACGAAATATCAGATTTACAAACTTCAAAACCTTTTTCCTCATAAGTTTAAATTAAAATAGAAAGGAATTCCGTCGATGGATATGAATGAACACCTTCAGATTAGAACGTTTAAAAAGACAGGACACATTGAAGTTATTTGCGGAAGCATGTTCTCGGGTAAAACCGAAGAACTTATCAGACGCATCCGAAGAGCGGAAATCGCCAGACAGCGCGTAAAAGTTTTTAAACCTAAAATCGACGACAGGTACAGCGAATTTTCAATAGTATCCCACAGCGAACAATCCTTCCCGTCCGAAATGATTGAAAACGCGGATGAGATTCTTGAAAAAAGTTTTGAAACGGAAGTAATCGGCATAGACGAAGCCCAGTTCTTCGATAACAATCTCGTCGATGTATGTCAGGCGCTTGCCGATTCGGGAAAACGCGTCATCGTCGCGGGTCTCGACCAGGACTATAAAGCAGTGCCTTTCGAGCCTATGCCGCAACTTCTCGCGGTTGCCGAATACATAACTAAAACTCTCGCCGTCTGCGTTATCTGCGGCGCTCCGGCAAACAGAACGCAAAGAGTTTCTAAAAGCACCGACAGGGTCCTCGTCGGCGCGGAAAACCATTACGAAGCCCGGTGCAGGCTTCATCACATTGTTCAGGAATAATAAAACTAATAACTATGAAAAGAATTTTCTTTACGGCGCTGCTTATCGCGGCAGTTATGATTTCCTCGTGCGGGAAAAAGGAAGATAAATCAAACACTAATTCGGATAAGTCTAAATTCAAAGTCGGTCTCGTTTTCGACGTCGGTGGAAGAGGCGACAAGTCGTTCAATGACGCCGCCTATAAAGGACTCGAACGGGCAAAAAAAGATTTCGGTATCGACTTTGAAGTTATCGACCCGGGCGACGGCGCCGACCGCGAATCCGCGCTCCGTAAACTCGCCAGCAAACCCGATATAAGCCTGATTTTCGGAGTCGGTTTTATTTTTACCGAAGACATTACTAAAATCGCTCAGGATTTCCCCGATAAAAAATTCGGCTGCGTTGATTATTCAATTAATCCTAATGTTAAAATTCCCGATAACCTCGTCGCCCTCGAATTCAAGGAAGAAGAAGGCTCCTTCCTCGTTGGCGCGCTCGCGTGCCTTACCTCTAAAACGAAAAAACTCGGCTTCGTCGGCGGAATGGAATCCGCTCTCATTCGCAAATTTGAAAAAGGTTTCGTTCAGGGCGCGAAGTATATTGACCCCGAATGCAAAATATTCGTTTCATACGTCAGTGTTACGGGCGAAGGATTTAAAAATCCCGGAAAGGCGGAAGAAATCGCTATTAGTCAGTATTCAAGCGGCGCAGATATAATTTACCACGCCTCAGGACTCTCGGGCATCGGCGTCTTTAAGGCCGCGAAAGAAAACAAGAAGTTCGCTATCGGCGTTGACCTCGACCAGTACTCCGAAGCCCCCGGCTTCGTCCTCACCAGCATGGTGAAAGTAGTCGACGAGATTATCTATAACACTATTCTCGATATGAAGAACGGCACTTTCAAGGGCGGAATTAAGTCTCTCGGACTTAAAGATAACGGTGTCGGTTACGTTTACGACGATAACAATAAAAATCTTATCAGTCCTGAAGCAAAGGAAAAGGTCGAAGGAATTAAAAAGAAAATTATTGACGGCGAAATAAAAGTCTCCGCGGAATAATTACTGTATCGTTACACGTATGTTAAGACCGCCTTCGTTCGACGTGCGCGGCGCAGTGTTCGCGTTTCCTTCTGTAGGCTCCGTCTTGATGTACTTGTAGAATAACTGCATCTGCACCTTTGAACTCAATGAATACGAGATTGACGGGTTGAATGTCGTTACCGTCGAACCGTTCCCGGGTACTTTCTGAGGCGTCGAATATTCCGTCGTAAATTTGTAATCCGTCGGCTCACTCACGTTTTTGGACATCGTCAGAGAAAATGTTATGTCGTTCTTCAGTGAAAGCCCGAATAGCGGTATTTCAAATCCGGCTTTCGCGTAATTCGCATTTATGCTCCAGTCGCTCGTCTTTGTTACCTGTATCATGCTGCTCGTCGGCGTCAGAGTGTTGCTCGTGGACTTGTTTACGCGTATGCTCGCCGAAAGACTGCCTCCCATTAATTGCTTGAATGTTATGTTCAGCCCTATTAAAGGATTGAACGACTGTGTTACTGTTTGCCTCTGAATTACTTCGCTTCCGGATGTTATGTCCAGATATGACGCTTCGTTATACTCCGACGTGAATGAATTCTCGAGAGTGACGGTCGTCGCCAATTCCGAAAAGAGAGGCATTTTCTCGAGCCCCGATATGTTTATGTTCCAGTTCGGGAAAGGCATCGATGCTATGCTGCTTTTGAATGACGATGTAATGTTCTTTACGTTTTGATTCGGGTCGTTTGAACTTTCAAATGAAAAATCTTCCACGCTGCCTGCGAAGAACATGCTGTACCCGTCCGTCTTGCTGCTGCTAAGATTGCCGATGGTCGCTATTTTGCCGTCGGGTCCCGTCGTGAACGAATTTGTATTGCTGAATCCCCAGAGTTTCTTAAACGTTAGGCTCATACGGATTTCCTGCGGAAATATCGGCGCAACCGTCGTATTGAATGTCACGTTGTTCGATAAATTGTAAGCGTCGGTCAGGTTTAATCCGCCGATTCTCTTTCCGGGGTCGCGGTCAAAACCGAGTTGGTACATCCTCGACGGTCCCTGATCCTCGTTCGCTTTCAGGTTCACCCAGAAATTCGTAAATCCCGGCTTGCCAAGAACTCCCTGATTCGTTACCGCGTTCGTCTGGTTGAAATTCATCGTGATCTGCTCGGGTATGAACGTGCCGAGTATCTTCAGTATGTCCTTGAGGTCTGGCTTGTCGTCGTAATTGCTCGCCGCGCCCCTTCTGAAAG
>CALGII010000215.1 GCA_937915485.1 uncultured Ignavibacteriota bacterium | reverse complement strand
CGGAAAACCCCTTCTTATTATTCTGTTGTCCTGGCTTTTAATTTCCGGTGTAGTAGAGAGTAACCGTAACGGTTCCTTCATAGAGACCTGCCGGCTGAGTATATGTCGGCTGAACTGTTCCTCCGAGAAGAATATCCATTGCGCCGTCAGTACCGAACACCGCGTTTACCGAATTTACCGGGTCGAATTCAACAACGTTGCCGCCGGGAAGTTTATATCCGCCGTCGGTAGGAGAAAAACTCAGCATTAGGTGTTCCTCGCCGCTTACGAGTTCGGGCGGAAGAGAAAGTTCAATCGTAACTTCTTTTCCTGACTCACCCATTATGGAAAATTTTCCGGCTGAATTCGAGCTCTTGTCGATTGTTCTGTTCACGCCCGGTAATATATCGCTGCCGAAATCAAGGTCGTGTGTAGAGACGACAGAAATGGGCGCCAACACTATTCCTTTTGCGCTAATAGTCGCGGTAAGAGGTTTTGGAGTAATCCCGTCGCTTTTAATCTGGGCAAAAACAGCAGTCTGCAGCAGGAATCCAATCACAAAAGGAATCACAAATATAAGTTTTTTCATTCCAATAACTCCTCAGAATTAAATTTAAATAATAATATTAACAATTTTAATACAATTTCCCTGCCAAAGAACAGAATACAAATATGAATAAAACGGCGGATTTTTTCGAAAAGAACCAAAACATTAGTAGTGCCGCAACTATGTTTTGTCGAGATATATTATATAGAGAATCAGGGAAGATTCAGAAATCGGGGACGGAAAATTAAGCCGATATCGGTACTTTATTATCAAAGTTATCACAAAAACCCCTAAAGGATAGTCTCAGAATATAAACTTCGCGCTATAGAGGAAATTACGGTTACAATTATTATACTTGACTATAAATATGATATTATTAAAGTTTAGCATTGACAAGGTAATTAGAATAAGTAAACATCCTGCATACTTATTTTCAAACCTCCGCAGGTCATACACACAATAAGATTTCGTGCATACACAAGTTAAATTGTTTGTGCAGAAATACATTGAGAATCCCAGTTAATCAACAAACAGTGTAAATCACGCCGGCATTTCAATCGTGGTCTTTTATAAATTATTTTAACAGGAGGTTAAATGAAAAGAGTAATCACCGTTCTATTTATTATCAGCATTTTTATGTCAGCAGTTTCTTATTCTCAATATAAATATGAAAATCCTATTTATATCAAGAATAACACTGCAACATCTCTGACCAACGTACAGGTCAGGCTCGTTATAAACACCCAGGCTCTGATATCAGCAGGATGGATGCAGGCGGACGGAAAAGACATCAGGTTTGCCACGTTATGCGGAGGAACGACATTTCGCGACCACTGGGTCGAGAAAAGTCTTAACACAGACACGACCGTTATATGGGTAAACGTACCGTCTTTAGGAGCGAACGACTCCGCGCTCATATATCTTTATTACGGAAATCCGTCCGCGACGAACATTTCAACTCTCAGCGTTTTTTACGGACCGCACTCGGCAACAGACAGCGTCGTTGTATCGTCCACAAACACCGTCAGCAACTGCCAACGTGGTTTCAGATTTACGGCGAATGAAGATGTGCTTCTCGCTTATATGGGCAAGAGAATACCCAACGCCACGCAAAGGTATGTAACTTTATTTGACTTCAATACGCAGGCGATTCTTGGCCAGATACAGGTGGATGCGGGCACGGCGACAGTTTACAATTATAACGCCGTTACAAATCCTTTATGGCTTATGTCAGGACAGCAGTACATAATCGCGCTGTTCAACGGCTCGGGCGATATGTATTATTACGGAAATAGTACGCAGATAGGACAGCATCTCACATTCGGAGATATGAGATACGCGAATTCCTGTACGCAGAATACATTCCCGACAAGCATTGTTTCCGGCATGCATTACGGTACGCCTGATTTTCTTTATTACACTAAACAGAATGTAACGCCCGCTCCGACATTTACTGTTCTGCCCCCTGCGGACACGGTAACTCCCGCTATTCCTCTCAACCTGACCGCGCTTCCGGGAAATCAGCAGGCGCTCTTGAAATGGAGGAAGAACCTTGAATTTGATATGTATCAGTACGGATTATACAGGAACACGACGAACAATCCGTCCACGTCAACATTTATCGGCTCAACAAATCATCCTGACACGACATACACCGCGACAGGTTTGACGAACGGCACAACGTATTATTTCTGGGTACGCACGGCGGACAGATACTGCTCGCCGAGAATAAGCGGATACAGCGTGGTTGCCAGTTGTACACCCGTAAAAATTGAGCAACCCGTGACCGGTATTCCCGCAAAGTTTTCTTTGTCCCAAAATTATCCGAATCCGTTCAATCCTTCAACCACGATTCGCTTCGATTTGCCGAAAGACGCTTTTGCCGAACTAATAGTATTTGACATCGCCGGCAGGGAGGTAGCAAAACTGATTAACGGAAAGTATGAAGCGGGATATTATGAAATTGAATTTGACGCTTCAAGCCTCGCGAGCGGAATATACTTCTACAAACTCACCGCAGGCAAGAACAGCGATATAAAGAGAATGGTTCTCGTGAAATAATTTTTGAAGAGCGTTTTTTTAAAACAAAATCCCCGTTTAAGACGGGGATTTTGTGTATAAGGAAAGTAGGTTTGAAATTTCGCGATTTGCACCTGTATTACTCTTAAGTCCTTTATATTTATATGTGTTTCAAAAATCCCGAAGCAGATTTTATTGTATTTCGGTTTAAAAATAAAAGAGTTAATTTTATGCAAATAATATTTATCTCATGAGGAAAATCAAAATTCTGCTTACACTTTTAGTTCTTGCAACAACTTTTTCCCTAAACGCTCAGGTTTCATACAACTCTTTTGTAGCGTCAGTAATGAATATGGTAAATGCCGATTCTGTTTACAAATTTGAAAGGCATTTGTGCGGAGACACCGCCTGTGTAATAGGCGGCGCGCCTTATACTATAACATCAAGACATTATGCCACACAGGGAAACATCAAAGCATCACAGTACATATACGAAAGGTTTCAGGAATTCGGTCTGACAACCTGGTATCAGAACATTAATTCCACAATTACCAATGTTCTCGCAAAGAAAACTGGTACGAAATATCCGAATCAATATGTTATAATTTGCGGACATTACGATGACATGCCGTCCGGTACAACCGCTCCCGGGTCTGACGACAACGCCTCAGGCACGGTTGCAGTTATTGAAGCGGCAAGGATACTCAAGAACATAAATCTTCCGTACACAATTATATTCGCGGCCTGGGATGAAGAAGAACGCGGATTGTACGGAAGCAAGGCATACGCTGATACGGCGTACAGGCTTGGAGATTCAATCATCGCGGTTTTAAATTTCGACATGATAGCGTACGACGGAAACAACGACGGGGCGCTTGATATAAATACAAACACCGCTTCGACACCGCTCGCAAACGATTTCGCTCAGATAGTCACTCTTTATCAGCCGACTCTCGTTCCGCAGGTAACGACGTCACTGAACGGCGGAAGCGACCATCAGTCATTTCAGAACAAGGGATACAAGGCAATACTCGCGATTGAAGACAACAGCGATTTCACGCCTTACTATCACACTGTAAATGACACGTATCTTTCTCTGAATAAACCGTATTTCATAAAGATGATAAAAGCGGGTGTAGCGGCGCTCGTAACAATAGCGGGCGACTTCAAGATTACAATTGCCCACACGCCGCTATCGTCCGGACCGATAACTTCGCCGAGAGTTGTTACTGCCACGATTAAATCTTCAATGAAAATAGCTACTGGAGTGAATCAGCCGAGACTCTATTTCAGCGTGAACAACGGTTCATTTAATTACATAAATCCGAATTATACGAATCAGGATACTTTCAAATTCACGATTCCAGGTCAGCCGATGGGAACATCTGTTAGATATTATCTGGCGGCGCAGGATTCAGCGGGCTCAATAGTAGCGACATTACCGGCAGGCGGTTCAGGTTTGAATCCGCCGGGAACGACGCCTCCTGCGACAAAATTCGAATACCTAGTCGGGAACACTTATTCTGTTACGGTGGGCACGGGTACGACTTCATCAAACTTCCCGTTCACGACTTACTGGATGGACGGAAGGACACAGTATCTTTACACCGGAACAGAGATGGGCTACACAAACATGTTCATAATGAAAATTGGTTTCGACGTGATTACAGCCGACCCGGGCGCGATGAACAGTTTTAAAATCAGCATGCAGAACACGACGATGACATCGCTAACGGGATTTGTAACAACCGGATGGACAACCTGTTACAACCCTACATCATACGTAGTTCCGGGTACGGGATGGCAGATGATTACGCTGACAACTCCATTCTATTACACGGGCGGTAACCTGCTGGTTGAAGTATGTTACGACAATTCATCATACACCGAATTCTCTCCGGTTTACAGCACTCCCGCAACGGGAATGTATTGGGGCAGGTACGGCGATTTATCCTCTTCCTCTGGATGCAACACCACATCCTGGTCGGGCTCCACGGCTCCTCCGGGAAGAGCGAACACGAGATTCGAACTTACTACCGGAACAGGTCTTGCAAACAACGAAAATGAAATTCCGAAGACATTCGAACTAAATCAGAATTATCCGAATCCGTTCAATCCGACGACAAAGATTGAATATTCTGTTCCGAAAACCGAATTCGTTTCGATAAAAGTTTATGACCTTCTCGGACGCGAAGTAGCGGTATTGGTAAACGGCAAGGTTCAGCCCGGCAAGTATATTTACGATTTTGATGCATCATCGCTTTCGAGCGGCGTGTATGTTTACAGAATGTCATCTGCGTCCTTCGACAAGACGATGAGAATGATATTGATAAAATAAAACTCAGATTTAGATACTGAAGAAAACGGGGAAAATATTTCCCCGTTTTTTTTCGCCAATACCTATTTTTATGCTGAAATACTTCCGCAGATCCAATAAAATATGTTCAAACAAACATACTGCCATGAAAAAGGGTATTTCTATTATTTTACAAGAATCATTTTCCTGACGATTGTTTTGTTCCCTGTTGTAAGTCTGCAAAAATATAAACCTGACGGGAGTCCGCTGCCGTCGAATGTAACTTCGTGCTCACCATTTGCGATTTTTCCGTTTACTAACGAGGCGACTTCCCTGCCCGCAATGTCATAAATTTTCAAAATTACAAAACTGTTTTCTGAAACGTCAACCGAGAATTTTATCTTCGTTGACGGATTGAACGGATTAGGATAATTCTGGCTGAGATAAAAATCCGACACGGCGGATTCTTCTTTAATCACTCCTGTTTGATAAACCGAGACTCTCGAAATTGTTTCTACTTCGGCTAGTCCTGCAGATGATATTCCGTCAACCGTTCCTGAAAAACTTTTTACAATTATTTTCATCCTGTCAGCAGTTACGTAAGGGTTGAGATAAACCGATTTACCGTTTACATCAAGCGGTCCGGTGGAAAGAATATGTCCGGCTTCCCGGCCGGAATTATACAGGATTATTTCACAGTCGTTCACCTGTATGTTTGTACTGTTCGACGCGTTCGGAAAAATATTGTAGAGTTTAATCTCGCGTATGTCCAATGGGAGCGGCCATTGCAATTCAACATATTCGTTGTTTCCGCCCGACGCAATCCAGTTAACGGATAGATCAACATTCCTCGCGCATCTGTCAGCGGCATATTTTCCGAAATACTTTATCCTGCCGGCTTGCCTGTAACTGCTTTGCGTAACGTATGCCGAGGTTGAGAAGTTTGTGAATTGCGCTTCGGTGTTGTTAGGCGGAACCGTCATCAGCGAATGACCAGCGTGGCATCCAACGCATTTCGTTCCTGCGGCGTTCTTGTCGTAATTCATACCCGTCACGTGAGCGATTTTGCCCAAACCGTTCACGACGATTTTGCCGTTTGAATCAACGAGTTGTTCAAACAATGGAACGTTCGCGGGAATTTCCTGCTGCGCTATTTTGCCGTCATAATTGACAGTTATTTCTTTCAGGAGAATCGGCTGGTCAAGACCGTCCGGATTCTGTCGCTGAAAATTCATAAAGAACCTGAACTTCGCGTTTTTGGTCAACGGCGGAGCGTCGTCAACTGGAGCATCAACAGGAGCATTCGCGTAAATATTCAGATTATCGAAGCGGAAAAATCCGCCCTGAAAAAACGTAGCCGGATTCGAAGTCGGCGGAACTTTGTTTGTATCAAAATCAGGAACGTAAGGAGGAACGGGCGGCTTGATTCTTGGTATCAGGAGTTCCGCGTTGAGTTCAAGCGTTCCCTGCAAATCGGCAACGGGCGAAATCCCCGTACCGTTTTTATTGCAGACAAAAATTCCGTAGTCCTGAAGTTCGACGCTGTTCGCGCGGGAAAACAGAATTCTTCCGTCATTCAGAGGAAGCGGGTCTGTTGAATACGGCGGCTGGTGTGTCCCTGATGACGGCGGATTCAACACGTAAAGCGCCGTTGATGTATCAACGCCGGCTATAATACTGTATTCTGAGAATCCGTTAGGATAGTATCTGATTCCGCTGCTTCCTCCTGTATTAACCATCGGAAGGTGCGGGACATATATTCCATACAAATCGCCGTTCAAATCAATTCTCGGTCGGTATGCGAAAAGTGTATTTCTCTTTCTCGCGTCGCCGGAGTAAAATCTTAACTGATCTCCGTCGGGATTTATTATGTTAGCCTGCCAGAGATTGCCGATATCCTCAGAAAGCGATTCGCCGGGATTCCTCGTCAATCCTGAAGGCGTTACATTGCTCGGCATATCTATATTAAGCCACCACCTCGAGAAAACAATTTTTCCTGTCCGCGGGTCGATAGTTGGCTTTTCGGCGCCGTTTCTTTCAGATGTAATTCTGTAAATGTTTTGTCCCGTCGAATCCATTATGAAAAGGTTCGTGACAAGCACGGAGCCGAACTGTGAGACCGTCGGAAACCGCGTGGAAGCAAAAACGATTTTACCGTCCGACGTATAAACGGGATCAATGTCATCATATTTAAAAAACCTATACGCGGCAGGACCGAATTGCGTGAGGTTTATGTTTCTGTCCGTTTTCGTGATTTTTCTGAATCCCGTTCCGTCTTTCCTGATTTCATAAATACGCCAGGAACTGTCCCTGCTTTCTATACCTGAAAAAAGAATTCTTATGCCGTCCCAGTTCACGCAAGGCTGCTGAACATCTATTATTCTCACGCCGTCGAAAATCATCGTGCTGTCAATCAAAGTCCTGAGCGAACAGTCGGCTTCCCGAACCAGAAGCCTGCCACCCGTTACGGAGAATCTCGAATGAGGCCCCATTCCCGGAAGAAGCCCTGCGGACGGAAACAATATGTTTCCACCCGTGAGATGATTCCTGGAAACGAATACAATCGGAGTATTGAAAGTGCTTTGAGCAAAAATTTCACTCACGGAAAAAAATAAAATAAAAGTCACGGTAAGAACGCGAAGATAATTTAACGTATTAATTAAATAATCTTTTATTTTAACCCGCCTTATTTTAAATCCGTGACAACTCAAGTTTTATAAAAAAAGTTTTTATCATTTGATAATTTTAATTGCCTTTCAAATGTTTTAATAACAAATTTTGAAAATTAGTTCCGAAGGACAATGAGAATCAAGACAACTTTGCTTTTACTGCTTATAATCGCTGCATTCAACGCTGCGCGTTCGCAGGGATTTAATTCCGTTTTCAGTCCGGACGGTGTGTTCGTAATTGCTGCGGGAAATCAGGGGAAGATTTTCCGTTCGACAAACGGCGGCACGGCTTACTCATCTTACACTATAAATACGGGCGTCGACTTCAAATCCTGTTTTGCGTCTGACAGCGCGGTCTGGTTGGCCGGTTCTGACGGAAACGTTTACAAGACGTTCAAACATTCGATGAATCCCGTAGGAATAAGCACGGGTTATTCGGCATCTATAAATTCGGTTTATTTCGTAAGCAAGAGCACGGGTTATATATGCGGCGACAGCGGCATTGTTATGCGAACAACCAACGGCGGCAATAACTGGATTAACCTAAACTCAGGTTTAGCAGCAGGCAATTATAACAGCGTTCATTTCCGTGACAGCGTAAACGGGGTCGTAGCCGGAAACAACGGAAAATTGTTCCTGACTTCCGACGGCGGAGCAACCTGGGTATTGCAAACAACCGGAACGACTCGAAATCTTCTTAAAGCGAAATATTTCTCCGGCGGCATCGCGGTAACGGGAGAATACGGAACTCTTCTGATGAAATACGGCGCCTCGCCCTGGCAGACAGTCAATACGAGAATTGATTCGGACATCAGGGGAATCGCGGGAAGCAATATAAACAACGCGCACGTATGCGGTGGCGGAGGATTCATCAGAAACAATTCTAACGGCTCATCGAAGTTTCTGAATTTCGAAATCAATCCTATGATGGGTGATTTAAAAGATATTTATTATTCTGACTCTTTGACAGGATTCGCCGTGAGCAGTCTGAATCAGGCAATAATAAAAACCACTAACGGGGGAATTAACTGGAACCTTAGCCCCGGCACGACAGTCGCGTACAGTTGGACGTCGAAGTTAAGTACCAGCGGAGGTATCGGAAACAATCTCTGCCGTCATCCTTACGACAGGAATTCGCTTTTCTGTATGTTTGGAAATCGGGTTTATGTAAGCAGGAACAGGGGCGACAACTGGACACAGATAGCAACCGCCACTCCGGGTACGAACGCGCATAATTTTTTTGTAAGTCCGGTCGATACGAACATCTGGCTCTGCGCGATAGAAAGTTCTCCAGACAAAGTATTGCGAACGACTGATTATGGAACGACCTGGAGCACAATACTCTCTATTAATTTCAGCAATTACGGAACACCGCTTGAAATTGACCAGAACAATCCGTCGGTGTTCTATTACGCGCCCGACGGCGGCGGATTCTATAAATCAACGGATAACGGCGCGACCTTCAATGAAATCAGCGGTAATTTTCCTTTCAGAAGCCCGTGCGACATAACGGTTATGTACGACAGTTCAAATGTCATTTTTATTGCTGACGGAATTACCGGTTCGGGTCTCGGTGACATTTACAAGACCGTTAACGGAGGCGTTAACTGGACTAAGGTTCACACCAACGCTTCATCAAGTGAAATACCCGCGATGTGCAATACAATTTTTGACAGAAGCATTATGTACGCTACGAACTGGAGCGGCGGGGATATTTACAGAACGACAAATTACGGAGACAACTGGTCGCTTTTAAGGACAAATTCAGGGTCGGGCTGGGCGGCGGAAATCTGCAGGGAAGACCCGACGTTCGTTCTAACAGGCAGTTACGGCGGAAGCACTTACCTTTCGCTCGACGGAGGCAAGAACTTTTCTACGATTTCAATAACAGGCGGCGCGGGAGCCGGAGAAATCGCCGTTGACAGGGGTTTCGTCATCGATATGCGAACGGGAGGAATACAGAAACTGAGCGCTGTTTACAGTGTCATAACATCCACTGAAGAAAATATAATTTCAAACGTTCCGTCAGGATTCAAACTTCATCAAAATTATCCGAATCCGTTCAATCCGTCAACAACAATAAAGTTTGACATACCGAGGAGCGGGTTTGTTCGGTTAAAAGTGTTTGACGTGCTCGGAAGAGAGGCTGCGTCACTCGTGAATGAAAACAGGAGCGCGGGATCTTACGAAATTGTTTTTAATGCGGCGGGGCTCTCGTCGGGAATGTATTTTTACAAAATTGATTTTGAAGGCAATACCGACGTAAAAAAATTAATGCTACTAAAATAATGAAGAAAATTTTTCTATTTGCATCAGCCGTAGTTTTTTTATCGGCTCTGGTTTTCGAGACGCTTAAAGCGTTCGATGACGGTTTCGTTAACCTTACGAGGCGGCGCGGAAACACCGAGGGATGCACCTGCCACGGATTCTCGGCAAGCCCTCAGGTAAATGCGTTAATTGATGGACCTTCGAGCGTCCGAGCGGGGGACACGGTCGAATACAAGGTAAGGATAACGGGCGGACCCCTCGTCAGAGCGGGTATTGACATATCCGCGGCTAACGGCTCTGTCATTTTATCTTCCTCTGATACAACGTTGAAGAGAGTTCTCGCCTCGGCAAACGTTTTTGAACTTACTCACAGATTTCCGAAACAGCCGTTACTTGACACCGTAATTTTTATTTACAAATATATTGCTCCGAACACTCCGGGAAGTTTCGATACTCTTTACGCTACCGCGAATTCGGTTAATCACGACACGACCGATAACGGGGATATGTGGAACTTCGCGGCCGACAGGGTTATTTCAATAACGAGTTCAATCGACATCAGGAACATAACTTCCGCCGCGTCAGACTTCACACTCGAACAAAACTATCCTAACCCGTTTAATCCGGAGACTAAAATAAGGTTCTCCGTACCCGCATTGAACAGCAATTCAATAACCGGCATCAACAGTATCCGCCTTGCTGTTTACGATATGCTCGGAAAAGAAGTCAGCGTTCTTGTTAACGGAAATCTGAATCCGGGAAAATACGAGGTTACTTTCGACGGTTCAAAATACCCTTCGGGCATGTATTTTTATGTATTATCGTCAGCAGGCAGCGTTTCCGCAACAAGGAAAATGACACTATTGAAATAAGTTCAATGAGGCGGAATTTCTTAGACGGAAACAGAAAGAAGTATTATACTTGACATTACCCGATAAATACCATATTTTAATATGGCATAAATTATAAAGCATGTATTCAAAAAAATTAAAAACAACAGCATGACAATCGCAGAAAAATTTCTCGCGGAACTTAAGCAGGAAGCCGCATCGACAAGAAAGATCCTGGAAAGAGTACCTTTTGATAAACCGGACTGGAAACCGCACGAAAAGAGCATGCCCTTGGCTCACCTCGCGACGCACGTTGCGGAAATCCCGTTCTGGCTCGAAACCACTGTCACAACCGATGAACTTGATTTCGCAAAATCAGATTACAAGATTGAAGATGCAAAATCAAACGATGAACTTCTTTCAAAATTCGATAAATCGGTAAAAAAAGCCGAAGACGCTCTAAAGGGATGCAGCGACACTGAAATGAAGAAAGGGTGGACGCTTAAAAACGGAGACACAGTTTATTTTACGCTCTGCAAGGAAGAAGTGATAAGAGGAATGTCGCTTAATCATCTGATACATCACAGGGCGCAACTCGGTGTTTATCTAAGGCTACTTGACATCCCCCTTCCGGGAGTATACGGACCGACGGCTGACGATAAGACGGGAATGTGATTATGTAAAGGGTATCGGCAGAACTTTTTAAGCGGCTCCTGTGAGCCGCTTTTTTTATTCTATTATGTTTAAACCCTTCAGGTATTCTACTGCTTTTTCTAAATCTTTTTTCATCACCATCAGATTAATACCCTGCGAAAATGCGAGAGAGGGACGCATAGAGCCGTCGCTGCTTCCGGAAAGGTAGCATTCAATTCCTGCTTCTTCGAGGCGTTCTTTTGCAATTTCTGCTTCGACATCTGAATAAAAAACGGCGGCGGTTTCAACATCCATATCGCCTTCGTCAATTATTTCGTCCAATACCGCTCCGCAGTTTTTGCAGACTTTGTCGTTGGCGTTTACCTCCTTGCCGCAGGAGGAACAATAAAATAGTTCTTCGTCCATAATGCCGTACAAATATTAAATGAATATTTAAAATATACATAATAATTTAAAAATCCACACCTGTTTATCACGGTTTTTCAGAAAACATTAAATACGGCTTATTTTTAAGCAAAATAATTATTTACATTTGAAATTAAATTTTTTAATTTCCAGTAAGGAGAATTCTGTAAAACACAAACTCATCTGTATAAACACGATAAAGACTCCACTGTAGATTTTGATTCTTTTCATTCTTAATCAAAAGGAGATACATATGAGACTCAAATTTGCACTTACCTTGTTATTTATCCTGATGACAGGATTTCTTGCGGCGCAGACTGATATAGGTCCAAATACTATTACAACATCAAACAGACTACACGGAATCACCGCAAGCGAATTGGCGTACGAGCAAAACAAGGTCAGTATCAATGTTCCTTACGAACTTTATGTTCAACTGGAACAGGCAAGACAAAAAGAGGATTTCACGGAAGCAGAGCGGATACAGGGTGAAATCGAAAAATACACACCGGGTATTTTTAAATCCCGGAACAATCAATCCAACGGCGTGACGGCTGTGGGTCCTCCTTCCATGCCTCCTTTCAGCCCGGACTGGGTTTCAAATGATGTTCTGATAAGGGCAGGGAAAGTCGGAGGATATTATTCGACCGACGGAAACAGGAGAACTATAGACCTCAAATACGGCAAAGACGGCAGGCTATATTTAGCGCTTTGTACGGATTCAACCGCAGGACTTACACATTACATTTATTTTTACAGATCAACGAATTCAGGATTGACCTGGACAGGTGTCGGCGGTCTGCAGGGATCGGGCACATTTTCGTCCGTATCGATGTCCGTTGACAGAAAGGGAAGTGTAAACGATTCAATAAGAATTTCCTGCTATTACACATACGGCTCCGGAGTCGACGCTAATGACGCCGGACTGTACCTCTTTTCTTTCAGACCCCGTTCGTGGAATGATGATTACAGATTCCACACGCTTGCAACGCCTCTCACGGGAAGAAAATTCTGTTATGTTTCCGCTGTTAGCGACGGCTGGTATTATGATGCATCTACTTACATAGGCTGTGTAGCGGGCGAATATTCCAATAACGGTGACAGCACCAAGACGATGCAGTTATTCCGCTCTACGAACTGGGGTTTGGCTCATACGGGTGCTACTCTAAACGGAGTATACACGGGATACCAGGGAGATTTTTATCCTTCCGCATGCTTTAAAAGATCTCAGAATGTTTATAGCGATTCTGTTTACATCGCTGTCGAAAGAAGATTCGGAACATCCGACATGGACATTAGAATATTCACAGCAACGTGGACTCCATCCGCTCCGACGGATATAAATTATCTTACCTCCGCGACCGGGGTTTACAGAAGACCTTCTCTGACAGTACGACAGACCCAGTATTCCCGGCCCCGTCAGATACTTGTATCGTATGTAAAGAACGGAGAGTGCCTGTATTCCTATTCATTAAACGACGGCACAACCTGGTCTGTCGATGCATCGCTCGACCCGCATTCATCGGACAATGGTTTCTTCACTTGTGTAACTTCAGATACCCTTACTACGAACGCCTGCTTTGCCGCAGTCTTTACAACCTCTGCGGACTCGGTGAATGTTAGAAGAGGATTCCCGGGAAATATGAGCAACGGGGAACTTGCATACAAAATTAATAGTGTTTATTCATCAGGCACGACGCAGCCGGTTATTGCAATTTTCAGGGGCAACGTGATTCAAATGGCTGACGTCTCTTATGCAGGGTCGGGACCGACAGATTGCTGGTTTGACGCGGAGAATCTTCCTACGGGAATAAGGAATCCCATAGGCTCCGCCGATAAATACGATCTTGAACAGAATTTTCCGAATCCATTTAATCCAAAAACATCGATAACATTCAGCATACCAAAGGACGAGTTTGTAACGCTTGTTGTTTACGATATTACGGGCAGGGAAGCCGCAAAACCGGTTAATGAAAGATTAAATGCCGGCAAGTATATTATCGAATTCAACGCGCAGAAATTTTCAAGCGGCGTTTATTTCTACAGGATAAACGCAGGCAATTTCACTTCAGTAAGAAAGATGATGTTGGTTAAGTAAGGACTCCTTTTGGTTTACTTGAATGACGGAAAAAGGCTGTTCGCTCGCGGACAGCCTTTTACTTATATACGAACGTAACCAGTGTCTTCGTTCCTCCACTGCTCGGAGTTAAAGTTACTGACACCTTTTTATTTTCCCTTTCGTTAAAAAATGACAACTTAATATTTATTTCACTTTCCTTTCCCGTGCTCTGTTCGACGTAACCGGATTCAAGTGCCGCAACTCTGCAGCGCTCTAAAATCAATTGCCGGTCAGATTCCGAACTGAACATTATCTCAGTTCCTTCTTTTGTAATATTGACGGACAATATTTTTCCGTCATTAAATATTTTGAACTCCGGGGGATAATCTGGAGGAAGTTTAAGTTCACCTGGAAGCGTTTCGTTCCCGGTATTTTGATACTCTCTCGCCCTATTACCGCATCCGGCGGAAGAGAGCAGAAGAATAAGAAGATATATATACAAATGTTTCATTTAAGTCATTAATATACAAATAAAAAGGATTGTCTTTTTGATAATAATTTTTATAATTTAAGTAATATTAGTAAAAAAATAGGAGAAATAAAATGTCTGCAGAATCCAAAAACAACGACACTGTAAAAAAACCGAATCTCTTACTTACAATCCTTTCAGTGCTTTGTATTCTTGGCGCCGTAATTACGCTTATTCCGTGCAGCAATATTGAGAACGCCTGCATGCTCGGTTATAAGGCTGTATGCGCATTCACGCCTGTAAGCACTATTATTCTTATTATTGCGGGAATTATTCTCTGGATACTGAGAAAAAAATTCTGAGTATAAAAATATTACTGAATTTAATTCCGATTAATATTCCCGAAATCTTTATTTCAATTTGGGGGCGTTGTGTTTTGTGAAATTTTCCGACGTCAAACAATTTTTGAGACCAAAATTAATTCCGGGTGTTCCGGATTAAAACAGCAAATGCGAAAATAGATAATTAAAATTATATTCCGAGAATTTAATTAATTTATTCAATCTATTCTTTTATTTTCATCCTGTAGCCGATGCCTGATTCAGTAATAAACATTTCAGGATTTGACGGATTCGATTCGAGTTTTTTTCTTAACTGAGCGACATAAACTCTAAGGTACTGGACTTCATCGGAAAAAGGTTTGCCCCAGACCTCTTTCAGTATATATCCGTGAGTTATAACCTTACCTGAGTTTCTAATGAAAAGGGCGAGAAGGGAAAACTCCGTTGATGTCAATTTTACAATTTTGCCGCTTACCTTTACTTCTCTCGTGGAAAAATCCACTTCAAGATTTCCGTTTATAAACTGTGGAATTTTTTGCTCCGGCTTATACAGCCTCAGACAGGCGCGGATTCTCGCGAGAAGTTCGCCCGTATTGAAGGGTTTGGTTATATAATCATTCGAACCCGTATCGAGAGCGGAGACGATGTCTTTTTCTGAATTCCTTACCGACAATACTATTACAGGCGTCTCCGAAAATTCACGGATTTTTTTCATAACGCTCAATCCGTCTTCGTCCGGCAGGCCCAGATCGAGTAAAATCAGCGATGGTCTGCAGTTTACGGATTCCTGCAGACCTTCTTTTGCGTTACCCGCAAGAAAGACTTTGTATCCTGAATCTTCAAGACTGATTTTGAGCAGCCGTCTTATTTGAATTTCATCGTCTATTACGAGAATGTTTTCATTCATACAGTTCAACGAGGAAGTTTTATGACAAATTTCAGCCCGCCCGATGTCATATTATATGCATTTATTGTTCCCTTGTGAGCATCAATTATCCCCTTCGAAATTGACAGACCGAGTCCCGTGCCGCCGGAGTTTTTTCTTTCTATTCTGTAAAACTTGTCAAACAAACGGTCGAGATCTTGCTCCGGCACACCCATACCGTTATCTGAGACGGTTATATATAAATATGACTCGTCATGAGAAAATTGAAGTTTAATCTTTGTTTCGTATGGAGTATAAGCAATCGCATTCCTGATAATATTAACCAATGCCTGCTCAATCAGAGTGAAATCGATGAAGAAGAGCGGCATGTTTTCCGGTATATCCTCTGTTATACGGTTTTTGTTTTCTTTTATAACCTGTTTTTCCAGAACGGAATTCATCAGGTCCCGGGCTTCACACGGTTTCTTATTTACTACTAGTTTTCCGCTTTCTAGTCTTGCCATATCCAGCAGGTTCTCTACCAAAACATTCAGTCTTATGGAAGCCGTGTTTATTTCTTTATACAACTCTTGTACAGAAGCATTGCTATCCTTTTTCCTATCGATCAGAAAACTGACCGAACCCATTATTGTTGCAATGGGCGTTTTTAGTTCATGTGACAAACTGTCGAAAAGTGTTTTGTAAAGTTTCTCGGATTCTTCGAGTATCATTGCTTTGCCCGCCCTGTCGTTAAGAATTTCTCTCTCCACGGCAGAGCCGGTCTGATTAAGGAAATTCTTGAGCAAGGTTTCGTGTTCCATAAAAGATACTTTGTCGAAAAACTTGACGGCAGCAATGCCGTAAGTGCCCCTTGGTCCTGAAAGCGGATAATAAACATACTCCGCAAAAGGCAAGGAATCCGTAAACCTTCCGGCTTTTTTCGAGTTAGCGTAAACCCATTCTGCCACGCTAAGTTCTTTTGAAGAGATATTTTCATTAACATTTAATTTCAATTTTCCATCACATCCCGCAAGCCGTATGAATGACTCAACATTAAAATAATTCTTAATATTTTTAACCGACTCGTTAATAACTTCTTCCAAATCAACTGCTTTAGATAAGTCATTTGCCAGACGATACAATGCGACGGCGCGTCCCTCTCGTTGTCTCATTACTTTTTCCCTCTGCCTTATACGCGTTGTAAGAACACCCGTAACGAGAGCAATAAAGAAAAATGAGAAGAACATAAGTATATCCTCGCTTTTACCGATAAGGATTGTAAACTTCGGCGGTACGAAGAAGTAATTCCAAATTACGGGGCAAAGCAACGCGGCCAGAAGAACTGGGCCAGGTCCCATTGCGAGAGGAAGCAGCGTAACAACAAGAAGCAGAATCAACGCAACGGTCTGATATCCGATTATAGAACTAAGCGGATACAGCAGCAAGGCGATAGTAAAGACGATTCCTGCCGAGACCAGATACTGAAGGACGCCGGACTGTCTAGCGGGCATTCTTATCTTTTTTTTTTCTTTGCCGCTCGCGGAACTTCCGGATACGACGAACACATCAATAGTACCGCTTTCGTTCAGCAGTCGAGTTACGATATCGGATTTAAAGGGAGCAGAGAAAACGTTTTTCTTGGGTGATTTTCCAATAACGATAAGCGTAGCGTTTTCGATTTTTGCAATTCTAAGCAAACCATTCACGACATCAACATCAGAAGTTACTATCACTTCCGCGCCGAGTTCCCTCGCAAGTTCAAGATTTTTGTTCAGCGCAACCCGGCGGTATTCGTCAGGCGGAACCGGTGTTTCAACGTGCACTGCCACCCAGGAAGCATTCATAGTATACGAGACCCGCCTTGCCCATCTTATCAATTCGGTCGAATCGGGACTTGAACTTACACCGATAATAATCCTCTGCGATGATTTCCAGGGTCCGTGAATTTTATTAACCTGCATGTAATTTCTTACCTGTCTGTCTACCCTATCAGCCGCAAGTCTCAGCGATAATTCTCTCAGGGCGCTGAGATTGCCTTTTCTGAAAAAATTTTCCACAGCATCGCGGGTCTTGTCGGCGGTATAGACTTTACCGTCTGAAAGCCTTTGCAGTAGTTCTTCCGGAGATATATCAACAAGTTCAATTTCATCGGCGATCTCAATAATTGAATCCGGCACCGTCTCATTTACTTTGATTCCCGTGATACGGCTCACCGTATCGGAAAGGCTTTCGATATGCTGTACGTTAACTGCCGTAAAAACATCTATACCGTTATCGAGTAGTTCTAGAATATCGAGATACCTTTTTGTGTGTCTTGAGCCGGGAGCGTTTGTGTGCGCGAGTTCGTCAACAATTACGAGTTTAGGTTTTTTTTCAAGAACAGAATCGAGATCAAATTCGTTTAACTCAATCCCCTTGTATGTCAATGTTTTTCTGGGCAATTGCGGAAGATAAAACAGCAGGAATTCGGTTTCGGACCTTCCGTGCGTTTCGACAAAACCGATCAACGTGTCTATACCCTTGCCGTGAGCTTTAGCGGCATCCTGAAGCATTGAAAATGTCTTGCCGACACCGGCGCACATGCCGATATATATTTTTAATTTCCCCTTAAGATGATTCTGCTCGGTATCTTTAATTTGTTTCAGCAGTTCATCCGGGTCAGGTCTGCTTTCACTGTTCATGATTATAATTTATCTAACTCAATATTTAATTTAAGCACATTAATCACAGGCTCACCAAGAAATCCCGCGGAGGGCTTTTCAAGAATGCCGTAAGTCAACTTAATCAGTTGTTCTCTTTTTGCCTCGTTTAACCTTCTCGCGTCTGAGATTCTTTGAATTTGCAGTAACGCGTTTTCAAGACTGATGTGCGGGTCGAGCCCGCTTCCCGAAGAGAACAGCGCGTCTGCCGGTATTTGAACGTTCCCGACAAGTTTATTAAAAGAAGTGTAACTTTTTTTAATTGAATCAATGTTGTTTTTCAGCCGGCGGCTTGTCGGTCCCAGATTACTTCCTGTCGAAGGCAAAGGATCGTAATTTGATGCAGAGGGTCTGGGAGTAAAATAAGCAATACTGTCAAAATTCTGAGCAATAAGTTCAGAGCCTCTTTTATTACCGTTAAATTCAATTAGGCTTCCCGACGCTTTATAAGGGAAGAATGTACTGCCAAGAACAAGGATCAGAAAAGGATATATTATACCCGTAATGATTGTCATTGCCGTAAGCAGTCTTATTGATATCATAATAGTCTTCATGCAATTTTCAAAAAATTGATTAATAAATCAATTAGTTTAATCCCGATGAACGGAGCAATTAATCCTCCCGCCCCGTACACGAGAAGATTTGTTTTTAAGATTTCCGAAGCGCCTGCGGGTTTGTATTTCACTCCTTTCAGCGCGAGCGGTATAAGCAGCACGATTATAACCGCGTTAAAAATCACGGCGCTAAGAATAGCGCTTTGAGGCGAGCCGAGATTCATGATGTTAAGCGTCCCGAGAGGTCCTGCATTACCGTTTATTGAATACAGCGAATAAAACATTGCAGGAAGAATTGCAAAGTATTTTGCTACATCATTCGCAATGCTGAATGTAGTCAGGGCGCCGCGAGTCATCAAAAGTTGCTTGCCGACTTCGACGACTTCGATTAATTTTGTCGGATTGCTGTCAAGGTCAACCATATTGCCCGCTTCTCTTGCTGCCTGAGTACCCGTGTTCATTGCTATGCCAACATCAGCCTGTGCAAGAGCGGGAGCGTCATTTGTTCCGTCGCCAATCATGCCAACAAGATGACCTTTAGCCTGTTCAGACCTGATACAAAGCAGTTTATCTTCCGGCTTTGCTTCAGAAATAAAGTCATCGACACCCGCTTCGGCGGATATTGCGGCAGCTGTAAGCGGATTATCTCCCGTAATCATTATGGTTTTAATACCCATTTTTCTGAGATGCGCGAATCGCTCCTTGATGCCTCCTTTTACGATATCCTTCAGCCTTATAACTCCGAGGACAGTTTTATTTTCGGCAACGACCAGAGGAGTGCAACCCTCGGAAGCTACCTCCTTTACAATAGTGTACGTTTCTTCGGGAACGCTTCCGCCTGCAGATTCAACGAATCTTTCTATTGCATCAAGTGAGCCCTTTCTTATAAGTTTTGCGGAACCGCTTTCAGGATAAAGATTAATACCGCTCATTCTTGTTTCGGCAGAAAATTTGACATACGAAGCATTACCGGTATGTATATCCGCCGTTTTAATCCGGTAATTTTCCTTTACAAACTTGATGACAGATCTTCCTTCGGGGGTATCATCGGAAAGAGATGAAAGAAGCGAAGCGTAAGCAAGCGTAAACGGCTCAACAACCGAAAGCGGTATAATACCTGACGCCATTCTGTTACCCATCGTGATTGTTCCGGTTTTGTCGAGGAGCAACACGCTAAGGTCGCCTGCCGCTTCTATTGCGCGACCGCTTACCGCTATTACGTTTCTTTTTATCATTCTGTCCATTCCGCTTATTCCGATGGCGCTTAGGAGTCCGCCAATCGTTGTAGGAATCAGACATACGAGAAGCGCAACGAGCACCGGTATTGAAATATTGTTGTCAGGATTGAGTCCGGAAGAAACCATACTGTATTTGTAATAAAACGGGAGTGTTGAAACCGCAAGAAGGAAAATAATTGTTAACCCCGCAAGGAGTATTGTAAGCGCTATTTCATTAGGTGTTTTTTGACGTTTAGCGCCTTCTATGAGGGATATGATTTTATCCATGAATGTAAACCCGGGCTCGGAGACAATTCTAATTATAATTCTATCGCTGAGAACTTTCGTTCCGCCGGTAACCGCGCTCCTGTCTCCCCCCGATTCGCGAATGACCGGAGCCGATTCACCTGTAATAGCCGACTCATCAACACTGGCGATTCCTTCTGTTATTTCTCCGTCTGCCGGAATGATGTCGCCAGCTTCACATATGACAAAATCGTTTTTTCGCAGTTCCCCGGCATTAATATTCGTCACTGTTCCGCCTGATATTTTTCTGGCGTTGACGTTCTTTCTGGCTTTTTTCAGCGCGTCCGCGTGAGCTTTTCCGCGGCCCTCGGCAACTGCTTCGGCAAAATTCGAAAAGAGTACCGTGAACCAGAGCCATACCGCCAACTGCATGTTGAAACCTGAGTAATATCCGCCGGAGATGCCACTTAGTAAAATGATAGTTGTGATAACGGCACAAACTTCGACGATGAGCATTACGGGATTCTTTACAAGTGCCGCGGGATTCAGTTTTAAGAATGAATCTCTTAGGGCGTTGAAGAAGAGTTCTGTGCTAAAAATTTTAGTTTTCTTTTTCATATCAAAACAATATTCCTTGTTTCATTAAAATATGCTCAGCAATAGGTCCGAGACACAAAGCCGGAAAAAACGTAAGAGCACCAACAATCAGAATAACGCCCGTTAAGAGCACGGCAAATATAAAATTATTTGTCATAAAAGTGCCCGCACCGGAGGGCGAAATGTTTTTTCCGGCAAGGTTTCCCGCAATTACCATAACTGGTATAATTACCCCGTATCTTCCGACAAGCATTACCAGCCCTGTTAAAATATTATAAAACGGAGTGTTCGCGTTCAGACCCGCAAAAGCGCTTCCGTTATTTCCGGCAGCGGATGAGAACGCGTATAATATTTCCGAAAATCCGTGCGGACCCGGATTTAACACGCTTGATAATCCCGGATTTAGGACCGATGCCGCTGCTGTTAAAATAAGTATGGCCGCACTTTGAATCAGAATTGCAACTACAGCCATTTTAATCTCAAGTGCTTCAATTTTTTTTCCGAGATATTCGGGAGTTCGACCGACCATAAGTCCCGCGATAAAAACCGTTATTATAACAAATATCAACATACCGTACAGACCTGAGCCGACACCACCGAAGATTATTTCACCGAGCATTATATTAATCATTGCAACCATTCCCGCAAGTGGAGAAAGACTCGAATGCATTGCATTAACAGCCCCGCACGAAACTCCGGTTGTAATCGTGGAGAACAATACACTGTTTACAATTCCGAAACGCATCTCTTTTCCTTCAAGGAGAACTGTTGAATTCAAGGCAGGATTAAACGATAGTTCAGAATGCAGTGAAACCGAAAACCCGGCTACGAGAAGAAACATCATGACGCCAAAAATTACCCATCCTTCCTTTCGTGATCCGACTTTCAGACCGTATGTATAAGTGAGAGCTGCGGGTATAATAAGTATGCAGAACATTTCAATGAAGTTTGAAAGCGGGGTGGGATTCTCGAACGGATGCGCGCTATTCGAATTGAAAAAACCACCGCCGTTTGTTCCGAGCATTTTTATTGCGATTTGAGACGCCGCCGGACCCATTGGTATCGTCTGCGGCATACCCTGAAGAGTGGTTACATTCAAGTAAGGACTGAAATTTTGAATTACACCCTGACTAAGAAGCAGAATAGATATAATAACAGAGCCTGGAAGCAAAACGTATAGCACCGAGCGAACAACATCCGTCCAAAAGTTACCGAGATTATCGCTTAGTCTCGATGTTATTCCTCTTGCTAAAGCCAGAATCACGGCTATACCCGTAGCCGCGCTCAGAAAATTCTGCACTGTCAAACCCGCCATCTGGACGGCATAACTTAGAGTCGTTTCACCGGCATAAGCCTGCCAGTTAGTATTCGTGACAAAACTTACCGCGGTGTTGAAAGCCAGGTCATGGTTTACGGCACCGAATCCTTGGGGATTCAGAGGCAGCCACCCCTGAACCAGTTGAATTACATAAAGAAAAACAATGCCCGCGAAATTGAACACGAGCAGAGAAAATAGGTATTTCCTCCAGTTCATGCCGATGCCCGGATTTATACCGCAATAGTGGAATAACTTCCTTTCAATATCCGAAAAAATCTTCGGCATTTTCAGGCTCCCCTCAAACACCCCGAACAAATACCTGCCGAGTATGGGTGTGAATACGGCGATTAAAAAAAGAAGCGCTGCCGGCTGTAAAAAATCCCTAGGTTCCATAATATTAAAATTTTCCGGGTTTGATTATCACATAAAACAGATACACAAGCAGAAGGACAGCAATAATAAGACCCGTGATATGTTCGATTCTCATAATTTTTTATTCAAAACTATATATTATTATATAAGTAAAAAATAAAATGATTATATGCGGACATAAAAATTACATAAAGAACACGCGGAGCAATAAATCCAAAGCCTGTGGGAAGTCAGTTGTTTTATGCAAAACTTTGCGCATCTTCCTTCTAAGAGAATCAAACGGCATAGGGTATAAATTTTTCCCTTTTTTGTAACCCCCCGAGGGGGTATCTTGCAACAGAAAATAAAAATTGTCCCCCTCTGAGGGAACAAAAACCTTCAGAGAGCGTATATACAGAAGGTATATACTGAAAGGAAACAGAAATGAAAAATCTAAATATTATACTCGTAATAGCCGCAACCGCAGTGGTTTTCTGGCTATCGCCCGCAAAGGCGCAGGTAAACAACGGCACCCTGCTTGACAGTCTTTCTGAAGAGGACGAACTTCTGGATTCCAACCTTGTTTACAAGGAGATGTACGAAGACTCTCTCAAGGATCAGGGAAACTGGGTTAAAATCGTTAAATCTGATTTCATAAAGGAGGTTAACGGGAACGATACGGAACTCGACGAACTTTCCACTTCCGGAAACGATGATTTTGTTTACGTATGGAGACCGTACGTAATGGATGACGGTCCATATGTGAACGGAAGATGGGTGTTTACTTACGACGGATGGGTATGGATATCGTATTATTCATGGGGCAGTTATTGCTATAATTATGGAAGGTGGTGGTTTTCTCCTTACTACGGATGGGTTTGGATACCGGGACGCGTATGGGCGCCGAACTGGTGTTACTGGAGAGAATACGGTCATTATTACGGCTGGCATCCCTACGGTCCGCGAATTCACTGGCGCAATCACCACGGGCACCATCATAACCACGTCATAATCACGCATCCATCAAAATGGGTTTTCGTGAGCAAGAAGAAACTGAACGAGAGAATAACAAAGACTGAAATCGTCAAGACCGGCCTTAAGGACATAGTGAAAAACTCGAAAAGACTAAACGAGGTCAACAACTACGACCAAAAGATTAAATACATCGGACCCGAAGTAACCGCGGTATCGAATGAAACAGGCAGAAAGATAAATCCTGAATCTAATTCGGACATACGGACAAAATACGACAAAGAAATAAAGGAATATAATACGAAGACCGTGACGAGCAAGGAAGACAACAATAACAACGGGACTAAATCGGGAAATAACAGCACTTATAACGGAAACAGCAACCGCGATGCGAACAATAATACCGGTTACAAAGAATCAAACAGGAATAGTAACACATCACGAGAATCGAACAAAAACAGCAATACCTCGAGGGAGTCTAACAAAAATTCAAATACTTCGAGGGAATCCAACAGGAGCGGAAACAACGGAAGCAGAGAATCAAACAGAAGCGGGAATAACGGAAGCAGAGAAACCAACAGAAGCGGAAACCGCGAAACGAACAAGAGCGGAAACAACGGAAGCAGGGAATCCAACAAAAATACAACTCCTAAGAAGATGAGTTCCGAGTTCAATGAATCAAAGAAAAATGAAACGAATACGAAAGTCAGCACGAAGACCGAAAACAAGATAAAGAAGGAAACATACAC
>CALGII010000214.1 GCA_937915485.1 uncultured Ignavibacteriota bacterium | reverse complement strand
TCTTTCCGCGTCGGGAGCGCCGTAGTAATCAAACAGGTTATATCTTCTGCCTGTGATTTCAAAGAATTTGTCCATAGCCTTCTGGGCCAATTCGGGGCAGACGGAGTAAAAATTATTCACCGTTTCGCGTCCCTGGAAGTAAACGTCGGGGTTCTGCGCGGTGCCTCTGATAAATGGATTATCGGGCGACATCGCTCTTGACCTGTGTTCTTTCACGTACTTGTCGTCAATCATCGCTTTCAGGTCTTCTACCGTCAATTGTTCAATTTTAATTACTTCGTGAGAAGTCCTGAACCCGTCGAAGAAATGCAGGAACGGAATTCTCGACTCAAGAGTCGCTTTCTGAGAAATCAAAGCGAAGTCCATAACTTCCTGAACTGAATTCGAGCACAATAGGGCGAAACCCGTCTGTCTCGTAGCCATCACGTCGCCGTGGTCTCCGTAAATCGAGAGAGCCTGCGCAGCGAGCGAGCGGGCGGTTACGTGGAATACCGTCGGAGTAAGTTCGCCTGCTATTTTGTACATGTTCGGAATCATCAGGAGCAGTCCCTGTGACGCCGTAAAAGTCGTCGTGAGCGAGCCGGCTTGAAGCGCGCCGTGAACGGCGCCTGCAGCGCCGCCTTCGCTCTGCATTTCATAAACGATGGGAACTGTGCCCCAGATATTTTTTTTGCCGACAGCCGACCAGGCATCGGAGAATTCACCCATTGGAGATGAAGGTGTAATAGGATAGATTGTCATTACTTCGTTAACCTGATGTGCGACATAAGCAGCGGCTTCATTTCCATCGATTGTAACTTTTTTCCTTGCGGCCATAATAAGACTCCTGTGTGTTAGTTATTTGCTTAAAATAAAATTAAAATATTTCCAATTCGGATTTCGTAAAAGTAATATGAAAATAAGGTATCATCTGTAATAAAAAATACGGGGATAACAATATAAACAGAAGCGATTTTTTTATCACATGCATCATACAAATTTACAATTTTCTGACGATTGAAAACAGATAAATTTCGGTACTTATTAAGAGC
>CALGII010000213.1 GCA_937915485.1 uncultured Ignavibacteriota bacterium | reverse complement strand
ACGAGATGTAGCCGTGACTGGAGTTCAGACGTGTGCTCTTCCGATCTGATGTTGTGGTCTGTTAATGTGTCAAATGTTTCGTATAAGAATGGCATAATCTACCTCTGTATTTGATAGAATTCTTTTGTAATCTTTTTCTCTTCGTCTGAGCAGGCAAAGTCATTATCATTTAGAGAGGAAAGATTAACATACAACTGATTTTTATCAAGTATCTCGAAAAGATGTTGTTTTTGTTCTTTTAAGGATAACGACTTAAATTCTTCGATATGCTCATCTTGCTTTTTAATATCAACATTGTAATTTAGAAATGATTTTGTCTTCATTTCTTCCCAAATATGCAATAATTCTCTTGGGTTTTTTGCGTACTCAATTTTCTCGATAAATTCCTGATTGTATTTTTTAAGTTCAAAATAGACAAAAGAAGTATTTAAGCCTAACTTTTTAATAACTTTAATCGTTCTTTCTTTACATATTTCGATATGATCTAGAAGCTGTTCTACCAAAACAAACTGCCTACTTCCTTCATCCTTGGAATTCAATTCCAATATTGCATGAGCGGTTGTTGCACTACCCGAATAAAAATCCATAACGATATCATCATTCGAGGACATGAGTTTTACCGTGTCTAATACTGTATAGACTGATTTTGGGAAACTGAAAGCCTTGCGTCCCAAGATTTCTTCAAGTAACTTTGTACCATAGTGATAGGAGTGATACTCTTTTTTAATCCAATGAGTTGTAAATACTTGGCTCGCTGGTAGTTTCTCATATAAAACAATTCTGTCGTTTTCCTTTTTAGCAACAATTTTCCCCTCAGTTACTTTTTTCATAAATGTTCTTCCTAAAGTTTTCCATACTCTTTCTACTCCTTTATCTGTAATCGGTAATGCTATATGATAACCATCAATTTTATCTAAACTAAATTTGTCAAGTTGCTTATTTACATATATAGGGTAAAAACCATCAGGTTTATTTATTCGTAAACTATATTTCCCATCTGTAAGTCTAATAAAATTTTTAAGCCGATAATTCCCGTTATCATCTTTTAATTTAAATTTGTCCTCTTTTTCCTTATCTAGAATAACATCCTCAAATTCGGCTAATGCTTTATCTTTTGCATAAACTAGCATAAACTCATTAGAAGCACTAAAGAAATTTGCAAACTGTCTACCTTCTGGTTTGTGAACAACTGTGATAACCCCTAATCTATTATCCCTTCCGAATATTTCGTCAGCTATTATCCCGAGATAAAATAATTCATTATGATCAATTGCGATTGACAAAAACCCATCGTCTCTTAATAATTCTTTCGCAATCATAATTCTATTTCGAATAAATGTGTACCAAGTTGAATGTTTGAATGAATTATTGTAAGTGAAAGTTTCAGCGCTGCCACCTGTATTAAATGGTGGGTCAATATATATCAGTTTCACTTTTTCTGCAAATTGCTTTTTCAATGAGTGTAATGCTAAAAGATTATTGCCTTTAACTATTAAGTTATCTTTAATTACACCCTGTTCATTTCTATAAAATTTATCGAATGATTTTGCGCCTTTACTGGTGTATCGTTTGGCATTTGTTATTACTTTTGGCTCAAGTAATTGTGTTATTTCATCTTGAGCAAGCGTCTCGTTAAAAAATATTTCTTCTCGGTCATCTTCTTCTTTGCTTTGACCGCCTTCAAGTACACAGTCTTTAAAAGGCCATACTAATGACACTTCATTTCGTTGTTTTAAAAACTTTCCTTCAATGGTTAATCCTATTTTATTTTTATATGCTGTATAACTGTCATTTAAGTAATTTTTCTGTTCCAAAAATTGAATGAATAGAGATTGATTAAAAACTAAAGTGTTTTTTACCTTGATAAAGAATTTGGATTTTAAATCAGAATTATCAAGCAGTAATGAAATTAATTCCTCATCGAAATTCTGCGCTTTGCTAATAACTACCCACTTTTTCAATTCTCCTTCATCAGTTATAAAATTGGGTTCTTTCATTAGAACTTCTTCAAGTGTTTCGTATAGTTTCATCTCCGATTGATTTTTAACGATTAAGAATATAGATTTAATATTATTAAATTAATTGACATAAGAACTCTTTTCAATGTAATATTGCCATCTATTGCTAAATTAAATTTATTATTACAAAAATATTATCATTAGATGATAATTTTTCAGTTTGCGCACTTATGGCGTCAGGCGTCTCCATACAATGCGCAGAATGCGGGTAAGGGAAACATTTTCGTTTTCGGCGATGACAGGGATGCATTAATAAAAAACGGGATATGATTTTCTTGCGAAAATCATAACCCGTTATGTAAACCGGATTCCCGCGTTCTCGCCACGGCGAGTCTTCGACGCGGGAATGACAAATAACTATTAGTTACAACCTCTTGCTCTAATTGTTAACTGCTAATTGTTAACTGCTAATTGAATCAGAATCCGAATTCCGTTTTCAGGATATGGCGCGCGCCTTCTTCAAATGTTCTCGGTGAATAATCGGGCATTATGGATTTCAGATATGATATGTCCGTCATTTTCTGGAACATCCCGTCGGGTTTCGACACATCCCATTTTATTTCTCCGTCGTAATCAACGAGTCTCTTAACAGTATCGACATATTCCGAGATTGTGTTGTCGATGCCCGTACCGACATTCACGATTTTCGAGTCGTTGTAGTTTTCCATAAGGTATATCAAGGCGTCGGCGCAGTCTTCAACGTAGAGCGCCTCGCGCCTCGGTCTGCCCGTTCCCCAGAATACGGGCACGGCGCCCTCGCGCTTCGCCTTGACCATTTTTATTATCGTCGCCGCGAAGAAGTGGCTGCTCTGCAGGTTGTAGTTGTCTTTCGGTCCGTACATATTTGTCGGCATCGCTTCAATCGTGTTTATTCCGTACTGGTTTCTGTAGAGTTCGCAGGCGACTATTCCCATTCCCTTCGCCATCGCGTACCCCTTGTTCGTCTCCTCGAGAGGTCCCGCCATGAAACGCGATTCGTTTATCGGCTGGGGATTTTCTTTCGGATATATGCACGTCGAACCCGTGTACAGAATTTTCGTTTTGGGAGAATGCTCTTTAATCGATTCAAGAGTGTAAAGAATCATAAGAGCGTTCTGGTAAAGGAAATCCGCCTGACGCGTGCTGTTGGCGAGTATTCCGCCCACGAGCCCCGCGACCATATAAAGATAATCCGGCTGAATGTTTATCAGAAAATCATCGACCATCTGCTTGTTGAGCAGGTCGAATTCCGTGTCCTTCGATACTGCGTAAATATTCTTATATCCTTTTGCTTCAAGTCTTCTCACGACCGCGCTTCCGAGCATCCCGGAACCGCCGAATACCGCTGTTTTGTTAGTCTTTGCCATTGAATTATATTATTAAAATTTTTCTTTCCGTCATTTCCTCTATCGCGTATTTAATTCCTTCCTTGCCCGCGCCCGACTGCTTCATTCCGCCGTAAGGCATCGAATCAACCCTGAACGCAGAGACGTCGTTTATAACAATCCCGCCCGCTTCGATGTTCTCGTACGCGTACATCGCGTGCTTAAGGTCATTCGTGAAAACGCCCGCCTGAAGACCGTATTCGGAATTGTCAACTTCCGCGACCGCTTTTTCGAAATCATCAAACGGCTGAAGCGTGAGCACGGGAGCGAATACCTCTTTCGAGTTAACGTTGCAGGAAGCAGGCGCTTCCGCTATTATCGTCGGCTCAAGAACGGCGCCTTTTCTTCCGCCGCCCGCGATGAGTTTGCCGCCTGATTCAAGCGCTTCGTTTATCCATCTCTCCGCTCTTTTTGCCTCGGTCTCGTTTATCATCGGACCCGAAAGGCAGTTCTCGTTTTCGGGGTCACCGTAAACCGCTTTCTTCGCGCCTTCAACGAGAAGTTTTTCGAATTTATCATAGATATTCCTGTGTACGAAAACTCTCTGCACGGAAATGCACGACTGTCCCGCGGAATAAAACGCGCCGGTTATTATTTTCGCCGCGGCTGTGTTTACGTCAGCCGATTCGTCGACTATTACGCCCGCGTTTCCTCCGAGTTCAAGTGAGATTTTTTGCCGGGAAAGTTTCTTCTTGATTCCCCAGCCGACGAGCGGGCTTCCCGTAAAACTAATCATCTTAATCCTGTCGTCGGATATGAACTCTTCGATTTCCGCGCCTGACGACGTGACGACGTTCACGGGGCAGAAATCAAGTCCCGCGTACTTCGCCGCTTCCATAATTATTTTCACGGTCTCAATTCCGCTGCAAAGAGATGCCGACGCGGGTTTCAGCAGCACCGTGTTTCCCGCCGCAAGGGCAGGGGAGAGTTTATGAGCAACGAGGTTCACGGGAAAATTCCACGGAGTAATTCCGAGAATGACGCCTATAGGAAAGCGTCTGACGTATCCCTGCCTGTTCTCCGTTCCGCGTAATTGGTCGAGAGGGAGAATTTCCCCTTCGATTCTTCTTGCCTCTTCGCTACCGGTTTTGAAAGTGAAAACCGCCCTGTCGATTTCAACGCGGGAGAACTTAATCGGCTTGCCCGTTTCGAGAGTGATTAATCGCGCGAGTCCCTCTTTTCTTTCAGAGATTTTACGGGAAATATTTTCGAGTATTTCTGCTCTGACGTAAGACGGAACTTTCCTGTATTTCGCGAACGCGGAAGTAAGATAATTCAGAGATTCGTTTACCTGCTCTTTCGTCGTTTTGAAAACTTTCCTGACGACCTTGCCCGAATAGGGATTCACGATGTCAATCGTTTCTTCCGAACCGGCGAACCCGTTTCCTATTATGAATTTTTCCGATTCCATTGAATTGTTTTTTCAAGTTAAGAATTTTGAATTTATTTTATTAGGCAGAGAATAAAGAACATATAATGAAAAATCGGTTAACCGCCTCGAGGCAGTTAACCGACCCTTGCAAATCCTGTCCTGACTAACTCTTGTCGTCTTTTTTCGTTTCGGTTTTTCCGGCGTCTGTGATTTCCTTCTCAATATCGGTTGTCGCCTTCTTGAATTCCTTTACGCCTTTCCCTATGCCCTGCATGAATTCGGGAATTTTCTTCGCTCCGAAAAGGACAAGAATTACTATTACTATCAGAATAATTTCGGGTGTTCCGAGACCAAACATTTTTAAACTCCTTTTAAACTTTTTTTCCTTCATTTCCGCCGGGAGGAAACTCCCGCCGGGCACACTTTCCGCCGAAAGATATCAAATAACGCTTTCGGCGACTCCCTGAAGAAGTCTCAGCCCGTCGGTGTTGCCGAGGGATTCGTCCGAGGCTCTTTCGGGATGCGGCATCATACCCATAACATTTCTTTTAGCGTTTTGAATTCCCGCAATGTTCTTCAGCGAGCCGTTCGGATTGTCTTCGTATGTAAATAAAATCTGATTGTTTCCGATTAACTCCGTCAAAGTATCGTCGCTGCAGAAGTAATTT
>CALGII010000212.1 GCA_937915485.1 uncultured Ignavibacteriota bacterium | reverse complement strand
AAAGAATATTGAGAAAAAACCTTAAATTTTATATCAGGGCAATCATACTTGTTGCCGCGGTCTCGGGACTCTTTGTCCTTCAGTCCTGCGAAAACAATCCGAATGACGTCGGACTCGAGTTCATAATTTCCGACACGCTCGGAACAAAGGTTCTGGATTCGAATAAGGATACTTTGCTGATTACGCACAACAATTTCAAACTGTTCGTGAACACGTTTCAGGCGGCGAATTTCTTCATCGGCAAGTCGGGCGATTATGAATCCAAGACGCTTCTGAAATTTTCAGGGCTTTCCACGGATTATAAGGGCGCGACGGTTTATTCCGCCACGTTGAAACTGCACTACAATAAATACGCGTTTACTGACACGCTCGGCACGGTTTCTTTCAATATGTATCCGCTGAACAAATACTATTATTATCCGTCCGTGACGCTCGATACATTTTCTTCAGGCAGTATAGGAACGACGCTAATCGGTTCTTACACGGGCGCTCCTACGGATACAAACACAATTTCGATACCTCTTGACGCGCAGACCGTAAAGAACTGGCTCGAATACGAAGCGGATACGAACTACGCTCAGAAAAATTACGGAATGGCTCTTGTTCCGAATTCAAATTCAAACACAATAAAGGCATTCTCGAAAACGGATTCTTACCTCTGCCCGAAACTGGTTATAATCGTGAACAAGAACAACAAGACTGACACGCTGGTTTATGACAGTCCCGGTTACGTTTCGGCGGTTACATTCACCGACGCTCCGTATTCAGTCCTGCCGCCAGACAGAATAACGCTTCAGAACGGATTGATTTACGGCGACATAATGAACTTCGACCTTTCGAAACTAAGCGAAAAGGTTACAATCAACGAAGCGTATCTCCGTCTTAAGTGGGACAAAGCGAATTCGTTCACTGCGCGTACTAATCCGAATATTTTCTTCCTTATGACAACGGATTCCGCTGCAAAGACGAATGACGGAATTATTAGAAGCCCCATACAGGATGATTCGATTACTTTTTCATTCAGACTGAATCAGATTTTCCAGACGTGGAACTATGACAAGACGAAGAATCTCGGCATACAGTTGAGAAATATCAGTGATTTTACGAATCTCGATAAACTTGTATTTTACGGACCTTCCGTTCAGGATACATCGAAACGTCCGAAACTTGTAATCAGGTACACGCCGAGGGGATAAAAAAATGAAAAAAACATTAATCATATTATTTTCGGTTTTCGTAATAACGGGTATCGGCAGGACTCAGGAAGAGTTTTCTCTCGGCTCGCCTTATTCGGCTATCGGTCTGGGCGAAATTAAGTATTCTTCGAGTCTGCGGACAGACCAGATGGGAATTCAGGGAATATCGCTTTTCGGAAATTACGTGAACAGCACGAACCCCGCGGCGAACACTCGTTTAAAGAATGTTTTCTTCTCACTCGGAATGAAAACCGAGTTTCTCGAGTCTTCAAACAACACGTCGTCGGAGAAAATTTCCGACGCGAACGTTACGGGATTCAATTTCGGCGTGCCTTTTTGGGACAAGCACGGGATGACGCTTATTTTCGGGTTCAATCCTTATACTCTGATGCAGTACAAGACATCGGGAAAAGTAGATGACCAGGGAGCGGCGTACACCGCCACGTTCGCGGGAATGGGCGGTCTCACACGCCTTAACTTCGGTCTTGCAGGCAGACCTATCGATTTTGTAAACCTCGGTTTCGAGTATGATTACTCTTTCGGCAATATCAAAAACCTGACTTACTTCGATTTCAATAATCAGTATTTCACGAACTCATACATAAGAAGCGAAAACGACTTAAAGGGCGGTTACTTCAAGGGCGGCATCGTGCTTGATTTCGGAGCATTGCTCAGAAAAAGCAAGGTGTTTGAAAATCTAAGCATCGGATTTTTCTACCAGAGCAAGTTCAAACTGAAATCTACAATTGACAAGATTTACATAACAAGCCTGTCGAGTTACGATTCATCGTTTACATCTGAAACCGAATGGGACGTGCCCGAAGCGTATGGTTTCGGCATCACGAAGCAAATCGGACGTCAGTTGATACTCTCGTCAGATGTTTCATTCCAGAAATTCAGCGGCTTCAAGCCCGTGAACCTGGCTCCCGCGGAGTATTCGGACAATATGCGTCTCGGATTCGGCTTCGAAGTTCTGCCCGCGCCGAAAAAGGACAGGTCGGTATTTGAGCGGCTGACGTACAGGGCGGGATTTTCTTACGACAATTCATACTATAAAATCGCTGGGCAAACGATAGACCATTATGCCGTAAGTTTCGGCATCGGCGTCCCGATTAACGAAGTAAACGGCATTGACCTTGGTTTCGAACTCGGTACGAGAGGAAAGAAAGACAACAGCCTGATTAAGGATAATTACATCAAGGCTTCAATAGGACTGAATTTCGGCGAGTTCTGGTTCATAAGACCGAGCGACGAGGACAGATAAAAAATTTTAAATCTATGAAAATAGCAATAGGCTCCGACCACAGGGGATTTCCCCTGAAAGAAGGATTAAAGAAATACTTATCGGATAAAAGAATCGAATTCGCGGATTCGGGGACGAACTCGGCGGATAGCGTCGATTATCCCGACTACGCGAAAAAAGTATGCGAAGCGGTCGTAAACGGCGGGTGCGATTTCGGCGTGCTCGTTTGCGGCAGCGGCATAGGCGTTTCGATGTCGGCCAACAGATTCCGCGGAATCAGGGCTGTCAACGCCACGAACAACAACATGGCTGAAATGTCGAGGCGGCACAACAATGCGAACGTTATATGCTTCGGCTCCGACTTCGTCGACCTTGAACACGCCGAAAGATATCTCGATATATTTCTGAACACGGATTTTGAAGGCGGCGAGCGTCACGAGCGCCGCATAAAGAAAATGGATACTAACTAAAATTTATCTTATGGAATACTTAAAGAATACCGACGCGGAAGTTTTTAACGCGATTTCGAACGAAACCAGAAGACAGGCAAAGAAACTCGAAATGATTGCTTCCGAAAATTTTGTTTCAATGAGCGTCATAGAAGCGCTCGGCTCCACGCTTACGAATAAATACGCCGAGGGATATCCCGGAAAACGTTATTACGGCGGCTGCGAGTTCGTTGACGTCGCTGAAAATATAGCGAGAGACCGCGCGAAAGAACTGTTCGGCGCGGAATACGCCAACGTTCAGCCGCATTCGGGCAGCACCGCGAACATGGCGGTTTACTTCTCGTTCCTGAAACCCGGCGACAAGGTAATGGGAATGGACCTCTCGCACGGAGGCCACCTGACACACGGCTCGCCCGTGAACTTTTCGGGGCAACTTTACAATTTCACCGCTTACGGAATAAACCCCGAAACGGAAATGCTCGATTACGATATGATTGCCGACGCGGCGATGAAAGAAAAGCCGAAGATGATAACGGTGGGAGCGAGCGCGTATTCGAGAAACATAGATTACAAGAAATTCAGGGAAATAGCCGACAAGGTCGGCGCGTTCCTTTTCGCGGACATAGCGCATCCAGCGGGGCTCATAGCGAAGAAACTTCTGAACGACCCGCTTCCGTACTGCCACGTAGTGGCGACCACGACGCACAAGACCCTCCGCGGACCGAGAGGCGGACTCATACTAATCGGAAAGGATTATGAAAATCCGTTCGGCAAGGTAGCGCCGAAATCGGGAAGAAAGAAAATGATGTCCGAATTAATAGACTCGATGGTAATACCCGGAATTCAGGGCGGACCTTTGATGCACGTAATCGCGGCGAAGGCGGTAGGATTCGGCGAGGCGCTTCAGCCTGAATTCGAGGAATACGCGAAACAGATTATAAGGAACGCGAAAGCGCTCGCGGTAAAACTCGTATCGCTCGGATTCAAGATAATATCCGGCGGCACGGACAATCACCTGATGCTCGTCGATACGAGAAACAAGAACATCACGGGTAAGGCGGCGCAGGAAGCGCTCGACAACGTCGGAATCACGTGCAACAAGAACGCAGTTCCTTTCGACGACAAGAGCCCGCTGATTACAAGCGGCATTAGGCTCGGAACTCCCGCGCTCACGACGAGAGGCATGAAAGAAAAGGAAATGGAGCAAATCGCGGAACTTATAAATATGGTCGTGTCCAATCCGCAGGACGAAAAAACTAAAACAGATGTAAGAAACGCCGTTGAGGAAATAACGTCGCGTTTCCCGTTGTATGGCATCGGATAGCGATATGGGATTCCTCGACCATCTCGAGGAACTGAGATGGCGGATAATAAAATCTCTGGTCGGCATTGTAATCGGAAGCGTTGTTGTGGGGTTCTTCATAGACTGGATTATGAACAACATAATCTTCGCTCCCGCGGCGCAGTCGAATCCGCCTCTTTCGATAATAAACCTCAGGCCGTACGGACAGTTTATTATTTACATGGAAGTGATTTTCATAGGGGGCGCGGTTTTAAGCGTCCCCAATATTATTTATCAGATATGGAAGTTCGTCGAACCTGCTCTGAAGGAAAATGAAAGAAAGTATGTTACGGGCGTTGTCGTATTCACGTCTCTGTGTTTTCTGTCGGGCGTCGTATTCTCGTATTTTCTGATGCTCCCCGCCGCGCTCGGTTTCTTCGCGAATTTCGGCTCGACGATAATCGAAAACAAGATATCGGCGGACGAGTATATGAGTTTCGTTATATCGCTGGTAATCGCGTCGGGGCTGGTTTTCGAACTGCCGATGCTGTCGTTCTTTCTTTCGAAAATCGGAATTTTAAAGCCGTCTTTCATGAGAAAGTACAGGCGCCACGCGCTGGTAGCAATTCTTCTGATAGCGGGCATCGTTACGCCGGGTCCCGACATAACGAGCCAGGTAATGCTCGGAATTCCGCTTGTCGGTCTGTATGAACTAAGCATATTAATTTGTAAATTTTCACAAAAGAAAACGCAGTGAACCTGAATAAAATATCGAAACCGATAAACAAGGAAATCGGGGAGTTCCAGAAAATCTTCGCGGGCGCGCTTAAATCGAACGTGGCTCTTGTTGACCTCGTCACGAAATACATATTGAAGCAGAAGGGCAAGAAAATCCGCCCGATACTCGTGCTTCTTTCCGCTAAAATGTGCGGCGGAATAAATCCGAGAAGTTACGTCGCCGCTACTCTCGTCGAACTGCTTCATACGGCGACGCTAATTCACGACGACGTCGTTGACGAGGCGAAAACGAGGCGCGGGCTTCCCTCAATAAACGCGGTGTGGAAGAACAAGGTGTCCGTACTGATAGGGGACTTCTTTCTTTCAAAGGGGCTTCTCGTATCACTGGAAAACAACGAGTTCGAATTTTTGAAGACAACATCCGAAGCGGTGAAAAGGATGTCAGAGGGAGAACTTCTACAGATTCAGAAAGCGAGAAACTTCGACGCGACGGAAGAAACATATTTCAGGGTGATATCGGACAAGACCGCCTCGCTCATAAAGACCTGCTGCAAACTCGGCGCATTGAGCGCGACGGACGACGGGACGAAAATCGAAAAGATGTCCGCATTCGGAGAGAACATCGGCATCGCGTTTCAGTTGCGCGACGACCTTCTCGATTACACCGGAAGGAAAAAACTTCTCGGCAAGGCGACGGGCAACGACTTGAAGGAAAAGAAATTCACGCTTCCGCTTCTCACCGCGCTTAAAAACGCTCCCGTAAAAAAATCGAAAGAGATAATGAAACTGATTAAGAGCGAGTCGGGAAAGAAATTCGATACGGTCTATTATTTCGTTAATGAGTTCGGCGGAATCGATTATACGACAGAAAAAATATCGCATTACGCGAATCTCGCCACCGAAGCGCTCGGTTATTTCCCCGACAGCGAGCCGAAGGAATCCCTCACGGAACTCGTTTCGTTCGTGTCGAACAGGGAATACTGATCTACTGATTCGTCAGCACGCCGGTTCCAAGGAGTATTAGTATTGCCGCCGCGAGGACTATTCTGTAAATTATGAAGAGCATATTGCTTCTGGTCTTCAGATAGTTCAGAAGAAAAGCGATTGATATGTATCCGACTATGCCTGACACGACAGTAGCGACTATGAGACTAATCGTATTTTCATTCAGAAGCGCTTCGCGCTCGCTGTAGAGTTCGTAAACGCCGCTCAGAAAAACGGCGGGAATGCTTAGCAGGAAAGAGAACCGCGCCGCCGTGTCACGCTTGAGCCCGCAGAAAAGCCCCGCTGTTATCGTAACACCGCTCCGCGAACTTCCCGGAATCAGTGCGACTGCCTGAGCGAATCCAATTATTATGCCGTCAAGAATGGATATCTGTTCGAACTCTTTCTTTCTCGAAGCCGCTTTTTCCGCGGTGTAAAGCAGAACCGCAAGCCCGATTAGAGAAGCGCAAATCACGTACAGCCCCCTGAAATCGGATTCGATGTATTTCTTAAGAACCAATCCGAATATTGAAATCGGAATCGTGCCGAGGATTATGAGAATTGAAATTCTGGCGTAAGGGTCTGAGAAGTCGCGTTTTTTCAGTGCGCCGAAGAAACCGAGAATGAGGTTCACGATATCCTTCCTAAAGTACACGAATGTCGCGATGAGCGTGCCGATTTGAATCACCGCCGTGAACGCCGCGCCCGGGTCGCCCCAGTTAAGAAGAGCGGGAACGACGCGTATGTGCGCCGTGCTGCTGACAGGAATGAATTCAGTTAATCCCTGAATGATGCCGTAAACTATTGCCTCGATTATTTTCTGCATAATTAAAATATAAAAAATTCTACGCCGAGCCGTAATCCGGATGATAAGCCGCTTAAGTTTACCTTGCCGTTCGCCTTAAAAAAATTTTCTGTATGCTGTTCTCTTCAAATGCCGGTTAGGTTTAAGCGTCTATGTTAGCGTACTTCGCGTTGTCTTCTATGAACTTGCGCCTCGGCTCAACTTCTTCGCCCATAAGTATTTTGAACAACTTATCGGCGGCGAGCGCGTTTTCGTTCGTTACCTGAAGTACCGTTCTCGTTTCGGGATTCATCGTCGTCGCCCATAACTGTTCGGGATTCATTTCACCGAGACCTTTGAACCTCGAGATAGTAACCTTCGAGCCTGTTTCCGTTCCCGATGATTCTCCGCCTTCGTGCACGATAGATTTCTTATCGACCTTAAGAGATTTCAGTTTTTCGTCCCTGTCGTCGTCGTCGTAAGCGTACATTTCAGTCTTTCCTTTCTTAATCTTGTAAAGCGGCGGCTGAGCGATGTACAACTTTCCAGTGTCGATAATGGGTTTCATATGCCTGTAGAAGAACGTGAGAAGCAGCGTTCTGATATGAGAGCCGTCAACGTCGGCGTCGCACATAACGATTATCTTGTCGTATCTCGCCTTCGTAATGTCGAAGTCTTCCGTATCGCCGAGTCCTGTTCCAATCGCAGTAACCATAGTTCTTATTTCGTCATTCTCATAAATCTTGTTCTTTCTGGCTTTCTCGACGTTAAGGATTTTTCCTTTTAAAGGAAGTATCGCCTGAAATCTTCTGTCGCGACCCTGCTTGGCGGAACCGCCCGCGGAGTCACCCTCGACGAGATAGAGTTCGCAAAGCGACGGGTCCGTTATGGAGCAGTCGGCGAGTTTTCCGGGCAGTCCGGAAATTTCAAGCGCGTTCTTGCGTCTTGCGAGTTCGCGCGCGTGTCTCGCGGCTTCTCTCGCTTCGGCGGCTCTCACGCATTTTTCAATTATGCGCTTCGCGACCGAGGGATTTTCCTCGAGATATTCTCCGAGTTGCTCGCCCGTTATTGACTGGACGATGCCCTTCACTTCGCTGTTGCCGAGTTTTGTCTTTGTCTGTCCTTCGAACTGCGGCTCTGGGACTTTCGTGCTCAGCACGCAGGTCAGTCCTTCACGGAAGTCGTCGCCCGTCAAATTGAGTTTCTCGTTCTTAATCAATCCGTTCTTGAGCCCGTAGTTGTTAAGCGTTCTGGTTAGCGCCGACTTGAATCCTTCAAGATGCGTTCCGCCTTCAATAGTGTTTATGTTGTTGACGAATGAAAGAATGTCGTCGCTGTACGAGTCGTTGTATTCAAACGCTATTTCAACCTGAATGCCTTCCTTCTCGCCCGAGATGTAGACGGGTTTTGAAGAGAGAACTTTTTCGCCCTCATCGAGATATTTCACGAAATCAACAAGACCCCCCCTGAACTTGAACTCTTCCGACTTGCCCGTTCTTTCATCCTTTACTATTATCAGCAGGTCCTTGTTAAGGTAAGCGAGTTCGCGGAGCCTGTCTTCGAGAGTTTCGAACTTGAATACCCTGTTCTTGAAAATTTCGCCGTCGGGCATGAATGTAGTCCGTGTTCCCGTTTTCTGTTTCACCTTTCCGGTTTCCTTTACGGGTTTTTCGGGCACGCCCTTTTTATATTTCTGATAAAATATTTTTCCGTCCCTGTAAACTTCGACTTCAAGGTATTCGCTGAGCGCGTTCACGACAGAAACACCGACTCCGTGAAGACCGCCCGATACCTTGTATGTGTCGCGGTTGAACTTGCCGCCAGCGTTTAATTGCGTCATTACCACCTGGAGCGTCGATACTTTTTCCGTGGGGTGCGGACCAGTGGGTATGCCCCTTCCGTTGTCCTCGACGGTAACCGAGCCGTCCTTGTTTATTGTCAGCGTTATCCTGTCGCAGAATCCCGCGAGCGCTTCGTCTATCGAGTTGTCAACCACCTCATAAACCAGATGGTGAAGCCCGCGCGACGAAATGTCGCCTATGTACATAGCGGGTCTCTTGCGGACGTGTTCGAGTCCTTTCAGAACCTGTATGTCTTTTTCGGTGTATGTTTCGGCACCGTTGTTCTTGTTATTCTTAGCCATTTTATATTTTACTATTTATACAAATACTATTTCTTTTATAACCTTCCTGTTTTTCACCTGCTGAAGATTCGCGTTAAGTTTTTTAAGTATCTCTTCCTTCCTCGCCGCGAGTTCGTGCCTCCAGACGGAATTCTCGACCCTTACCATCAGTTTGTTCTTCTTTATGCCCGCGGGTACTGCGAACTTGGAAATTGTTTCGCCCACGCATTCATTCCACACTTCGATTATCTTTATCTCGCTCATCCTGTCCTCTAAGCCGAGAATCTCCCTGAATGAATCTACTTCATCCTCGAGGCAGGTCATCCTGTTAGAGCGCGTTCTTGTATCTATTCTCTTATTCAACTTTACCGTTAACGACTTTAAAAATTGATATTTCGTCTTTAGCGTAAAACCCTTTCAGTTCCTTCAGGTAACTCTTATCCGTCGTCGTGAGGAAAATCTGACCGAATTCCTTCAGGTGCGAAACGATTTTCGAAACGCGTGTCGAATCGAGTTCCGAGAGCAAATCGTCAAGAAGCAGCACAGGCCTGTTTCCCAGCGAATCCTTTATGAAATGGTATTCAGCCAGTTTTAACGCGATTACGAAAGTCTTGTGCTCCCCCTGCGAGGCGAAATTCTTAATGTCAAATTCGACAATCTTTCCGCCGTGAGTCTTGCCGAGCCTGAAAATGTAATCGTCCCTGTGCGGACCGACAACGCTCATTCCTCTCGCGGATTCCTCCGCGGATTTTTCCGCGATTTTAATTTCGAGCAAACTCGAAATTTCTTCGGGCGTCTTTTCCGCGTATTCCCCGTTTCCGAATATTTCGGAGTAATACGAAATCCCCGGCTCTTCATTCGAGTTCGTCAGATACCTGAAACTTTCCCTGAAGTACGGTATGAACTTTTTCAGGAGCGCGAACCTCCTGAAAAGAATGTCCGAAGAATATTCAATCAGTTTCTCGTTATAGGAATTCAGAAGATGCCTGAAATCCTTTCCCGGCATCGGTTCTCCGTTGAGCCTGCTTTTCAGCAGGGCGTTCTTCTGCTTAAGCGCCCGCGTGAAATTTTTAAGAAGGTCGAGATAGACCCTGCTCGTCTGCGCGAGAAGTATGTCAAAGAATTTCCTTCTCTCCGAAGGATTGCCGTACGTTATGTTCAGGCTGTGCGGCGACAGAAACACGACGGGAAATTTCCCGAATATTTCGGACGACCATCTCGTCGTTTTTTCCCCGTTGAGATGAAAGACTTTCTTTTTCGCCGGAGAGTCGTAATTTAGGCTCACTTCATACGTGTTTCCGAGTTCGTTTTCGTACGTGCCGGAAACCGCAAACCCGTCCGACTCAAACCTGACGCAATCGCTCTCCGTTGAATTCAGGAAACTTTTTCCGAACGAGATGAATGATACCGCTTCGAGAATATTTGTCTTGCCTTCTCCGTTGTTGCCGTGAATGTAGTTGAAACTACTATTGAAGCCTATGTCCTGAACTGCGTAATTCCTGAAATTATTTAGATTGATTTTTCTTAACAGCAAATCCTGATTCTATTTAACCGACCCTTACAGGCATAATTAATTCCATGTATTCTTCTCCCGAATCCGCGCCCACGGGAAGTATAATCGACGCCTTCGAAGGCGAACTGAACGTAATTACTATGTCGTCCGTCTCAATCTGCGTGAGGCATTCGAGCAGGTACGTCACGTTGAACGCAATCGCGAACGTATCGGCTATCTCGTCTCCCGCGTTTGTCTTGAAATCGCAGTCGAGAGTTTCTTCGCCCTCGCCGCCGATTTCGGGATTGTCGGACTTTATAGTAAGTTCGTTGTCGGTGATTTCGAACTTCACCCTCATGGTTACCTTGTCGGTGAAAATCGACGCCCTGCGCAGTGCGCTTAAAATCTCATAACGGTTTATCAGAAGTTTCTTGTCGTTGTCTTTAGGTATAACGGATTCATAGTTCGGGAAAGTGTCGTCGATAAGTTTTGAATAAACGAGGACACCGTCGAACGTAAACTTAATCATTACGTCGTCGAATTCGACTTTAACCTTTCCGTCGGTTATTAGTTTCGCGATAAGGTCAACCGTTTTAATCGGAAGAATGAAGTTGTCGTCCTTTCCGTTTTCCTGAGTGAATTCATTCGTGATAACCTTGCTAAGCCTGAATCCGTCCGTCGCGACGAAGCGCAGTTTGCTCTTGCGCAGGTCCATAAAGACTCCCGCCATGTTGCGCCTTATCTCGTCGTTCTTCACCGAATGCTTAACCTTCTGGAGGAACCTTCTGAGAAGTTGTCCTTCCATTTCGAGTTTCGCGAGTTCTTCCCTGTCGTCGGGAAGCGGATAATCATCGACGGGCTCGCCGAAGAACTGGTATTTTCCGTTCTTCGAGTTTATCGTGATTTTATGCTTGTCGTTTGATTCGAATTTGATTTTAATCTTGTCCGCCGATTTCTTGAACAACTTGTCTGCTTCGCTCCGTAGTTTTTTCATCGCTTCTGAAAACGCGTTGAACGCTTCCTGCAGGTCTTCGCGGCTTCCCGTTTTTTCTTTCATATCCGCAAGCGCCTGATCGAGCGGAGCGAATGAATCATTCGGCATCGTTCCCTTGTATATCAACATCCCCGCTCCGTTGTCGTACCTCGTGTTCATATCGGCGAGTTCGGGAAGAACCGATTCGCCGAGAAGCGCGCCGTATAAGTCCTGATTGAAAGGCGACTTTGAAATAACGGATTCGGATTTTATTATTAATGCTTTCAACAAATCAAGTAATTTTCTTGCTGGCACGGCAACGGCACCGTTCTCCGTTCCCTCCACTTCAATGCCGGTTTTAATAAACGCCTCGAGGTCGGTAGAAACCATGCTGAGATTGTTTCCTTCGAGGTTGAAATATATGTTCGTGAGTATCGGTAATGTGGAATGTGACGACCCTGGAACAACATAATTTAGTTTATTTACCGCATTGAAAAATTTATCGGCAGAAATAGAAAATTTCATATGAATTTGTTATGTTTTTTTGATATTATTAGTTGAAAATACGCAAAATAAACGGAATTTACAATAAATTACAAATTATATTTCGGTTCGGAAAATGCCTTTTTCAGATAAAAAATGGCGCGAAATCCTGATTTGCATACGGGTTTATGGCACACAGAAAGAGCGGATGAAACAGATAAGAGCGGTTGGTATTTTTTAAAATAATCGCCGTGGCAAATTTTAGAAAAACTTAGCTCTTTCAATCTAAAATTTAAAATTTAAGATTTAAAATTTGTAAGAGAGTGTTGGGCTCTACAATTTACAATTAAAAATTTAAGATTTAAAATTGCTCTACGAGACGTGTTGTATGAGTATCTTTATCCCGATTGCAATCAGCACAAGACCGCCGAAGAGTTCCATCGTTTTGCCGAAGCGGATTCCGAGGCGCGCCCCGAGTTGAATTCCGATTATGCTCAATAGTCCCGTCACGATTCCAATAATAATGCACGGATACCAGATGCTGACATTCAGCATCGCAAGCGTGAAGCCCACGGCGAGAGCGTCAATGCTCGTCGCTATGCTGAGTATAATAAGGTTTCTTCCTTTCGACGGGTCCTGCTTCGCTTCGCCGCTCTTTCCGAAACTTTCATAAATCATCTTTATGCCGATGTACGAAAGCAGAATCATCGCTATCCAGTGGTCGTACATTTCGACATACGTCTGCACAGTGTTTCCGAGGAACCAACCGATGACGGGCATTAAAAACTGAAACATTCCGAAATGAAAAGCCAGGCGGACTTTCGAACGCATCCCGCGCATGCTCGTCAGCGTGCCCGCTCCAATCGATACCGCGAAAGCGTCCATTGCAAGCCCGACGGCGATTATTAGTATTTCGGGAAATGACATTAACTTTTCTTGCGTGATTTGATTTCTGAAATCATTTCTATGGCTTTTGAAATCCGCCGTGCTCGTGTTTCGGGCTTAAACGCTTCAGTCACGGAATTCACATATTCTTTCCTGTGAGTGTAAGACATCTTTTCGAAAAATTCCGCGAGCCCCGCTTTCTTCAGTTCCTTCAGGAAGTCCCGCGGCGTCTCGATAGTCCTTTCCTCGTTGTCCTGTTCGATGACCACTTCAATAATATCACCGGCTTTCTTGCCTGTCTTCGCTCTTACATCTTTTGTAAGTATCAGGACGTGATTGCAAAGCCCCATCGGCGCGAGCGAGCCGCGGTAGGGGATTCCGTCGAATTGCGCTTTAACTTTGACGCGCCCGCCTGTTCCGAATAATTCTTTCGTGTCGTACGGAAAAAGCACGTAAGTTGCGTCCATGTTTCCGTTACGGAGAATCTCGGTTTTGAATTTGATTTTTTTCATTGGTGATGAGTAAAAATAATCCGTTTAATCGGATTATGATACTCATTTTTTAAGGAAGGTATTGTTAAAACATTTTGCCGGAAGCATTAACCGATAAAACTCGAATAAAAAAGGCTGCTCATAAAGGGCAGCCTTTTTATAAATTAAACCGAAATCAGAAATTTACTTTTGACATCTCAAACATTTTCGAGAATTCTCTTTTCTTCCTGTTCTTCCAGTTGCCCTTGTGATAGGCGTAACCTGAAATCAGAGGCATCGCGATTGTCGCCTCTGCATAGACCATCTGCTCGTAAGTCGTATCGACTTTTCCCCACGAACTCGCTTCTTTCAGAGTGGAGCCGGAGAGAGCGCCGTCTCTTTCGTCCGCTACCGTAATCTGAATCGCGTATTTATGCATCGGCACTTCTTTTTCGAGCACGTCGGCTGCAACAACAACGTCCTGCGTAAAATTCTTCGGGACGCCTCCGCCGACCATGTAAATACCCGTTTCGTAAGCCTTGAGTTTTATCTGAGTAAGTTCAAGAAAATCCCTCGCCGAATCGATTGACACGTAAGAGTCCGGATTGTGCCACTGGTGATGAACGAAACCGAAGCCCGCCGAGCAGTCGGAGAATGCGGGCACGAAAATCGGCACGTCGTTTTCGTAAGCGGCGAGAACGACGGAGTCCTTGTTCTTGCCGTGCTTCGACAGGTATTCGCCCATGTGGCGTATAAACTCGCGCGACGAATACGGTCTGTGCTCGAGAGCATCGCAGATTTTTCCCACGGTGAAATCGCATTCGCGCAGTTCCTCTTCGTCGATGTAAGTGTCGTAAATCCTGTCAATCATAAGTTCGCGCAGTTCCGCGTCGTCAACGAACTGCGTTCCCATGTAATGCTTGAAGCCGAGCCCTTCGAAGAAATCCTGGTCAACCATTATGGCGCCTGTCGAAACTATCGCGTCAACCATGTTGTTCCTCACCATGTCAACCACGACGTTCTTCAGTCCCGCCGAGAATAGCGAGCCCGCAAGGCACAGAATCACGGAACAGTTGCCGTCGGCAAGCATCATGTCGTAATACTTCGCAGCCCTGTACAGGTTCCTCGCCTGAAACGCCATGTTCCTGTACGAGTCCACGAGTTCAATTACATTGTGCTTCTTTATGTCAATATGCTCTATAGTTTCCCTTAAGTATTCTTTCTTTGCTGCCATTTTAAAAAGTGTTTTATTTTTTTATGAAAATATTTATGCGCTAAAATAAATCTTTCAGACGTCAGATAAAACACATTTTATCAATCTCCCTTTTTACAAGTACGGTGCTTCGACCCGTGATTCCCGTTAAGATATCAAAAATCAAAAATCAGATATAAAAAATTAAAGATAATCCGAAGCGGCAGTGTAATGACGACGCGAAAAAAAAACACCGAATCCGAAAAAATTTTTATTTACCATTAAATAATTGAATAAATTTGCATAAATTATGTCAAACAGGGAAAACAAATATTCTTTTATGGAGGCGAATATTTTCAAAGAATTCATGAGGGGAATAATCGACTATGCGGGTATGTACCCTCCGGCGGTTCTGGGCTTGAAACCGGCGTTCGCGAATTATATACAATATCTCGAATCCGAAGACGAATGGATTATATCGAAATTCGTATGCTCGGTGAAATCCTTTTCGGATATATTCGCGAAGAAAGACGTGAAGAAAATTCTCGACGGATACAAAGGCGGCAGATGGATAGATTTTTCAATACTGATTACGGGCGGACAGGACCAGAAAGAATTCAAATCGATGCTCGAAAAGGAATGCGGCATCATAAGGGATATACTCGCGGCGAATACGGGCAAGATATCCGTTAGTTCGCTCGAGGCGAAAATTTCATCGGGGATGATAAATACGTTCGCCAACTACTCGTTGAAGAAACTTCTGAACAAATCGAGCGAGATAATAAATAATTACGACCTTACAGGCGCGCGTTTATACGTCGAGCCTGAAATAAACGCGAAGTACGAAACAATATTTTCCAAAACCGCCGAGGCGGCGGCGGAGTGCGACCACAAGGGCGGCCGCGCGGGATTTAAACTCAGGACGGGCGGAGTAACGCCCGATGCGTTCCCGACTATAGAGCAGGTTGCCGCCGCATTAGACGCCTGCAAGGAAAATCAGGCGCACTTCAAAGCGACCGCGGGTCTGCATCATCCCGTAAGGCATTTCAACAGAACTGTCGGTACGAAGATGCACGGATTCCTGAATATTTTCGGCGCGGGAATTTTGCACTTCGCAAATACGTTATCGATGAAAGAGTTGAAAGAAATTCTTTCGGACGAATCGAGCACGGGTTTCGTTTTTTCGGAAGACGAGTTTTACTGGAACGACATCGCCGCTGATGCCGAAAAGACAATGAAGGCGAGGAGCGGATTCGTCACGTCTTTCGGTAGTTGCAGTTTCGATGAGCCGAGAGAGGATTTGAAGAACATCGGACTCTGGTTCAACACCTGAAATATTTTACTAATAAAACAAACGAATGAAATCATTCATACATTGCAACAGGAATTCTCATTTCCCGCCGGAAAATTTTCCGTTCGGCGTCTATGAAATGAACGGCGAAAAAAGCATCTGCACCGCGCTTGGCGATTACGTAATCGACCTGAAAACGCTTGAAAGACTCGGCTACTTCGATGAAATCATGAATAAGGACGGGAAACTTTTTACGGGCGTTTCGCTGAACCATTTCATGTCTCTCGGAAGGGTGATTTCCCGCGCGGTAAGAAAACTGCTTCAGGATTTGTTTGCTGAAAGCAATCCGAAACTGCGCGACAATCCGGAACACAGGAATATGTGCATTATACCCGCGAAGCGCGTTAAGATGGTTTTGCCCGTTGAAATAAGCGGCTATACCGATTTTTATTCTTCGCGCGAACACGCCTCGAACGTCGGCGAAATGTTCAGGGGAAAGGAAAACGCTCTGATGCCGAACTGGCTTCACATTCCAATCGCGTACCACGGACGCTCGAGTTCGGTCGTCGTCAGCGGTACTGACGTGAAAAGACCAAAAGGGCAGACGCGACCGGACCCCGAAAAGCCGCCTGTGTTCGGTCCGTCCAAACAACTCGACTTCGAACTCGAGATGGGATTTTTTGTCGGCACGGGGAACGACCTCGGCGAAAGCATTCCCGCCGATGAAGCGGAGGAGCACATTTTCGGGATGGTTATTGTCAACGACTGGAGCGCGCGCGACGTTCAGAACTGGGAATACCAGCCGCTCGGACCTTTCCTCGCGAAAAATTTCGCGACGTCCGTTTCTCCGTGGGTCGTCACGCTCGACGCGCTCGAGCCGTTCAGGACGGAAGGACCGAAATTCGAAAAGGAACTACTTCCTTACCTTCATACAAAAGGCAATCCGACTTTCGACATTAATCTCGAAGTTAGTTTGAAATCGGAAAAAATGGAAACGCCTTATACAATCTGCAAATCAAACTACAAATACCTCTATTACAATATGAGGCAGCATCTCGCTCATCACACCGTGAACGGCTGCAATACACGTACGGGAGACCTGATGGCTTCCGGTACTATCAGCGGACCGTCGAAAGATTCGAGGGGCTCGATGCTTGAAATCACCTGGCGCGGAACGGAGCCGTTGAAACTGCCTTCGGAAGAAGAAAGAAAATTCATCGAAGACGGCGACACGGTGATTATGTCCGCTTACTGCGAAAACAAAGATTTCAGAATCGGCTTCGGTGAGGTCGCGGGGAAAATTCTTCCCGCGGATTAAACCATCCGCATTAAGGGCACGTATAACGGCAATTCGTTCGTTTTCAAATCGAGAAAGACCGTAAACATCGTGCTTAAGATGAACAACGCGATAAATATTTCAACGCCGAAACTGAATCTGACGATGATAGTCAATAAATTGCAGTGGTTTTTGCAAAATGAGGGAGAAATTGACCCGCGAAATCCATCATATGAGGATACAATCACCGAAAACATCAGAAATTCGTTCAAAAACGTATTCAGAGACGATGACAGAAACGGCATTCCCGATGACAATTAATGGCTTGAAAATTAGTCGTTTATAATGTAATTTAACCGACTATGATAACTCTATTTATAATAATATTGGCCCTGGTGTGCATCGTAATGTCGATAGCAGTGCTTCTGCAGTCATCAAAGGGCAGCGGTCTTGTCGGACCGATAGCCGGAACGGGTGTTACAACTATGTTCGGCGCGAGAAGAACATCCGATTTTCTTTCGAAAACAACAGTTGTTCTTGCGATTACGTTTTTACTGGGTTCCTTGCTCCTGAATCTTTTCATAAGTAAAGGCGGTACGGGTACGAGCGAAAGCATTATACAGAAAAATGCCGGAACGCAGACTTATCCGAGCCCGAATGTTCCGAATGAACAGCCTCAGCAGCAACAGCCTGCCGGCGACCAGAACAATCAGGGAAATCAACCGTAAAAATAATATACTCTAAAGTGAGAGTTGAATTATAGACTAAAGTTTGGGAAACCTGTTAAAAGCATCTTGCAGTTGCAGGATGCTTTTTTCGTATGCGCCTTAATCTGCTCGCTGTTTCTAAGCAAAGGCTTGTCCGCGCAGGATTCGGCGGGTGTCGATTTTTCGTTCAAAAGACTTGAACTCGAAAGCGTGGTTCTTAAAGATACGATGAAGAAGAAAGATACTCTCGATGCGGTTTTCAGAATGACGCGCTCTCCGCTTAAAGCGGTGCTTTATTCGGCGGTCGTGCCCGGACTCGGTCAGGTTTACAACAAGGCATACTGGAAAATTCCGGTTATATGGGCTTTCGGCGGATATTTCATTTACGAAATCGCGCGTAACAACAATAAGTATATTGATTACAGAGACGCGTACGTGAATTCGCAGTCGCCGGAAAATCTGAACGGAGACACGAGGCTTAAAACGCTGAGGGATTTTTACCGCGACCAGCGCGACCAGTTTTACCTGTACGCGGCTCTTGTTTATCTTATAAATATTTTTGACGCGTACGTTGACGCGCACCTGTTCGATTTCGACGTATCGGACAATTCGAGAACGGGGCTGTTCAGGGATACGCGGAAACTTTTAAATTTTAAAATAAATTTTTAATAATTCATAATAAATTTTATGTGGGTTTACATTGACAAAATTTCCGAACACGTTGACAAAGAAGTCACGATAAAAGGATGGCTTTACAACATAAGGTCGTCGGGAAAACTTATGTTTCCCGAATTCCGCGACGGAACGGGACTTATACAGGGCGTCGTCTCAAAGAAGAGCGTAAGCGAGCAGGTGTGGGATGATTTCGGCAAACTGACGCAGGAATCTTCCGTGATAGTGACGGGAACGGTTACGAAACACCCGAAGAAAGAAAACGTTTACGAACTTCAGGTCAGCGGTCTCGAAGTTGTTTCCGTCGCCGAGCCGTATCCGATAACGCCGAAGGAGCACGGAGTTGACTTTCTCGCCGACAGGCGGCACCTGTGGCTTCGTTCGCCAAGACAGGCTTCTATAATGCGCGTCAGGAACGAAATCCTGCAGTCAATACGCGATTATATGTACGCGAACGGGTTCATACTTTTCGACGCGCCTATATTCACGCCTAACGCCTGCGAAGGTACGTCAACACTGTTCTCGACGGATTATTTCGACCTCGGAAAAGCGTATCTTTCGCAGTCGGGTCAGTTGTATGCCGAGTCGGGCGCTCTCGCGCTCGGAAAAGTTTACACGCTCGGACCAACGTTCAGAGCGGAAAATTCGATGACGCGCAGGCACATAACAGAGTTCTGGATGATGGAGCCCGAGATGGCTTACTTCGACATTGACGACGATATGGATATGATTGAGGATTTTCTCACGTACGTGGTACAGAGAGTTATAAAGAACAAGAAAAGCGAACTTGATTATCTCAGCAGGGACCTGTCAAAACTTGAGAAAGTAGTGAAACCTTTCCCGAGAATAACATACGATGAAGCGGTTGAGATATTAAAAAAGAAAGACGTTCCTCTAATAAGAAAAACCGCGAACGGCGAAGAGCACATACGTCCGTTCCCGTGGGGTGAGGATTTCGGCGCGCCGCACGAAGAGGCTATAGTCGAGGATTTCGACAAGCCTGTTATGGTTCACCGCTGGCCAGCAGAAGCCAAGGCATTTTACATGAAACGCGACCCGGAGAATCCCAAACTCGCGCTCGGAGTCGACGTTCTCGCGCCCGAAGGATTCGGAGAAATTATCGGCGGCTCGCAAAGGGAAGACAACCTTCAGTACCTTGAGGAAAGAATCAAGGAGCACGGACTTCCGATGAGCGAATTTGAATGGTACCTTGACCTTAGAAGATACGGAAGCGTGCCGCATTCGGGATTCGGACTCGGCATTGAAAGAATGGTTTCGTGGATTTGTAATCTCGAGCACATAAGAGAAGCCATTCCGTTCGCGAGAAGACCAAACAGAATACGCCCATAAAAATGAGAACCGTAATCATAGACGGCAACAACCTGCTGCACAAAACGCCGGGGCTGAAAAAATTATTTTCGGAAAACCCCGAGGCGGCGCAGTATTCGCTATTTGAAACGGTTAAGCAGAAACTATCAAAACAGGATAGACTCGTTCTCGTTTTTGACGGATTTAGCGGCATTAAGTCCGACAGGATAATTTTTTCGGGCAAGAAATCCGCGGACGACGTTATCAGGAAATACATTGAAGACAATTACAGCAAAATTCCTATTGCAGTGGTGACGTCCGACAACGGGATTCTCAGCATTGCCAGGGCTTGCGGATGTGAAATACTCAAATCGGAAGATTTTGTCGCCGCTAAGAAAAAAACTGAAACAACAGGCGCGCAGGAAACGAATTATAAAGAGAAACCCGATGGAATGAGCCGGAAAGATTTCGATTTCTTTAAAAATCAGTTTTCTTGATTCAAATAGCAGGTTACAGTTAACATTTAGCAG
>CALGII010000211.1 GCA_937915485.1 uncultured Ignavibacteriota bacterium | reverse complement strand
AAAAAGCCGCGTTTGGGATACGCGGCTTTTCAATATATTATTACTTTCCGCTAGTTATTTCTCCAGCAATTGCCGCGTCCCCAGCCATTGCCGTTTCCATTGCCATTTCCGTTGCCGCGTTTGTTACCATAGCACGGACAATTTCCGCAGTTGTTGGGATTATTGTTCCCGCTGTTATTCCGGTAGTACCCTCTCCCGTTGCCCTTATTGCCCCATTTGGTGACGCCGTTATCGTCGGCAAGCACCATAGTATTTCCTTTTTGCTCGATTGTAAAAGGATACAGATGATTTATTCCGTTAAGGACTTTCACGTTGCCTTTAATCGTCGCTTCGGCAAGTTCGAGCATATACTTGCTCTGGTCCCAGAACCAAACCGGTCCAAGATGCACGAGATATTCCGTGCCATCGCCGGATTTCATATAAGCGGACGGTCTCTGGTTGTCGGTTACGGTTCCTGTAATAGTTTGAACATTGTCATTTCCCCACATTCTCGAGGAAACCTGCGCGTTTGCCATAGTTACGGTTAACAGCACAAACGCAATAATCAGAAGTTTTTTCATTTTGAATTTTAAGTTTTAATTTATCAATTACACATATTCAATCAAAACCTGTGCCAGAAAAACACGGGTAAAACAAAACGAATTTAAAACCTCTTTTTCGTATTTCGACAATTTTGATACCGCATTCGTCAATATTTACGATTTCACGCTTACATACCAGACACGAATTTTATACTTGCTAATAGCAACCTTTATTCCTAATTTTACAGAAACAATAATACGACATGGAAATATATTTTGAAGGCAAGAAGCAGGTAATAGCGCTTCACAACGGACATGAAATAAGAACCGACCAACCCGTTCAGGCGGGCGGCGAAGACACAGCTCCGGCTCCTTTCGACCTTTTTCTGGCTTCGATAGGGACCTGCGCCGGAATTTACGTTAAGTCATTCTGCGACCAGAGGGGGATTCCCACGGAGGAAATCAGGATTTTGCAATCGATGGAGTTCAACCCCGATACAAGGCTCATAGGCAGGATTAAACTTGACATACAACTGCCGCAGGATTTTCCGGACAAATACAGGGATGCCGTCATAAACGCCGCGAACCTATGCGCGGTAAAGAAGCATTTGCACAATCCGCCGGAAATTGAAGTCGCGGCGACGACTGTTTAAGCATAACGAAAATGAGCGAAAAAATCAAAAAGAATATAATCACCATAGCGGGAACCGCGCTCGGAATGGCGGGCGGGCTCCTATACTGGAAGTATGTCGGTTGTCTTTCGGGCACGTGCCCGCTTCAATCGAACTGGATTATAATGACCGCATACGGCGCGCTGACGGGCGGTCTGCTCGGCAGCATGGCGCAGGGATTCGCGGTAAAAGGAAAAAAGTCATAGAACCTGTCCTTACGCAGGCAAGGCTTAGTACAAATAATTTTCGAACGTCAAACGCATTTATCGCGTCATCAGGCGCGTTAAGAGCAAATCCTGTATCTATCGAACAATAGCAATCAGCACCCGCCGACGATTCTTTTTGGTTTATTTTCTCCCGCCGATTTTTGTTTTTCCTTATACGCCGAAATCATTTCAGGAATAACCACGCTTGCTTTTGTTCGGAAACGGTATTCGTCTTTTTCTCTTTGTGTAACGGCGTTGCCGGGATTTTTAAAATATATTAT
>CALGII010000210.1 GCA_937915485.1 uncultured Ignavibacteriota bacterium | reverse complement strand
TTGGCATTAATGAAAATGAAACGCCTTCGGTTTTCAAATTATCTCAGAATTATCCCAATCCATTCAACTCGGCTACAAGAATATCTTATTCCATACCGAAGAACTCGGAAGTGAATCTGAAAATATATGATATGCTCGGAAGAGAAGTAAGAACGCTGACAAGCGGATATCAGAGCGCGGGAGATTATATCGTAATGTTCAATTCAGGCGACCTGTCGAGCGGAGTCTATTTTTACAGATTGACAGCGGGAGATTATTCCGATATAAAAAGAATGGTTGTTATTAAGTAATATGAATAAAGAAACAGGATGATTAGATTTATCAACAAGTTTAAATACTTTTCTAAATGAAGCAGTTAATACTAATATTAGCATTAGTAGTTTGCGTTCAAAATGTTCCCGCTCAAAAAAACTATATTCATATTCAGGACGCGAACTATTTTATTCATTCTTACGGCGATCCGGTTACTTCTTCGTCGGAAGGATTTCCGTTATGGAACAGTTACCAGACATCTACCACAAATCAGATTACGTCTGTTCAGTTTATTTCATACATGGGCTGGGCATCCCATATAGGAATGGGGCTTGTATTGACCAGCAACGGCGGTTATAACTGGACGTCGGTATCGTTTAATGATACAACTTTTACCACGACATATAACGGAGTTTATTTTATTAATCAGTTTACCGGCTGGACAGTAGGAGGGGCATTGCAAATCAGAAAGACAACGAACAGAGGTGTCAACTGGGTAAGGCAGGTGCCGCCTCCGATAGCGGGAGTTCTCAATTCTGTCTATTTTTTCGATGCCAACACGGGCTTCGCAATCGGAAGGCAGGGTATGTATTACAACTCCTGCATAATTAAAACGACTAACGGCGGAGTAAACTGGACGGAGGTTATCGTTTCGACTTCCGCGGAGAACGAATTATCCGGACAATACTGGTTTAACAGTTCAACAGGCTGGATATGCGGGAAAAATTTCCTTATGAAAACAACTAACGGCGGAGCGAATTTTATTAATTATTTCACCGGAATTCCGCCGACATCGAATAACGCCAACGCTCTGCTTTGCATTAATTTCCAGAATCCCCTTACCGGCTGGATTGGCGCGAGCAATCTCGATAAGAAGAATATTTACAAGACCACGAACGGCGGACTGAACTGGTTCTTTCAGGACAATCCCGTTGCTCAATACACATATGTTCAAATAAATGATATTCTTTTCACGGACCCTGACTGGGGTTATGCTGCTCACGGAACGCCTTATACAGGCGCGATACTATTCACGACAAACGGAGGCATTAACTGGACACTGGACGAAGGCACGAACACCTGGTTTGACTGCCTTAATTCATACAACGACGCGATAGTTTACTGCGGCGCCGGCGCGGGGAAAGTGTGGTATTGTCCGATACCATCGGGTGTAAGCGGTACCGGAACAGAAGAGCCTGATAAATTCCGCCTGCACCAGAATTATCCGAATCCGTTTAATCCATCGTCGGTTATCAAGTTTGAAATACCAAAAACATCTGGGGTAAGGATATCCGTGTATGATATTATGGGAAAGGAGGTGAAAACGCTTGTCAATTCAAGACTGAAAGCGGGTGTTTACGAAACAGCGATTAACGGAAGCGGATTAGCGAGCGGCGTTTACATTTATGCACTTTTCGCCGACGGGATAAAAATGGATTCAAGAAAAATGATATTGATAAAGTGAAGAGTGAAATGTCCCGAAATTTTTTGTGTGAAAACAAGGTAAAGGATTGTTTAATAAAAATCCCCGTTTTGAAACGGGGATTTTCTTATAGAAATATTTAAGAAATTTTAAAAAGTTACAGTGACTCCGAATTTGAACGTATCGAAGTTCAATGCCGCTTCGCCGCCGAAAGGCCAGTTCATTTCTTTTGAGCGCAGTTGATAGATGCCGAAATAATATGCGTTCTTAAGCACGAAATTTACTATTGAGCCGGCAACGGGTTCACGATGCAGTATTTTTCTCACGAAACCGTCAATCAATCCGACTCCGACCTCTTCAATCAGCACGCTTCCCGTGTTTTTCCAGAAAAGATATCTCTGATATGTGTTGGAGCGTTCATAGCCCGCGTTTAGAGCGAAGTTGCGCGATACATTCACGCTGAGTCCGCCTTCCCACGCGTGTCCGAAACGGAATGACTTGTCGAAAAGAAGAAGTCTGTTCAAGTCCGTTAGATTAGAAGAATCAGGCAGGCTGTTCATGCCGAGCCGCGTCCAGGTCATCTGACCGGAAGTGTAAGGAAGTATTGAGAACGAACCTTCGCCGAAGCGTATAGGATAACCTTCCTTGCGTCCGAAACCGAAACGCCAATTGCTTGATTCAAGGTTTCCCGCCGTTTTCTCTCTCGCGTCGATATCTGAAGAAAAGTTTCCGAAATTAAAGTAAGCGAATATATACTTAGTAAGTCCCTTTCTGTTGTGATATCTTTCATTTGAAAAACCGAGTTTTATATCAGCGGATGAGACATTCTCAAATTTTGAAGAGAATCCGTCGAGATTTGTTTTCGAAAT
>CALGII010000209.1 GCA_937915485.1 uncultured Ignavibacteriota bacterium | reverse complement strand
AGATGTTAATCGTATATTCCCTGAAAGGAAAAGAGATTCCACGCGAAAAGGTCGAACACGCCGTAAAACTTTCTATGGAAAAATACTGCGGCGTCTCCGCCGTTTACAGAAAAGCCCTCGAACTGGATTACAGAATTGATATTTCCTGACGCTATTCGGGTTTGATTTCCCCGAGTTCATTTTCGGATTTCGCTATGACGACGCAGGCAAGCGAATCGGCAAGAACGTTCGGAACGGTCCTGCACATATCCAGCAGGCGGTCAACCCCGATTATAAGCGCGATTCCCTCTTCCGGCACGCCGACTGACTTCAACACTATAATAAGCATTATCAGCCCGACACTCGGAACAGGCGCCGTTCCCACCGCGGCGAGAGCCGCCGTCAATACTATCGTCAACTGCTGCGACAGGTTCAAATCGAATCCGTAAACCTGCGCTATGAACATCGCCGCCACCGCCTGATAAAGCGCCGTGCCGTCCATGTTTATAGTCGTGCCGAGCGGAAGAACGAAACTCGCTATCCTGTTCGGTACGCCGAGTTTCTTCTCGCAAATGTCCATCGTAATCGGAAGTGTCGCCGCCGATGAACTCGTCGTGAACGCAACCGCCATAACCTGCCTCTGCGTTTTCAGAAAATCCCTTATACTAATCTTTGAAAATATTTTGAGAAGCGCGGGATATTCTATGAATGTTATTATCGAAAGACCGAGAACCACCGTCAGGGAATACAACAGCAGTGTCTGAAGTATGCTGAACCCGAACTCCGCCACTGTCGCAGAAATGAGCGCGAACACGGCGATTGGCGCGACGTACATTATTTTCTCGACCAGATTAATCATCGCGGCGCTCACACCTTCGAAAAAATTAATCACGGGTCCCGATTTGTCCTTCCCTATCTGAGCCAGAAATATCCCGAAAAGAATCGAGAAGAATACTATCTGAAGAAAATCGCCCTCTGCTATCGCCTTGAACGGATTCTTCGGCACTATGTTTACAAGAAAATCCGTAATGTTCAATGACGTTGTCTGCTGTATCTTCGAACTCGCCTCGTCCTGATACGTTTCAAGCAGCGCGTTCTTCGTCTCCGAAGGCATGTAATCGCCAGGACGAATCAGGTTCGCCGCGACAAGCCCGATTGTTATCGCGACAACCGCGGTAATCGCGTAAAACCCGATTGTCTTACCGCCGATTTTCGCAACGTGTTTCAGGTCCGATAGCGACGCCGCGCCCACTATGAGCGATGCAAGTACTAGCGGAACGGCTATCATGTTAAGAAGACGTATGAATATGTCGCCGATAGGCTTGATGACAGTGCCCGCGGACTTCGGCTTGCGTATCTCCGAAACGGCCTTATGCTCCGACGCGCTGCCGTCGGGATAAGATACTTTCAATACGGTTTCACGCCCGTCTTTTCCTGCGCTGATTTTTTTGAAATACTTTATTATCTGCAGTTGCGACTTTGAATCGAATGAGGATATGAGAGAGTCCTGCCTGAAGAACCTTACTTCGCTCCAGCCGGATACGGATGTTTCACCCGATGAAGATACCACGACTAATTCGGAAGTGCTCACGCTGAATAGCGCACCGAAAATCACGCCGAGAAATAAACCGATTATGATTCTTGTGTGTAACTGGAGTTTAATTTTCTTCATACGGGTGATAAAATTTCACAATGATTGGCATTTCAAACGTAAAATTCAATTGATTTAATGGCACTTCGAATTACTTCGATGCTCAGTTCTTGTAGAATGAGAATTC
>CALGII010000208.1 GCA_937915485.1 uncultured Ignavibacteriota bacterium | reverse complement strand
GGTTCAAAAGAATAATCCTTCCAAAGAACAACATAAAAAATCTGAACACGAAGAAATATAAGATACAAATCGTGGGCGTGGACAGGATAAAGGAAGCGGCGGAAGCGATTATCAACTGACAATTAGTAATTATTAATTATTAATTGTAATTCGTAATAGCGGACTTTTGAAAGATACTATTTGAAAGGATAATGACCGGAAATACTAATCCCACTCATAAGCGTGGAAAAAGGATAGCATAAGAAAGGGGCTTTAGAACATACGTTTATATTTGAAGACTAAAGTCCATTGGTTTGTTTATCTTTTTCACGTTTTAAAGGCGGGGTTACAAAAAGAAATTGCAGAAAACTTTTTTTCCCTGCTGTGCGGGAATGACAAAACCTGAATATTTGTTTTACAAATGACTGCTATCTCATAATTACTAATTAATAATTACTAATTACAAATTGAAAAGTAATGCTTAACAAACTACAAACACTTTACAGGCACATAATTGAGGAAGAGCGGAAGATTCCCGAAGCGACCGGGCAGTTATCGGATTTGCTCGGTGACATCGCTCTCGCGTGCAAGGTAATTTCCCTCGAAGTAAACCGCGCGGGGCTTATTGACATACTCGGGATGACGGGCGAAAAAAACGTGCAGGGAGAGGAAGTCAAGAAACTCGACGATTACGCAAACACGCTGTTGAAAAGAATAATGCAAATGGGCGGACACGCCTGCGCGTTGTGCTCGGAAGAGGAAGAGACTTTCGTTCCAATCGACGAGGTTTACAACGATTTTTCACACAAGTACATCGTTCATTTCGACCCTCTCGACGGCTCGTCGAACATAGACGCGAACATATCAATCGGAACAATTTTCTCGATATACAAAAGAATTTCGACGAAAGGACCCGGCACTATTGAGGACTGCCTCCAGCCCGGCTACAGGCAGGTCGCGGCGGGCTACGTCGTTTACGGCTCAAGTACGATAATGGTTTACACCGCGGGAAAGGGCGTGCACGGATTCACGCTTGACCCGTCTGTCGGTGAATTTCTACTTTCATACCGGAACATGACAATACCGAAAAAATCTAAAACATATTCTGCAAACGAAGGCAACTACGGCAAGTGGTCTTCGGGAATGCGGAAATACATCGATTACCTCAAGGCTTCCGACGGCAAGACGGGAAGACCGTACTCTTCAAGGTACGTCGGCTCGCTTGTAGCGGACTTTCACAGAAACCTACTTTACGGGGGCATCTTCATATATCCCGCGGATGAAAAGAACAGGAACGGAAAACTCCGCCTGATGTACGAAGCGAATCCGCTCGCGTTCATAGTCGAACAGGCAGGCGGCAGAGCAACGAACGGGGAGAAGAGAATCCTCGATATACAGCCCGACAGCCTTCACCAGCGCACGCCGCTTTTCATCGGCAGTGAAGATGACGTAGTGCAGGCAGAAAAATTCCTCCTCTTCGAAAACGGAAAAGAGTTATAAGAGCAATTAGTAATTAATAATTGGTAATTAGTAATTGATTGATGAAAAAGGAAATTCGTAAATGACGATTTGAGAATAATGATATGCGTAAGCCCCGTAGAGCCGTAGGGGTCGCCGTGGCGATGCGGCATCGAATAGAAACAAAATGTATCGGCAATAAGCCCCGTAGGGGCGGCATCGAATAGAAACAAAATGTATCGGCAATAAGCCCCGTAGGGGCGGCATC
>CALGII010000207.1 GCA_937915485.1 uncultured Ignavibacteriota bacterium | reverse complement strand
GCACTTCCCTGCCTGCTATGTCGTAAACCGAAACATTCACGTGACCTTTCATTGAACATTGAAATTTGAAGATTGAAGTTTGATTGAACGGATTGGGGTAGTTCTGCGACAATGAATAAGATGCCGGTATTTCATTTGATACCTCACGGACCGGGAGCAGGTCGGTCTTAGTTATTTTCCAGACACTGCTGTGTGATGTTGTAATGAATACGTTTGCGCCTTTCACTGCCAAAGAGCCTAATTCTTCCTGAATTGGCAGACCCTGGCTTTTTGAAATCCAGTTCGTTCCGTTATTGGAACTCGTATAAACGTATTTGCCCGATATGCTTACGAGTTTATTATCGATTACGTATAAATTTGCCGGGCTTAAGGGCAGGTCCGACGGGAACTGTATCCAGTTCAGGCCAAGATTTGTTGATTTATAAAAATTACTTAATCCGTATGAGTAGAAAACGCTGTCCTTCGCCGCGAGACAGGTCGGGAAAAAGTTTACATATGCATTAAACCAGGTGACACCCTTGTTCGTAGAGCGTATCATTCCGCCTCCTTCCATCGATGAATTGCTTGCAAGCATCACATTACCTATTCGCGCCGTCGCTTCAATAGTATTCGGCGAAGAAAAGGCTGTCCAGTTTGCTCCGTTATTCGTTGAGCAGAATGACGTTGAATTATACGTGTTTGACGCTATGACAACATCGTCATAAGCAAAAAGCGATTTCGTGTCCGATGAATCAATTCCGTTATTGCACGAAATCCAGTTTATTCCGTTATTGGTTGATTTAAGCATACCTTTATTGGTTGTACTTATAAAGACGCAAGTGTTGTTTGCCGCGACGCTTCTTACAAACCTGTCTATCGTTGTATTAAAGATATTCTGCCACGTCGCGCCGTCGTCCGTTGAAACAGCGAGCCCCTGCTGGTAACCGCACACGTATATTTTATTATCCTTTACGGCTATGAAGTCGGAAAAAAAGTTACGATACCCGCTGTTTGAAACTATCCAATCGCTTCCGTGATTTGTTGTGTATTGAATGCCCGCGCCGCCCCAGAGCAATGCGAACAATCTTGTACCCGGCGAATAATATCGGATTGATGAATTGCTCGTTAGTCCGTTATTGCATCCCTCCCAGTTTTGTCCTGCGTTTGATGACCTGTACATTCCCGAAAGCGTCGTTGCAAGCAAATACGTTCCATCGTAAAAAACATCATAAAACCAGGTTGAAGGCAGACCGTTGTTAATCGCGAACCACTGAGCTCCCTGATTCGTTGACTTATATACGCCGTTCGAAGCGCCCGCGTAAAGACTGGTTCCGTCAGACGATATTTTTAGAACCGACTGTGTAGAGATGCCGTTATTAATCGACGTCCAGTCGCCGCCGTTGTTCGTCGATACGTATGCCCCTTTAGTAGTCCCGGCATAAACCTTATTTCCAAACACGCTTAACCGGTAAATCGAAAGAGGTACAGCCATTCCGTTTGTGCAACTATCCCAGTTATTTCCGTAATTTGATGAGCGGTATAATCTGTACGCTCCGCAAATCAGGTATTGCCCCGAGACTACAATATTCTCCACAGGGTAAATATTGTAAGGGAATCCTGTGTTAGCCTCTGTCCAGGAAATCCCGTTATCAGAAGACCTCCAGACTCCATTGCTGGATGTTGCGATGAAAAGATATGACCCGTGCGACGTAAGAGTATTTTCACTCATATAAAAAGGGAAAGCGTGAACCTTTGACCAGGAATTGCCGTTATCCGAGGAGCGGAAGATAACCGAACCGTGCGCGCTCACGTACAGATATCCGCCGTGAACACACATTGATTCGCACCATCCGCCATTCGGTCCGTTCGTTTGTGTCCACTGCGCATCGGAATTTGAAACAAAAAATGAAAAGTAAACAGTGAAAATCAAAACGAGTGAGATTGCGATTTTCTTCATTTTTCCTCCCGTGAAAAATAAATTGTAATACGTTAATATAGTAATATTATTATTCATTTAACACAATGAAATAATCTCAATTCATATCGAATCTTACCCTTTTTGAAAATCACTCGGAATAACCTTTTTAAAGGGATTCCGTCTCTTTATAATCAACTATCACAATAAAAAGGTTTCATCGGACAGAAGTACTGTATGTGAAATGAAACCTGTTTCCCTTCATAAAAATAAATCCGTGAATATTCTATAAATGTTTGTTAACTTATTTACTGACTTGATTTTTTTGAATATTCTTTCAAAAATGCACTATCTATTTCAAGCAGTATTATCAAACTAAAAATGAAAGGTAAAAGAATGAAAAAGTTATACCTTTTAATCCTCTTCCTAATTTTTGGATCATTCCTGAATCTAATGGCGCAGACGCCTATGTATTACAATCTTAATACAGGCACTACAAGTAATTCATTTCCGTTTAATGTCGCCGGCGGAAAAGCAGTCAATTCACTCTTTCTGGCAGGAGAGTTCAATCAGCCGACTCCCCTTCCTGCAGGAATGAAAATAACAAAAGTTTATTTCCGCCACTCAGGAGCGGGAACAAGGACTTACACTGACCTTCGGATTTTGATGGCTCAGGATACAATAACAAATCTCGTATCGGGTGCATTTTATTCGGGTACTTTCGATACGGTTTATTATGCAGCGTCAACCACATTAACTCACGCCGTAGGTCAGTGGACAAGCATTACTCTTGACCACGCCTTCAATTACGACCCGACAAAGAGCCTCGTGCTGTTCGTCGGTCAGTGCGGCGCTACCGGCTCAGGCGGCTCGGTTTACAATTCCACAACGTCCGGCATAAGAAGAGTCTGGTCTGTAGGCGGCTGTCCGTTCGCTCCTTATAACAGCGGCGACGCTGCAACCGTTAATATCGGTTTCGACGTTGAAAATGCGACTCCGACATACACTCTGCCTGACCTGCTTTATTACAAATTCCTCAACAACCCGACAACCACGTCGATTCATAACTACGCGGTTCCGGGCGCGGGTACGTTGAATCCAACTCTTACAAGCCTTACCCTTACCGACGGCGGACAGTTCGACAGCTGCCTCGCGGGCACGGCAACAGCAAGCGCTAAAATCGTAACGGGATACAGCCTTACGACAGGAACAAGCAGTTTCACTATCAGTATGTGGCTCAGCAACCTCGTGACTCCTTCGACAACAAGATATCTGTTCGGTGACGCGGGTCATTCATTCCGCTGCTTCGTGGGCGGTGTAGCTCCTACTGGCGGCGCGGTACTTAGAGGCACGGGCGTTACGGACGTTCAGATAAACGGTATTTTCCCGGGACCCAACGTGATTCATATCGTTTATGATTCTGCAGCGTCGAACGTTAAGGTCTATAAAAACGGCTCGCTCATTAATACAGTCTCGCAAACTCCGTTTAACTTCACTGCGGGCACGGGATTCAGCGTAGGCGGCTACAGTTCATCGGCAGGTCTTGAAGGCAAAATGGATGAATTCAGATTCTATAAGAGAGCGCTTGATTCCGCTGAAATCGCCGCTACCTGGAACGCTAACCTCGGTTATGTTACTTCAGTGAATCCTGTAATCTCTCAATTACCGAAAGATTACAAACTCTCTCAGAATTATCCGAATCCGTTCAACCCCGTAACAAAAATTAATTTCAGCATTCCGAAAAACGGTCACGTTTCTCTGAAAGTCTATGACGCGCTCGGAAGAGAAATCGCTTCGCTCGTCAATGACGTGAAGAACGCCGGCAATTATACGGTTGAGTTTAACGCTTCGCATTTGTCAAGCGGCGCCTATTTCTACAGACTCAATGTGAACGGTTATATCGAAACAAAGAAGATGCTTCTTATCAAGTAACAAAAAGTTATTCAAATACATCAATAAAAAAAGGACCGGCTTCGCGCCGGTCCTTTGCTTCCAGTGATACAAATTCTATACTTGTTATCTACAAATTAAACTTTTGTCACGTTAGCAGCCTGAGGTCCTTTTGGTCCGTCTTCAATCTCGAATTCGACTGTATCTCCTTCGTTTAACGATTTGTAACCTTCGCCGTTAATGGCTTTGAAATGTACGAATACATCTTTCTTGCCTTCTACGGTGATGAATCCAAAGCCTTTTGAAGCGTTGAACCATTTAACAGTACCTTTTTCCATTGTGTTTCCTTTCAAGAAATTTTTTTATTTTGTTACGGTAAATCCGGTTTCAATTTTTTTATATAATTTTGCTATTTTTATGTAATCGTGATTTGTTTCTCAGGATCTGGATGCAAACTTAGCAGTATCTGGCAGCGATGCGGCAAAACCGAGAGCAAAACTATTACAAATAACTATTTATATACCGCATAATATGTATTTTAAAAAAACAAAATTCAAGTTATTAAAAATAATACATTAAATTTATACCTCTTGAGCACGATTCCGGCTTTTTTCGTCTTAAATATCCTTTCTTAAAAATCCGCCGGATTTTCTCAAATTAATTGCCATATTTCCCGATTTCCGGATCCCATATAATTATTCATTTAAAAAAATTCTTATCATAATCCCGTGCAGGAATTTTTCTATTGGAATCCGAAATTATTTATGCATCCGAAAATTTTATTTCAACAGTATCATTTTTCTTGTTTCGATAAAATTCTCCGCCTCTAATCTGTAATAATATACTCCGCTCGACAATCCGCTGCCGTTGAACCTGACCTGATACGTTCCCGGGTTTAGCATCTCATTAACCAACAAAGCGGCTTCCCTTCCCGAAACGTCAAACACTTTTAATATTACTAATTCTTTTTTTGAACATTGAAATTTGAAAATTGTAGATTGATTGAACGGATTCGGATAATTCTGCATCAGTGAAAATGACTCGGGCAATTCACTGCCTATTAATGACACTCCCGCGTAAATGCTCTCGTACGCGATTGAATGATCGAATATTTCCGTTACGAACTGCGGTGCCACGAGCGTTGTCGCTGCCGCGTTCGGATGGCTGTCCGAAGAACTCTGCGCGTACTGCGAAAGCATGTAACCCGTAGTGTCCGTCAGTTTCGAAAAGAAATCGAACACATAGATGTTCTGTGGAAAACTTCCTATGACGGGATCAAGCCCTGCCGTAAGCGTGTCCTTTGCCCACTTGCAAAACTGCTTTGACCATCTCGCCGCGTTTAAATTCGTCGCGCCCGACACGAGCGGTGCATTCGTCCACATAACAAAAAAATTCTGCGGTCGCGTCCTCATCCTCTGAATTATATGCCGCCAGTGCCACTTGTAATTATATATCGTCTTGTTTGTCGGTGACAATGTATCCGAAGGCTGTCCCACCCCCGTCATTGACGAGGAAGGAAAACAGGATTTGATTACCACAATTTTATTGTTCTGAAGTATCGGACGTATGTCCGCCAGCGTGGTATCTTTGTTCTCGAATATCCTGTGCCATCTCTCCCACTCGTTGTCCCACGGAGTTTCAGGCCAGCCGCTCTCCGTCATCGTAACCGCGTTCTGCCCCGTGTAGCCGTGCAGAGTGTTGTATGCTGCCATCTGCAGCGGCACGCTCGTTGAACTTCCGTTAGGTCCCCAGATACATCCTCCCGTCGAATGATGAAGGAACCTTCCGCTCCTGAAAAGCACCGTCTGTGACTGAAGATTAACGAAACCTGCCAAAAGAATAACCAACAATAAAATTATTCTTTTCATATTTTTATAATTTGAAATTTAAAAATTATTTCAATAGCACCATTCTTTTTGTCTGCGTGAATTTATCGCTTTCTATCCTGTAAAAATAAACGCCGCTCGCGTAACCGTCTCCGATGAACTCCGTCTGGTGTTTCCCCGCGTCAAGCAATTGCCTGTTTACAAGCGTCGCGACAACCTGCCCAAGCACGTTGTATATTCTTATCGTAACTACTGCCTTCTCAGGTAAATCGAACCTTATCTTCGTTGCGGGATTAAACGGATTTGGATAGTTCTGCATCAAATCGTATTTATCGGGAATCTCCGTCGAAATGTTTATAACGGGAACTGTCGGCGCTACTGTGTAGAATTCATAATAAGCGCCGGGCATTGTTATCTGATAAGGATATATTATAAGCGAATCCCCTTCGCTGAAATTCGCCGAGGGACTTAATAATCTTGGCGCCCATACATACATTATATCAAACAACGTGGTTATATACAGATTCTTATTTTTATAATTTGCAATGTTCGTATCGTAACTCGAATTGAATACGTACATAAGAAGTTTCCTCCCAAGCGAATCCGCACCCGGAGCCCCCTGACCCGTCGCGGCCTGAACGTCATTCGATTCGACGAACGCGCCGTTCAACTGCCGCGGCGCCGTGCTGTCACTCACGTAAACCCTGAATG
>CALGII010000206.1 GCA_937915485.1 uncultured Ignavibacteriota bacterium | reverse complement strand
GCCGCTATAGCAAGTTTTCGCAACAGGCTTGCTCTTATTTTTTCCTTGATATTCGTCATAATGGCGTATTATTTTTATTCCCTTTCAAAAGTCAGAACCGTTCTTAAAGAAGAATCCAAGAGGAAAGAGGCGGAAAAGGTTCTTAAGGAAAGCGAAAACAGGTACAGGACTCTCGTTGAATCTATAAATGACGGCGTAATGCACACGGACCTGGGCGGGAAAATTCATTACGTGAATAAAAACATTTTAGATATTCTGGGCTATACAAGGAATGAACTTGTCGATAAGTGCAGGTTTGAGGATCTGGTGTTCCCTGAGGACAGAGGAATTGTTATCCAGAAAAAAAATCTGAGAACAAAGGGAGTCCCTGATAAGTATGAGATACGCGCTGTGGCAAAGTCGGGAAATATTGTATGGCTGCGCGTGAGCGGTACGCCTCTGTACGATAATAACGGCACTGTCATCGGTTCCGTGGGCTTCTTCAGTAATATCACTGAGAGAAAACGCGCCGAAGAGGAAGTGCAGAAAATATCACACGCCGTCAGGCAAAGTCCTGTCGCGATAATAATTACGGATATGAAGGGAAATATCGAATACGTCAATCCGAAATTTGAAGAACTTACAGGCTATTCTATCGACGAAGCAAAGGGAAAGAACCCTAATATCCTGAAATCAGGCGATAAATCGTCTGAGGAATATAAGGAACTCTGGGAAACTATTCTGTCCGGCAATGAGTGGTCCGGTGAATTTCACAATAAAAGGAAAAACGGCGAACTCTACTGGGAGAAGGCGACAATTTCTCCCGTAAAAAATTCAAGAGGCGAAATAACTCACTTCCTTGCGATTAAAGAGGATATAACTGAGAAAAAGAATATTATCGCCGAACTGATTCTCGCTAAGGATAAGGCTGAGGAATCAAGCAGGCTCAAATCGAGTTTTCTGGCAAATATGAGCCACGAAATCAGAACCCCGCTGAACGGCATTCTCGGTTTCGCGGAATTGCTGAAGAACGAATTAAAAGATGAAGAGCACATTAAAAATATTTGTGTTATCGAGAGCAGCGGGAAAAGGCTTCTTGAAACTCTGAACATGATACTCGACTTTTCAAAACTCGAAGCAGAAAAATCATCTGCCTATTTCAGCGATGTCCGTGTATGCTCCGTTATAAATGAAGTCGTGAATAATTTCGAGGCGATGGCGAGAAACAAACATCTTTATATCAAGAAATACCTGAAGCACGAAAACCTGATGGCAAGAATCGACGAAAGACTTCTAAGGCATATACTCAACAATCTGATAAAGAACGCGCTTATCTACACTAACACCGGAGGCGTTAGAATCATGTTCGATCGCGACGAACAAAATATGATAATTCAAATACAGGACACCGGCGTGGGTATTGCTAAGGATAATCACGAGATGATATTTGAACCGTTCAGACAGGAAAGCGAAGGCTTCGGAAGGAATTTTGAAGGAACTGGACTTGGATTATCAATCGTTAAAAGATACGTGGAGATGCTGAAAGGCGGCATAAGCCTTGAAAGCGAAGTTGGAAAAGGCTCTACGTTTACCGTCACTCTGCCAATACGGTCTGGAACGATAATTCAGGAACAGCCCGACCGTGACGATAATGTAATTTCTGGAGCAGTGGATACAACTTCGGGCTTGGCACGGAAACTTAACATCCTTGTAGTCGAGAATGACTCCGACAATTTGTTTTACGTCAACAGTATTCTAAAGAAGAAATACAACACCGTTTCGGCGGTCGACGGTCACGAGGCGATTAAAAAAGCCGGGGAATTTTATTTCGACATAATCCTGATGGATATCAATCTCGGAAGGGGATTTGACGGAATCCAGACGACGAATGAAATCAGGAAAATCAATGGATATCAAAAAACACCTGTTGTTGCCGTTACAGCATTCGCTCAGAAAGGCGACAGGGAAGAATTCCTGGCGAACGGATGCACGCACTATATCGGAAAACCGTTTTCAAAAGAGGATCTGCTGAATCTTCTCAATCAAATTGCCTCGGAATTGCAGAGTTAGTTTTCCCGTATTATTTCCGCTTAAACATTGGTATTTTGCCGTATGACAAATTGTTTATTCGTTACCGATTTACACGGAAGGTCATCGCGTTTTATGAGCCTCTTCAAATCCGTTAAGGAGTTCCTTCCTGATGTTGTCTTAATCGGCGGGGATATATTTCCAAACGCTTATATCTCTAAAGTCGAATCCGCGGTTCACGGCAATGATTTTCTCGAGGATTTTGTCGCGGCGAATTTGCGGGAATTAAAAAGTGAACTCGGAGACAAATATCCTGTAATACTGCTAATACTCGGAAATGACGACGCGGGAAATGAGGAAGATGAAATAATAAAAATCGGAAACGAGGGACTGTTCGAATACATTCACAACAAAACAGTTAATCAATCCGGTTATACATTTTCAGGTTATTCATTCGTTCCACCGACGCCTTTTCTTCTTAAAGACTGGGAAAAGTATGACGTGTCCCGATACATAGACCCGGGCTGCGTTTCACCAGAAGAGGGGATTCATACGGTCAAAACGGAATGGAACGTAATCCGTTACGCCACTATTAGCGAAGACCTTGAGAAACTTAAATGCGGCATAGATATGACGAAGTCCGTATTTCTTTTCCATTCTCCCCCTTACGGTTCGAACCTTGACCTGGCGGCTATTGAAGGCAAAATGATTGACCACGTCCCGCTTGACCCTCACGTTGGAAGCGTTGCGGTGAAACGGTTCATCGAAGTTAATCAGCCGAAAGTAACCCTGCACGGGCACGTACACGAATCCACAAGGCTCACGGGTATATGGAAAGAAAATATCGGGAACACGATTTGCATAAACGGTGCTTCGGATTCCGAAGAACTGTCCGTTATAAGATTCATCCTTGAAGAACCCGGCAATGCCGAGCGAATATTAATCTAAACGTTATTCCCTAACGGTATCTGCCTTGCCGCGTCGGTGACTGCGTTTATCTTAACCGCGTAACTGTTCTTGTTCTCTATATCGTTATCCGTAATTATGTGAACGTCAAGAAGGTTATTCGTCTTGTATCCGGTTTTAAGATAATTAATTTCGGCAAGACACTGCCCCCACCCGTCGAGCCAGTTTTCCAGCCTGTCCCTCTGTGATTCGTCGCCCGCGAAATGAACAAGAATATCGATGTCGCTTCCCGGTCCCGCTGTCGCGTTTTTAGTGCTGCCGAAAATATAAAATGCTTTCACGCCCGATGTTTCGGGGTAAATCTCTGACGCGATTCTTTCCGCCATCCGCATTCTCCATCTCCAAAAATCCTCGGACACGAGTTCGTCGTAAGTCAGCATTTCAGTCTCTTCTTTCTTGTCCGAAGGCAGTGTAAGGTATGCGAGCGCCTCTTCAAGGTCGGCGTTCATCACGAGTTTCATTATGTTCCCTTCGCCGGATTTCTGAACGTCAATCACCCTTATCGTATTTTCTAAATACTTATATTCCGGTAAAAGGTCGGAGAGTATGTTATTAGACCTCTTGAGAAACATGTCATTAAATATGACGCCCGAATCATCAGGATACAAAGGAAGATACCTTATAGACGATTCGACTAAATCCTGGAAGAAATGTGTTCCGAATGATAGGTCGGGCAGGTAGTTGCCTTTCTTCCTCGCAACCTCTATGAGAACTGAAGTATTATTTATGTCGGAATATGTTACGTTGACGCCGAGTTTTATGTCGCCGCGGCTGCCCCATCTGCCCGGTCCGATTAAAACGAACTGCCGTTTCGGAAGTATCTTGTTCAGTTTTCCGACCGCTCTCCCGATTTCTTTAAGTTCCTGAAGGTCGGATATCGAATTGTAACCTTCGGGATCGACATAAACGACGTGTGTAATCTCGGGAACTTTCCCGTTTGAAATATACTTGTTCGCCGAAAAAATAATTTTTTCCTTCGGAAGGTCTTTTGGTATAGGCGATGGCATCGATTCGTGAGAATAACTCTGCGGTCTGCATTGAAGCAGATAGAAATCCGTTCCGTCGGATGCAAATTCTATGTCAACGGGTGTTTTGAGTTTCTCTTTCAGAAGACGTAGTGTCTCCTGCATCAGTGGTATGAAGTTTGTCCTGTTTATAAGCCGTTCAAACGTAACTATCATCTCTTTCTTATTCTGTGAAGTGTCAAACATGTTTATGTCTCTGATGTGATTCCTCCCGCTGGATGAGAAAATATCCGTAAGCGCGGGATAGTCCTGATAGTATTCGTCAAGCAAACTGTCGATTTCAATAGTCTCAAACGTATTCGATTCAAGATTAATCACGTCAATCTTCTTGGGCGAGTACCTTATTACCTCATCCACTGTAACATTCACTTTCAATCCGGGTTTGCCGGGCGCCGCGAGAATCGGGTAATCGTCGCTGACTCTGTCAACGGCTCTCGTCCCAAGTCCGGGTACTATTCTTATGAGACCGTCTTCACGCTTGATTCTCGGTGACCATCTGAACTCGTTATTGCTGAACGCTACGCCCGCGTACGCGGGAAAGAAATATCTTCCTACACGCTTGCCGACGACTTCCTGTATCATTATTCCCATTTCCTCGTGATAGTCGAGCAACCCTCTTTCTTTTCTGTATTCAATCGCGTCTGCGTTAAACAGTGAAGCGTAAACTTCGGCTATCGCGTCCATAAGCGCGTTCAACCGCGTAATCTTGCTGCCCTGATTCGCGACGAATAGGCTCTTGTACTTGCCTGAAAATGCGGAACCGTACCTGTCTTCAAGCAGACTCGAACTCCTGACTATAAGCGGAACTTCGCCTAGTTCCTCGAGCGCGATTGAAAGATTCTTGACTATCTCGTGCGGAAAAGTCGAGTTCTTGAAAATCTGAACTATATAAGGATACTCCTGCCTTATCTGGTCGATGTCCTTGTATTTTTGCTCGATGATTTCTTCAAGGTTGTTGAAATGAAGAAATTCCATCACCATGTCCGATGTAATGTACCACGTTTTCGGGGTCTTGATTTTTTTCAGCAGTCCGTTCTTGCTCTCCGTGTCTTTCAGAAGTTTTTGAGCGATGAAAAGCCCGACGCTTTTTCCCCCGATTTTCCCGTGACTCTTGCTGAAATAAATCATTCTTTGCAGCAGGTCGTGAAAATCGTCTATGTGAACGTGGTCTTTTGCTATCCCGATGAACTCTAATTGGTCCGATAAAAACCTTCTTATTAGCGAAGCGTTAAGTCCTTTTATGGTCGTCGGAGGCAATTCGGCGTCCGCGGGTGTCGTTTCCTGATACCTTCTTATCGCGTCTGCAATTTCGGGTATGGTGCTTCCCTGGTCCTCGATTGATTTCACCAGGAATCCCGACCTGTCTTCCTGCATCCATTTCTGTATCCTGCTGAGTATCTCATCGTCGCTTAGATTTTCGCCCGCTATGCTGAAGACTTCATCGGGAATTTCCTTCATCTGGAGTTTCCCGAGCGGCTTGTTGTCAAGGTCTTCCGAATCTATGTCAGACGAATTTGCCTCGTTTGTTTTATTTAGCAATTGCTCCGCCTTGCTGACGCCCCTCCAGCAGAGATAGTTCAGGAGTTTTCGCGCTATTAGTCCGTATAGATTCGGGTCGGTTTCCTTTATGAAATTTATTGCCGTGCGCCATTCGGGTTTTACCTGCGCTGTTTTATGCTCCTCTAATGATGCTTCCTCTGTTAGCACTTTTCTGAGTTTGTAATGAAAAATGTAGGCGCTTATCCTGTCGGCAATTGTATTTATTAATTTTCGCTCTTCCTTGAAAAATGGACCTTCATCGTATATCGGTTTTTCCTCTGAATAACTTACTTTGATTATTCCTTCGGTGCTGTCCTGAACCTTGATATTTGCAGTTTGCATCCACTTCGACTCTGCAAATCCGGGAGATGAGTATTCCTTCCCGTCGAATATTATTTTAGCAGTGCAAATTTCCGTGTGCTGGTATCCGGGAGGTATGACGTTGACGATTTTTTGTAGATTCTCCTCAACTGTCGTGCCGTAATCGGTTAGAAGTTCTTCAACCTTGTATAGGCAGTTTAATTCCTTTGCCCTTTCCTGTAATGCCGAAATCAGATTTGTTTTATCGTTCATCTTAGAATAACTCCTTTTCCTTTCTTTCCGTCCACCTTAATCCTGAGCGGCGCGGATGTTTCAACGTGTTTGATGAATTGCGTTTCGTTCTTTGTTGTCTGACCGTTTATCCAGTCCCAGTCTGTCGCTCTGTCAGCGCCCGCCTGTAGCGAAAAATACATCACGCGGAAACTCGTTATGTTGTGGAAAAAGTGCGAACCCTGGCTTAGTTCAACGTTAATGCCTTCAAGCATGGACTCCACGATTACCGACGCTTCCGAAATCTGTCCCCAGTTCACGGGAATGCCGAGCCACGCTTCGGAACTTCCCCATCTTCCGAATCCGATTAAAAGATATTTCTTTCTTTCTTCCTTCAGTTTTTTATTAATTATTTCAATTTCATTCGCGATTACATTTGAATGCTTGATGTCGAATACTTCGGACTTTACGAAAACTATGTCTTTCAATGTATCGACCGTTCCGTTGCCGAGCACCGCGTCGGAACTTATAAGCAAATCAGGGCTGCTGAAATCCTCCTCGGTAACCGATACGTTTTCGTTCGAAACAACCATCGGTCTGACTTGTAGAAATCCGAATCTTGCCGTCCTGTCCTTATGATTGTGCGTTACCGCGAATTCAACTTCTACGGGATTTCCGGCGGACTCTTCGCAGACTTTAAGAACTTTTCTGATAACATTATTAAGAGGTATCGTGTTCAACTCAAGTACGGGAGCGAAATCAATTACTCTCGGTCCGTTGTAACCCGTTCCTAATTTCAATCTGTCCGACGCGGCGTCATAAGTAGATACAATATTGTCAAGAATGCCGAATTCCTCGACGACTGTTAAATCCTTTTTAAGCAGGTATTCCGTTTCGTGTATAGGGTCATAATCAGGAGCCTTCCCCATGTTTACCGACCAGAACTCTCTCTGCGTGTTTTTCATCATATCGTTAATCGAGCCGAAAGGCGGTTTCAGTGAAGGATACTCTGGAGAATAATTCCAGACAGGCTCGCCGTCTACAACCGTCTTGCCGAGACCGAGCGCGAGGTTGACTATACCGTTTTCAGGTTTCGCCCTTCCCGCAGGATAAAAGTTGTATGACCTCGCTACGCCGGAAATCAGCGGGAAATACAAATCACCGAATCGCTCTCCGACAACTTCCTGAATTATTACCGCCATTTTTTCTTCCTTGATGTCGTTGTTTGTTGCCCTGATGTAGTCTTTAGCATCCTTGAAAAATGTCGAAGCGTAAACAAATTTTATCGCTTCAACGAGTTTATGAAACCTCGTATCCGCGTCAAATTGATTGTTCGGAATCATCTTGGTGCCGTATATTCCAGCGAAGGGTTCATATAAGGCGTCTTCAAGCAGGCTTGATGACCTCACCGCGAGAGGTGTATGAATTTTCTCAATCAGAGCGCGCAAATCGCCCAGCAGTTCGACAGGGAGGCTTGCATTTATGAACTTGTGCGCGATTACATCGTCAGGTTCATCTGAATAAGCGATGTCGTAAAGATCGTTCATTCTCAGGAATATGTCGAACATGCTCGTTGTTACTACCACGAGTCTTGGAATGTTTGTCGATATTCCCGGAAAATCGCTGTCACTGAAATTCTTTTCCAGAATGTCTTTTATCTCGGCTAGCCCGGTCGCTTTCCCGCCAAGCGAGCCCGTGCCGATGAAAGTAAAATCTTCCTTGGCATCGAAAAATTTTCTGTCAAAAGGTGTGATTTTATCAGAAAGTTTTTTCTTCATTGATTCAAATCCCATGCTTATATATTTAAAACTCCCGTTATTAATTTATATAACGGGAGTTTAAAATGAAATGTAAGTTTAATGTTAGACCCAGCCTCTTTCTCTGCATGCCTGCGCGACTCTGTTGATTGAAATTACATATGCCGCGTCTCTCATGTAGAGATTCTTCTTTGCCGCAAGTTCGTAAACCGCAAGGAACGCCGAGGTCATCTTAACGTCGAGTTTTCCGAGCACTTCGTCTTTTTCCCAGTAATAGTTCATGTTGCACTGTACCTGTTCGAAGTAACTGCACGTGACACCGCCCGCGTTGGCGAGGAAATCGGGAATCAAGAAGATTTTCTTGCTTTCGATTATCCTGTCGGCTTCTGGTGTTGTCGGTCCGTTCGCGCCTTCTGCTATCACTTTCACCGTGTCCTTTATCTTCCTCGCTGTTTCTCCGGTAATCTGGTTTTCAAGAGCGCAGGGCAGTAAAATTTCAACGTCCTGCTCTATCCACGCGTCTCCGGGGAGAATTTCATATCCTATTTCTTTTGCTTTTTCCTTGTCGATTCCGCCGAACCTGTCGGTAATCTCGAGAAGTTCTCTTAATTTAATGCCGTCTTTTTTCTTGAACGAATATGAAACCTGGTCTTCCTGATCCCAGCAGGAAACGCAAATTACTTTGCCGCCGAGTTGTGTGTACAGGTCAATCGCATACTGTGCTACGTTACCGAAGCCCTGAACGCTGGCTTTCGTGTTTTCGGGTTTCATGTTCAGTTTCTTCAATGCTTCTCTTAATGTAAATATTACTCCGTAACCGGTTGCTTCCGTTCTTCCGAGCGAGCCGCCCATTCCGACGGGCTTGCCCGTGATTAATCCCGGATATTTCGCGCCGTGCACGGTTTCAAATTCATCAAGCATCCACAGCATGTGCTGTCCGTTCGTCATAACGTCGGGAGCCGGAACGTCGCGAAGAGGTCCGATGTCCTTCGACAACTGTCTTACCCATCCTCTGCAGATTCCTTCCTGCTCTCTCATGCTCAGGTTATGCGGGTCGCAGATTACTCCGCCCTTGCTTCCGCCTAATGGAATGTCAACTACCGCGCACTTCCACGTCATCCACGTCGACAGCGCCCTTACCGTATCAAGAGTTTCCTGCGGGTGAAACCTGATTCCGCCCTTGCCCGGTCCGCGTGCGTCGTTGTGCTGGACTCTGAATCCGCGGAAAACTTTTACTGTGCCGTCGTCCATTCTGACGGGTATTGCAAAATTATATTCTCTTAACGGATTGCGGAGCAATTCCCTTGTAGGTACATCGAGA
>CALGII010000205.1 GCA_937915485.1 uncultured Ignavibacteriota bacterium | reverse complement strand
CATATACGGGATATCTCTCGATGATGTCAAACTTCGCGGCAACGTATCCGAATCTGTGCAAGATAGTTAACATCGGCTCGACCGTACAGGGAAGACAGATGCTATTCGCGGTAATAAGCGACAGCGTTAACTTCAGGAAGCCGAAGCCGAGATTCATGTATTCATCTTCGATACACGGGGATGAGACGACCGCGTACGTTCTTATGCTCAGGTTAGTCGACACGCTTCTAAGCGGTTACGGAAACAACGCCCAGATAACGAATCTCGTAAAGAACTGCGAGATATGGATTAATCCGCTCGCGAATCCCGACGGCACGTATCACGGCGGAAACGAAACGGTTAACGGAGCGTGGAGATACAACGCGAACAGCAAGGATTTGAACAGGAATTTCCCGGACCCTGTCGCAGGGCCCAACCCGAACGGCGCGTGGCAGCAGGAAACGATAAATTACATGGCGTTGTTCAATCAGTTTAATTTTACGCTGTCAATGAATTTTCACGGCGGAGCGCAGGTATTCAACTATCCCTGGGACTGCAAGTCGGCGCTTCATCCCGACGACGCGTGGTGGATACATATAGGGAATCACTGGCTTGACACGGTTCACGCTGTAAATCCGTCGTACATGGTCGATAATCTGGGATATCCTAACATACCGGGACTGGTAAACGGTTACTCCTGGTATTATGTTTACGGCGGCAGACAGGATTACATGACATATTTCTGCGGCGGAAGAGAGGTTACGCTTGAAATTTCCGCAACCAAACTTGTCAGCCCGTCACTTCTTCCCAATTACTGGAATTACAACCATAAATCATTCCTGAACTACATCAAAGAGTCTCTTTACGGAATCCGCGGCACGGTAAAGGATTCGGTTACAGGACTTCCCGTCAAGGCAAAGATATACGTTACGGGACAAAACGACACGACCTGGATTTATTCCGATTCTATATGCGGAGATTACCACAGGATGATAAACTCCGGCACTTACAGTCTGACATTCAAGGCGCCGAATTATTACACAAAGACCGTAACAAATATAAGCGCTGCAAACGACGCCGTAACATACCTTAACGTAATATTGAGACCGATAGCGACAAACAGCGGAAATGAGATTCAGGTTGTTCGGGATTTTTCACTCCGGCAGAACTATCCGAATCCGTTCAATCCCGAGACAAATATCAGTTTCAGCGTAAAAGAGAAATCGGAAGTAACAATTGTTATATACGACATAAACGGAAAAGAGGTGACCAAACTCGCGAACGGTGTATATCAGCCCGGCAATTACAGTATAAAATGGAACGCAACGGATTTCACGAGCGGTGTATATTTCTATAAAATGACAGCAGGAAATTACACTGAAGTTCGGAAAATGGTCTTTTTGAAATAATTATTGCTTTTAAAAAGCCGCTTTACTATATTTGTAAAGCGGCTTATCGTTGAAATTTCGGGAAAGGAGAGAACCGGAATGTCAAATTTACTTCACACACGCGATATAGGACATTTAAATATCGTCAAAGATAATTTGATTGTATGTATCATTCTTAAATTTTTTTATCTAAATTACTGTTATTGAGCTTTAGAGTTTAAATTAATATTAAATTTATGAAAAGACAGAAGATTACTGTATTACTGGTTGGATTGATTCTTTTATTCGCATTTACGAATAATATTCAATCACAATGGGTACAGTCAAATGGACCAATTGGGGGTAACGTAAGACAACTAGTATTCAATGCTTCGAATGATGTTTTCATTGCAACAAACGGCGGCGTATTCGGTTTTCTTAGCAACGGTTCTTCGTGGTACATGGCAAACAACGGACTGACAACCTTAGACATCCGGGCGGTTGCGGTCATCGGCTCAAACTTGTTTGCGGGCGGTTACGAAGTACCAAATACTCCCGGGGGCGTATTCCTGTCAACAAACAAAGGGACTACGTGGACACCTGTCAATACGGGATTAATCAACAGGACGATAATATCTCTGGGAGTAAACGGCACGAGACTATTTGCCGGAACAAACGGAGCCGGAGTTTACACGACAACTAACAACGGAACGTCATGGACCGTTGTTAACAACGGACTTTCGGGAAACAGCCTTGCTGTAAATTGTCTTTACTCGAATTCAACAGTTGTTTACGCAGGCACGAACGACGGACTAGCGGTAACGACGAACAACGGCACGAACTGGACTGTAAGTTCGTCAGGCCTCTCGACAAATTATAAGGCTGTATACGCGGTAACGATTAACAGCGGAACGATATTAGTCGGCACTAAAGCGGGAGTTTATTCTTCCACTAACAACGGAGCTTCATTTACTCCAACTACCGGTAGCATAGGCAACGCGAATATTAACTCCCTGCTGTATGACGGAACTTATGTATTCGCGGGCACGCAGGGCGGCGTATTCAAAACGTCTAACAACGGAGCAAACTGGGTCGCGGCAAACAGCGGACTGACAAACATGAGTGTAACAACTATCGCGAACATTGCCTCGCCAGTATATACATATATAGGCACGCAGGGCAGCGGAATATTCTATTCGCTGAACTATTCCAGTTGGATCAATCCTCTCGTGAACTTATACAACACATCACCCAAATCGATGTGCACAAAAGACGGCAATCTCTATACGGGAACATATCTGAACGGAATGTACAAGACGACAAATTCAGGCGGAAACTGGACCGTGATTAATACCGGTCTTCCCGCTTCAAGCGTCGTGAACGACGTGATTACCGACGGCACAAACATATACGCGGCAACGGCTTCCGGCATGTTCAAAACGGCGAATGACGGAGCGAGTTGGACCGGAATCGGGACAACCATTACTCCGACAAATTATTTTCTGTCGGTAATTAAAATCGGCTCGGTTCTATACGGCGGAACCTTCGGCGGCGGTGTATTCACCAGCACAAATGAAGGCGCCAACTGGACGGCGATGAACAGCGGATTGACAAATCTCAACATTTGGGATCTGGACTATGACGCATCGAACATATACGCTGCGACCGCCACCGGTGGAATTTTCAAGTATCCTCTTGCGGGTACATCCTGGATTGAATCGAATAACGGATTACCTACTAGTTTCGATATAAGAATGCTGCACGTTACAGGCAGCAAGGTATTCGCAGGTTTTGTTGGTCTGTATGTATCAACGGACGGCGGCAGCAGTTGGACTTCAACCGCAAACGATTCGCTGGCGGGCAAAAGAGTGCGCTGTGTATATTCTTTTGACAGCGGCAATAAGTTACTCGTCGGAACATATAATAACGGAGTTTACGTTTCGACAAACGGCGGCGTCAACTTCTACTCAGCAAACTACGGATTACAGCCGCTATCAGACGTTAACTGCGTAACCCTCGTCAACGGTACAGACGTATACGCCGGTGTTTACGGACTCGGGGTTTGGAAAAGACCTCTTTCGGAAATAATTTCAGGAATAAAACTTATTAGCAGCGAAATTCCCGACAAATTTTCACTCGGTCAGAATTATCCGAATCCTTTTAACCCTGTGACAAACATAAAATTCGAAGTTCCTTCCACGTCAAATGTTGTCCTGAAGGTTTACAGTTCAACCGGCAAGGAAGTTTCGACAATCGTCAACGGCTTGTACCGCGCGGGCGTTTATGAAGCGTCATTCGACGCATCGGGTTTATCAAGCGGAGTATATTTCTACAAACTGATTACGGATAAGTTCACGCAGACAAAAAAGATGATCGTACTGAAATAATAAGGATTGTAAATAATTAAAAGGGAGTTCAAACGAACTCCCTTTTTTATTATACAAAAGAATTTGTCAAAGAAAGACTATTCTACCGTAACGCTTTTTGCGAGATTCCTCGGCTGGTCAACGTTGCATCCGCGCGCGACAGCGATGTAGTATGAAAGGAACTGAAGAGGAATAACATTCAGAATCGGCGCGAACAAAGCGAGCGATTTCGGAACGCGCAGAACGTAATGAGCGTACGAATCGATATTCGTATCGTCCTCGGTTGCTATGACGACAATCTTACCGCTCCTCGCCCGCACTTCTTCGATGTTGGAAATAATCTTATCGTAAGTCCTGTCTTTGGGCGCCACGAAGACGACGGGCATATTTTCATCAATCAGCGCGATTGGACCGTGCTTCATTTCCGCGGCGGGATATCCTTCCGCGTGTATGTATGAAATTTCTTTCAGTTTTAGAGCCCCTTCAAGCGCGACAGGAAAATTCACTCCCCTGCCGAGGTAAAGGAAGTTTGAAGAATCTTTCAGCGCGTCCGCGACTTTTTTGTATTCTTCCCGCTTATTAATCATATTCTGAATTTTGTCGGGAAGTGTTTTAAGTTCGGCTACAATTTCTTTCAGCGAATCACGCGAGATAGTTTTTTTCTCGGCTGCCAGCATCAGTGTAATGAGAGAAAGGGACATAACCTGACTCGTGAACGCTTTCGTCGATGCGACACCGATTTCGGGTCCCGCGTGAACGTAAGTTCCCGCGTCAACTTCGCGCGCTATCGTACTGCCAATAACGTTAACAATGCCGATAGTCGTAGCGCCGAACTTTTTCGCTTCGCGAAGCGCGGCGAGAGTATCCGCCGTTTCGCCGCTCTGGCTAATGAGAATAACGACATCGTCCTTGTCGAGAATGGGTCTTCTGTACCTGAACTCTGACGCGTATTCAACCTCGACGGGAATCCTGCAGAACTGCTCGATTAGATATTCACCCACGAGCCCCGCGTGCCAGGCTGTGCCGCATGCGGTAATAATAAACCTTTTAGCGTTTATCATCTTGTCGAAAACGCTTTCAAGCCCGCCGAGTTTCGCCGTCCCTGTCTCGAAATTAATTCTTCCCCTGTAAGTATTCTGTATCGTGTCGGGCTGTTCGCATATTTCCTTAAGCATGAAGTGGTCGTAACCGCCCTTTTCAATCGACTCCATCAGGAAATCGATTTCTTTCGCCTCCCTGAAAATTCTTTCGTCGTGAATCGTTTTCATCTTGAATCCGTTCTCCCTGATTATTGCCATATCGCCTTCCTCGAGATAAACGACATTGCGCGTGTGGTTAATCACGGCCGACGCGTCAGAAGAAACTATCGTCTCGTCGTTTCCGATTCCAATAAGAAGCGGGCTGCCGTTTCTCGCGATTATTATTTTATCGGGCTCCTCAGCGCACAGGCAGGCGATGCCGTAAGTGCCCTCGACGTCGTTCAATGCAAGACGGACAGCCTTCTCAAATTCGTTTGTTTGCTTGAAATAATAATTCATAAGGTTCGCGAGAACTTCCGTGTCGGTATCCGTCGTGAATTTATATCCTTCTTCAAGCAATTTTGTCTTTATGTACTTATAATTCTCGATAATCCCGTTATGAACAATCATTATGTTTCCGTACATATCGGAGTGCGGATGCGCGTTTGTATCGTTCGGAACGCCGTGAGTCGCCCACCTCGTATGCCCTATGCCGATATTTCCCGTGAAAGCGTCCTTGTCGATGCTGTTATTCATTTCATCGACCTTGCCCGCTTTCTTGTAACTTATAATCGATTTATCTTTTTTAACTATTGAAACGCCTGCAGAGTCGTATCCTCTGTATTCGAGCCTTTTAAGCCCGTCGATAATAATCGGCAGTGAATTTTTCCTGCCAATATAGCCTACAATACCGCACATATAATATTAATAAATTTTACAATCAGTTAAATTAACTAATTCAGTAATTTCAAACAATAATATAAATATTTCGAATCAAGGACGGGATAATTTCAGTATTATCAATTATGACGGGAAAACTGAATCAATTATATTTGAGTATATTTTCGAACAAAACTTGTCACAGTCACGTAAAATAACTGTCTAATTTACAAAAGGAAGACGGAAATGAATGAAACAAACGGTAACGAAGACTATATACTCATAAAAGAGGCGGTAGGCGGCAGCAAACCGGCGCTGGAAAGTCTCGTCCGAAAATACCAGAACGACATTTACAACATCGCGCTTAAAATGGTTTATTATCCCGATGACGCGCTGGATATAACGCAGGAAGTTCTAATAAAGGTTATTACGAATCTTTCTTCTTTCAGGTTTGAAAGCAGGTTCTCTACGTGGTTGTACAAGATTACCGTTAATCACATTCTCAACATAAAGAAAATCAGGGCGGAGAATATTCTATACTCCGATTTCAAGGTTTACGGTGAAGCGATAGACAAAACGCCCGACATACAAGTTGACACTAACTCCGCGGAGATGAAAATCATAGTGGAGGAAGTAAAACTTACCTGCCTTCAGGGAATGCTGATGTGCCTCGACAGGAAACAGCGCGTCGCGTTCGTTCTCGGCAGCATATTCGCCTTTCCCGATACGGTCTGCAGCGAGGTAATGGAAATCTCAAGAGACAACTTCCGGCAGATACTTTCAAGAGCCAGAAAGGACCTGGGCAGTTTTATGAATAACAAATGCGGACTCATACGAAAAACGAATCCGTGCCACTGCAGCAAGAAGACGAAATCGTTAATAGAAAGAGGAGCCGTTAATCCCGGCAAACTTCTTTTCAACAAGGATTTCACGCATTCGATTGAATCAAGCGCGCGTGAAAGGCTCGAGTCGCTTGACAATTTCATCGAAGATGACGGCAGCGCAATTTTCAGGAAAATGCCTTACAATGAGATGTCCGACTTCGCGCTGAAAATAAGAGAAATTCTTGATTCAAGACGCATAAAAAGTATTTTTAATTTCAATTAATTCATAAATTAAATCACACGGATGAAAAACAACAAATTACTAATTCTGCTCCTGTTACTCTTCGCATATCAGCAGGCTTCGGCGCTGATAATAAACGTTCCCGGAAACTACGCGACGATTAAACTCGCATTGAACGCATCAGTCAACGGCGATACGATACTCGTAGAGCCGGGCACTTATCAGGAGAACATCGATTTCAGGGGAAAGAAAATTGTTCTTACAAGCAGGTTTTTTCTGAACAACGACCTGAATTACATTAACAGCACAATCATAGACGGCAGCGCTCCGATATACGCCGATACGGGAAGCGTTGTAGTCTTCCGTTCGGGAGAAGACACGACGAGCGTTCTGCAGGGATTTACAATCACGGGCGGCTCGGGTACTAAATGGACGGACGAGCACGGCGCGGGCATATACAGGGAAGGCGGCGGAATATTGATTGCCTTTTCCTCCCCCGTTATCAGGTTCAACAAAATAATAGGCAACGTCGTGCTGAACACGTCGGGAGTGACGAGCACGGGCGGAGGCGGACTCAGAATCGGCGACGGTTATCCCCGCGTACTGAACAACATAATTCTTTACAACAAGGCAAAATACGGCGCGGGCATCGTTCTGAATTATACCGGCTGTTTCATAAAGAACAATATAATCTGCTATAACACCGAAAGCAGCCAGTACAATTCAGGCGCGGGAATCTGGGCAAATTCAAACCGCGCGAACACTTTCAAGTTCATCGAGAACAACACAATCATTCACAATTCCGGTACGGCAGGCACTGGAGGCGTACTCGCGGCGTGGAACGCGGTTCTCTATTTAAAAAATAACATCATCTGGGGTAATTCGCCTACTCAGGTTCTGGCGGCGGGAGGAGGCGCGCTGAACATTTCCTATTGCGACGTTGAAAACGGTTACGCGGGAACGGGCAACATATCATCTTACCCGTTATTCGCCGACTCGAATTATGTACTCGCCGACAATTCACCGTGTATTGACGCGGGAGATTCAGCGTTGGTATTCAACGACCCGCCCGACGCGGGTAATCCCGGCTATGCGAAATTCCCTTCCAAGGGAACGCTTAGAAACGACATAGGCGCGTACGGCGGTCCGCTGTCAAAACTTCTTTCATCATCACAGGTAATAAGAATAAAACAAACGGAATCAGGAAACCCAGAAGGGTACGAACTTTCGGGCAACTATCCGAATCCTTTCAACCCTTCAACGAAGGTGAGATTCAAAGTGCAGAAGAGCGTTCTCGTCAGATTAAACGTTTACGACACATCGGGAAAATTAATCAGGACTCTTATCAACGACCGCGTCACCCCGGGTACTTATGAGATGTTATGGGACGCGTCGGATTGTTCATCAGGAAATTATTTCGTACGAATGGAAGCGGACAATTACCTCAAATCAATCATTGTAACACTCATAAAATAATTCCTATAAGGAAGGAATGAAAATAATAAAAGACGTTTTCCGAAAGGAAAACGTCTTTTT
>CALGII010000204.1 GCA_937915485.1 uncultured Ignavibacteriota bacterium | reverse complement strand
GCAATCGGCTCAAGGGTTAAAGTGAAGACAGGTCCCACTACGCAGATTCGCGAAGTTGAAGGCGGCTCGGGAGGGAAAGGAATGAATTCGCTTCCTGTCGAATTCGGTTTGAAACAGGCGACTATAATCGACTCCGTAATCGTTAGATGGCAGAGCGGACTCGTACAAAGATTCGCGAATATCCCCGTCAACCAGAATCTTACTCTTATCGAAGGCGGTACGATAGGCATCAACGGCATCGGGGAAATACTTCCGGATAATTTTTCACTTTATCAGAATTACCCCAATCCTTTCAATCCTTCGACCACGATTAGGTTTGAAGTGCCTAAAAGTTCATTCGTAAACATTACCGTTTATGATATAATGGGAAGAGAAATAAAGCAATTAGTGAACGGCATGAAGAATGCGGGAAATTACGAAGTTAACTTTGACGGAAGCAATCTGACAAGCGGCGTGTATTTCTACAAGATGACAGCGGGTGATTTTTCGGAAACGAAAAAACTGGCGCTGGTGAAGTAAGGAGAAAATTATAATAACAAAAAACCCGCCTAAGGCGGGTTTTTTTATTGATTCCCGCTTTCGCGGGAATGACAAAAATATTATCTCAACTTTATTCTCGCGTCGAGTATTCTCGATTTTTTACTGTTCGGCGAGAACACGAACGGATTCAAGTCGATTTCCGTAAATTCGGGGAAATCGGTTACCAGTTGAGAAAGTTTAAGAATATTCTCTTCGATGAATTCTATATCAACTGACTTCTTCCCTCTTACGCCTTTCAGTATTTCAAAACTCTTAATTGAGCGTATGACTGATTTCGCGTCAGCATCCGTCAGAGGAGCAATTTTGAATTTAACGTCCTTGAACACTTCAACAAAAATTCCGCCGAGTCCGAACATAAGCAGATGACCCGCTTTCGAGTCTTTCACAGCGCCGAGAATTGTTTCGACTCCGTCCTCGATTTTCGCGAACGGCTGGAGTATGAAACCCTCGAGTTTCGTATCGAGGTTCTTATCTTTCAGACCGGCGATAATCCTGCTTTCGGCGTTTATCAGTTCTTCCTCGTCCTGAATATTCAGAGCGACTCCGCCGACGTCCGATTTATGCACGAGTTCCCTGCCGAATACCTTAGCGACAACGGGAAAACCAATTTTATTCGCGTCGTAAACAGACTGCTGAACATTTTTCGAGATTCGCGTTTCAATAATTGGCATCTTGTAGTGGTTCAATATATCGTAAACATCGTTAAAGTCGAGATAGCATCCGTCCTGTTTGTATTTCCTTATAATGCCTCTGACGCCTTTCGTGTTCACGCTGAACTTCTTAACTTTCCCATCAGGACTTTCGCTGCGGAGTTTATGCCTGTACATCTCGGATATAGCCCAGGCCGCTTTTTCGGGACTGTTGAAGAGCGGCGGATGGACGGGCATCTGTTTCGCAACTTCCGCGATGATTTCATCCTGAGACATCACGACGACTATGGCGCACTTGCCGCTTTGATTAGCCGCCTCGCAAATATATTTAGTGATTTCAACAGTATCAAACATCAACGGAGGTCCGAGTATCAGTATCCCCGCGTCAACGTTATCATCGGAAAGAATAATTTCTGCCGCCTTTTTATAAACTTCCGCTGTCGCGGGCGGAAGCAGGTCAACGGGATTCTGCACGGACGCTTCCGGGACTACTATTTCCCTCAGTTTTTTCTGAGTTTCCCCTGATAGTTCTGCGATTTCGAGACCGCAGTTAGCGGCTTCGTCAACTGTCAGAATCGCGGGACCACCCGCATTTGTGAGCACCGCGACGCGCTTGCCCGACGGCAGTTTCGCCCTGTCGAACGCTTTCGCGAGATTGAACATATCCTCGACCGAATTCACCCTTATGACACCCGATTGCTCGAAGAGAGTTTCGGCTACAGTGTCTGCGCTCGCGAGCGCGCCTGTGTGCGACGACGCGGCTTTCATACCCGCTGATGTCTTTGCTGCCTTAATCGCGATAACGGGTTTTTTCTTCGTCACGTCCTTGCATATTTCAAGAAACATCTTCGGATCGCTGAACGATTCAAGATATGCGGTTAAAACGTTCACGTCAGGATTTTCCTTCCAGTATTCAATCGTTTCATTCTCCGAAATATCAGCCTTATTGCCTATGCTGAGGAATTGGGAGAAACCGATGTCGTATTTTTCGATTATCTTCAGGACTGACGCGCCCAACGCGCCGCTCTGCGACACGAATCCAATTCCGCCCGCTACGGGAGTGCCTTTTATGAACGTCCCGTTCATCAGCACATCTTTCTTAGTATTTATAATGCCCATGCAGTTCGGGCCTACAAGATTCATCTTGTATTTCCTTATCTTCTTCATCAGTTCCTGTTCGAGCGTTACGCCCTCTTCGCCTACTTCCCTGAAACCCGCGGTTATTACGATTACGGATTTAACTTTCTTTTTATGGCAGTCGTCAATAGCAGTGAGCACGAGATGTTTACCGAGCATAATCACTGCAAGGTCAACGTCGTCCTTGATTTCAGTAAGTGACTTGTATGATTTAATGCTGTGAATCGCATCCGCTTTCGGGTTAACGGGAAACAACTTGCCGTTATATCCGAATTTCATCAGATTGCCGAGGAGTTCATAACCCAGTGTGCCGGGTTTCGAAGACGCTCCGATAACGGCAATGGATTTCGGATAGAAGAATTTATTCAAATCGTTCATCATAAATATATTTTAAAATTATTCCAATGATTTTACTACTTCAACGAGAGAACTCCTCGGGTCAACCTCGACGGAGAATCCCCTCTTTTCAAAAACCGATATCATTCTTTTATTGTCTGACGTCGTCTGCGCGACAATTTTTTTAAGACCCCACTTCTTCGCGATTTCGAAGCAGTAGTCCGTCAGCATTCCGCCGAGGTCCTTATTCTGCCACGCGTCCGTTATCAATATCGCGTATTCGACTGTCTCGTGGTCGGGGTCGGCAATGAGCCTGCCGACACCAATAAGTTTCTTCGAATCGCCTTCCCCGAGTTCCGCGACAATCGCGATTTCCCTGTCGTAGTCTATGTAGCAGTATCTCGCAGCGACTTCGTGCGATGCCCACTGGAAGAAATACCTGAACCTCGAGTATATGGATTCCTTCGAACAACTCGCGAGCATATCTATCCACATCGGTTCGTCTTCGGGCTTTATCGGTCTGAACATCACATTAGTTCCGTCCTGAAGTTCGACTTTCTTCACATACTCTTCAGGATACGGTCTGATAGCAAGATGGCTGTAGGCTTTTGCGGTATCGGGTTTGATGCTCTTATCCACCACAACTCTCGCGTCAAGCGCGACTGTTCCCGACGCAGAAACGAGAAGCGGATTGATGTCGAGTTCGGTGATTTCGGGATAATCGGCGGCAAGATAAGAAAGCCGTATAAGTGTTTCCACGAGTTTATCTATATTCGCCGGAGCGCTTCCCCTGTAACCTTTCAGCAGCGGAAAAATTTTGAGCGACTCAAGCATTCTGTAGGCCAGACTTTCATTCAATGGAGGAAAACCTATCGAGCGGTCCTTGAAAAGTTCAGCCCCCGTTCCGCCCATACCCGCAAGAATGACTGTGCCGAACGTCTCGTCCTTTTTAATGCCGAGAATCATTTCGACGGAATCTTTTTGCTTTATCATAGGCTGAACAGTAACTCCGTTTATCCTTGCCGAAGGCATTTTTTCCTTAACGACGTTCATCATCCTGTTATAGGATAATTTCAGCAAATCAGAGTCTTCGATATTAAGGACTACTCCGCCGACGTCTGTCTTGTGAGTTATATCGTCCGAATCAATTTTTATAACGACAGGATATCCCATTTTATCCGCGAGCCTGACGGCGTCGTCGGCAGTCTTCGCTTTTCTCGGTTTCGCGGTCATTATTCCGTATGTTTCGAGAACGGACTTTGATAAGTCTTCCGAAAGAATATTAGTAGTTTCGGGAATCAGTTTGTCAAAACTTCGTCTCAATTTCATTCTGTCGGGCGAAAAATTTACGTTGATGTCTTCGGGTGTTTCGTATAGTGTAACGAGGTTTCTCGAATAAGCGACGAGAGACATGAACGCGCGTACGGCCTGTTCGGGCGTGGAATAAACGGGCACACCGTTGTCATTAAGAATCCTCACGCCTTCCCTCATCTTCTCGCCTCCGAGGTATGCTGCTAACAAAGGCTTTTTGTTATCAGCGGATATCTTTGTAAGTTCGAGCGCAGTAGCCGTAGGATTTGTCATTGCCTGCGGAGTAAGAATTACGAGCACGGCGTCGATTTCCTTATCCTCAATCATTATCTGGACTGCTTTCCCTATGCGCTTGGAGTTAGCGTCACCGAGAACGTCAACCGGATTCCCTTTCGACCAATACTCGGGAAGGCTCGCGTTCAATTTAGAAAAAGTTTCTTCACCAAGTTCCGCCAGCATTCCGTTTTCGGCGATTAACGCGTCTGTCGCCATAACTCCGGGACCGCCTGCGTTTGTAACTATACCGAGCCGCGGACCCTTCGGAATCTTGTTCCTGCTTATTAATTCGACAACGTCGAAAATATCCCCGATATCAAAAACACGCGCCACTCCCATTCTCCTGAAAGCCGCGTCGTAAATCGCGTCTTCGGCAGCCATCGCGCCTGTATGTGAAGCGGCGACCTTCGCGGATTCCGGAAACCTGCCAGCTTTGTAAGCGACTATAGGCTTCGAACGGGCGAATGACCTCGCGGCTGTCATGAATTTCCTCGCCTGCGTTACAGATTCTATATAAAGTATTATTGATTTTGTCTTATCGTCTTCACCTATAAAATCTATAAGGTCCGAATAATCAATGTCAATCGCGTTTCCGATTGAAACGAAATATGAAAATCCGATTTT
>CALGII010000203.1 GCA_937915485.1 uncultured Ignavibacteriota bacterium | reverse complement strand
GCTGTTTTAAGGTATAAAAAGCAAATTAAGGATATGAAAACAAAATCTTTAATATTAGTTTTACTGCTGGCTTTTTCGGCATCGGCATTTTCTCAGACCGGTTTCTCCGACGGTCTTTCAAAAGGAAAATCGCAGGGCAAAAAAATTCTCGTCAACATTTATTCGGAAAGCGACACCTGGTCTAAAAAAATGGAAACCGTTTATTCTTCAGACGCTGTAAAGAATTACGTGAACGGCAATTTCGTTTACGTGAAACTGAACGCGAACGGAAGCGATAAGATTTCATATTCGGGAAAGGAATGGACCGCATCCTCATTGTCGAAGTTCTTCGGAGCGACGGGTTATCCGACGCACGTCGTTCTTAATCCCGACGGCTCGATAATTAAATTTAATTACAACGGCGAAACTACAGGAGTGTTTTCCGGATATCTCGATGTTCCTGAATTTGAAAAATTTCTCAAATATTTCTCCGAGAACAAATACAAGGATACCGATTTAAGCAAGGTTCTTTAAAGATTATTCCTTTTTTCGAGAAGTTTCTTCCTGACTATGGCGGGCACGAAATCCTTTATGTCGCCGTTGAATCTTGAAAGTTCACGCACGAGAGACGAATTCAGATAAGTGTATTTCTCGTTAGGCATAAGAAAAATCGTTGATATGCCGGGCGCAAGTTTCCTGTTCGTCAGAGACATCTGAAATTCATACTCGAAATCCGACACGGCTCTAAGTCCTCTCACTATAACGGACGCTTTTTTCTTTTTCGCGTAATCCGCAAGAAGCCCTTTGAACGAGTCTATCCTGACATTGCGGTATTTTGAGCAGACTTTTGTAAGAAGGAATTTACGCTCTTTCTCGTCGAAGAGGGGAGTCTTGTTTATGTTCACAGCGACGGCGACAATAACCTCGTCGAAAAGCTGCGATGCCCTCTCAATGATATCCATGTGACCGTATGTTACCGGGTCGAATGTTCCCGGGTAAACAGCGATAATTTTATTTTTCATCATAGTTTTTAAAATCAAAAAAACTGAAAACCGCAATCCCGATTTCCTTCCTTAAAAATAAGCAATCTGAATGTTTTTCCTGCTGGAAAAATTTATCGGAATGCTCGAGCACGAGTGTCGCCCTTAACCTGCGGGTTTCGTCAAGCAGTTTGTCGTAACCGCCGTAACCGTAAGGCGGGTCGGCGAAAATTATATCGAAAGGATTTTCTTCAAGAGACTTGAGATATCTGACGGAATCGTTTCTGACTATGCGGGATTTGTCTTTCAGCGCGAGTTCTTCGATGTTTCTTTTAACCGTGTTCGGAAATAAATCCACGAACGTGCACCCTCCGCTTCCGCGCGACAGGCATTCGATTCCGAGGCTGCCAGAGCCGCAGTAAAGGTCAAGAATGTTTTTTCCTTCGAGTTCGATTCTCGTTGAGAGGAGGTTAAAAAGCGTTTCCCTTGCCCTGTCGGTCGTCGGTCTTAGATTCGCTACGGATTTCGGAACGCTGATGATTCTGCTCCTTAGATATCCGGAAATTACCCTCATCTGACGAGTCCGAATAAAGGCGTGAATGAATATGGAATTATACCGGCATTTTCCTGCAGTACGCTTTCTGCCGAAAAATGACCGAAAGGATTTTCGACAAAAATTTGTTTGTAGCCGGCGCTGATTTTTTCGCCGTACTGAACCGCGCTTTCTTCGCCGTATATGAAGACCTTATTTATACCGCTGAATCCGGGTAACTTCAGTATGCTTTCTATCTCCCCGTTCCCGAAACCGGTTTCGTTGTTCTTGTAAAGACCCGTGTAATTCCGTATTTTTCCGTTAAGGTAATGCATTATGTCCGTCTTATCCTGCTTGAGTCCGAGAAGTATGAAATCCTTCTCGCTCTTTCCGAGAAAGTATTTTCCGGCGGCGAAATTATCGAAATTTATGCCCGTGAATTTTATTCCCGTCAGTTCCGACAGCCTTCTCGTAATTTCCGCTATGTTCTTGTGATAAGCGATTATAAGAGTATTTCCCAGATATGCATACTCATCCTTGTTCGAATCTATTCTCTGGTATGAAATCTTGAAATTCTTGTATGTGTCGGGATAAAAATTAGACAGTTCCCAGATTAGGCTGGAGTTTATGTTCTCCGCTTCATCCGTGAAATCGACGGGTATCATGCTCATGTAAGCGAGCCTGGAATCGAGAACCAGACCTGCCGTATCGAAATGAAAGTTGTTTTTCCTGAAAACGGTTGAAATTATATTCGAGAGTTCGGTGATTCTTTTGTGGTTAATCTTCGGTTCGAGAAAAAATATGTTGGCGTCCGCGTATTCCTGCTGATCGACAAAAGTAACCTTCTTTCCGTTTTCGACAAGCAGAAACTTGATGTGCTTTCCCGTATATCCTATTATGATTTTGTTCACTCCGTTGTAATATAAGGTTTGAGTTTCTCGAACTTTTTCTTGCCGATCCCCTTTATCTTCTGTATGTCCTCAATTTTCCTGAACCCGTTATGCTCTTTCCTGTACATTAATATTTTTTCCGCCGTGGATTCGCCTATGCCCGGAAGCATCATCAGTTCTTCCTTCGGAGCGGAATTGATGTTTATTACCCTGCCTTTTAGTTTTTCCTCCTTGCTTCCCTTTTTATTCTTTTTGCCTTCAACCTTTCCCGTACTGTCGGGAGGCTTTTCGTTGTTGTTTGTTATATCTTTTACATTTTGTGAAAAACCTGTTGAATCATTTTTATCCAGTGAATCTGTGCCGAAGGCGGAAAGGCGGTTGACATAATTGCCGAAGACCCTGTCGGCTCTGCTGTAATCGAATGAGTCCGTGCCCGGCATTAGAAAATTCTTAGTGAGTTTTAACAGCAGCCCGGATGCCAGCACTATAATGAGCAAAAGAATAATTCTCGTTTCGCTCTTTGTAAAATGCAATTTCTGAAGTATGTTGCCCATCAGAAAAAAATTAGGGCTGCCCCCTTAGAGGCAGCCCGTTAAACTATGGATTTGTAACGAATAAGTTTATTCCGTTTCTGTTCGTCTTTATGTATATTTTTGCATGATACATTCCGTTGTCAAAGTATAACGACTCCACGTAAACCAATCCGTACACGGGCGGCACAAAATTTCTTCCTTTAAGGAAAACGCCGAATACGAAACGCGTGGATAAAGGACTGTTGAAATACACCGTTCTGTCAGTCGGGAAATCATTTGCGTCAAGTACTTTCCCGTTGAATATTGTTCTCA
>CALGII010000202.1 GCA_937915485.1 uncultured Ignavibacteriota bacterium | reverse complement strand
GTAAAATGAGGTAATTTTTGTTTTTATAAATTTTATAGAACACATTGGATTTCAAACGAATCAACTGGATTACAGGCGGGTTTGTATTTTTATTTTCGTTAGTTGTTTACGTGCTGACGGTACAGCCCACGATGTCCTTCTGGGACTGCGGCGAGTTTTTAGCCTGCGCATTTACGTTATCTACACCACATCCTCCCGGAGCACCGCTCCACATACTGGTAGGGAAGATATTTACGATGTTTCCGACCGCGACCGATATCGGATTAAGGATGAATTACCTGTCCGTAATTTCGGCGGCGTTCTCGGTACTGCTTCTGTATCTTGTAGCGACGAAGGTGATAATGAACTGGAGAGGCAGACCGGTGAGTTTGAAAGATACTTTAATCGTTGCGATACCATCCGCGATTGGCGCGTTGTCTTACGCGTTCGCCGATAGTTTCTGGTTCAACGCTATGGAGGCGGAAGTTTACGCTTTCGGAACGTTCCTGATAACGCTCGTCATGTATATGATGATGCTCTGGTGGGAAAAGGCGGATGAGCCCGGAAGCGACAAGTACATACTGTTTTCCGCTTACATTGTCGGACTTTCTCTCGGCATACACCTGCTTGTCGTTCAGTGTGTGTTCTTAATAGGTCTAATATTTTATTTCAAGAGATACGAATACAACAGGAAATCATTCATAATAGCCTCGATAATATCCGCGCTTTCATTCTTCGTGGTTTATCCTCTGATAACATCGAAGATGCCCGCGGCTATCAAGTCTTCGCCTGTTATCGGATTCATAATAATTGTCGGCATAATTGTCGGCGGGTTCATTTACGGGTATCAGAAGAAATCAAAGGTAGTGCAGTTCGCATTCCTTTCATTGTTCCTTATAGTAACGGGATACACGACTTACATATCCGTAATACAGCGCTCGGCGGTTCTTAATCTTCCGCTAGACGAGAACAATCCCGACAGCGTCGAAAGACTGATTCCTTACATCAACAGGGAACAGTACGGCGAACAGCCGCTAATCTGGCCGAGAAGGTATTCTCAGGAAGCGATGCATCAGAGGACGTGGAACAATTATTCGAGCGACCTCGAGTTCATGTGGAAATACCAGATTAACGAAATGTTCAACAGGTATCTTTTCTGGCAGTATATCGGAAGAGCGGGATATGACCAGGGCGACGGAGTTGATTTCAGCAAACTATACGGAATACCGTTCATACTCGGACTAATCGGCGTGTTCCATCATTTCAGGCGTGACTGGAAAATGGCGCTCGTCTTTTTCGTGATGTTTCTGATGATGGGTGTCGTGACGGCGCTTTATCAGAATCAGCAGGACCCGCAGCCGAGAGAAAGGGATTACTTCTACGAGGCTGCCTTTTACGTGTTCTCTCTCTGGATTGCTCTGGGCATAGTGGGCATAATCGAGATGATTGCCGACGCGAGCAAGAAAGAGATTGGGATGGGAGTAGCCGGAGTCGTGATGGCGGCGTCATTCATATTCGTGCCCGTAAATATGCTCCGCGTGAATTATCATTATCAGAACAGGGCGGGGAATTATTATCCTTATGATTACGCGTATAACATACTTCAGAGTTGCGAAAAGGACGCGATACTAATTACAAACGGCGACAACGATACTTTCCCGCTGTGGTGCCTTCAGGCTGTTTACGGAGTCAGGCAGGACATCAGGATCATCAACCTTTCGCTGGCTCAGATGGACTGGTATTGTCTGCAGTTGAAGAACGAAAAACCTTACGGGTCGCTTACAGTTCCGATGTCGTACACGGACGCGCAGTTATCGAGCATGGATTTCCTGCGTCCGCGCGAATGGGACGAAAGGAAACTTCAGACCTTAGACGTTCCGCCGGAGGCTTATCCCGACACGATGAAGACGAAACCCGAAAGAATCGTGTTCACGATGCCCGCGACAATAAGGCAGAAATCGGGTAACAGAACTATTACAGGAATAAAGTTTACGGACCTTCTGATGCTTGATATTCTCAAGGCAAGCAAGTGGAAAAGACCGTTCTATTTCGCGGCGACAGTATCGCCCGATAATTTCATAGGATTGGGGGATTACCTTCAACTTCACGGAATGGCGTACAAGGTAATGCCGTTTAAGGTAAACGACGGCACGGAGATAGCGGTAAATGATGAAATTACACGGAAGTGCCTGATGGAGCCGCCTTCACAGCCGAGCAAGACTCCGCAATACGGATTCATATTCAGGGGGCTGGGCGACGACAAGTTGTTCTACGACCAGACACAGCAGAGAATGCTTGAAATGTACAGGACTATCTACATCTGGCTCGCTAACACATATTCCGCAGATACAACGAGAACGAGAGACGCAAGGGAAGTCCTGAAAAGGATGGAAACGAACATCTCGAACAGCGTTGTAAAAATGGATTACCGCCAGCAATATCAGATTGCGATGATTTATAATCAGGTAGGCGACAGGAGAAAATTTGAGGAATATTCTAAGGGCGCTGAAGAGGGCGCGCTTCTCGACAAGAAGAGCAGGAACGTGAACATGCAGGGATATTACAATCCTTACAGGATTCTGCTGGATATTTACGAAGCAC
>CALGII010000201.1 GCA_937915485.1 uncultured Ignavibacteriota bacterium | reverse complement strand
TCGATGCCGCTTCCGTTAATGACCTCCAGAGTGAAATCCGTCTTCGTCGGAGCGCCGTAAGTGAGCATCAATCCTCTGTCGTATTTCAGATTCGCCATCGAGCGTCCGGGTGTTGTCGCGTAAATTTTATAATCTTCCAGTTCGGTTCTAAGTTCTCTTTTGAAAAGCGGGTCGGAGACCTGAAACTGTCCCGCGTATAAGTCCATATCGATTTTCTTCGATAAGACATTATTGAACATTACAAAGGCGTCTTCGATTCCGGCAACGCTTCCGCGCTCGCTGAAGAAGAAATAGAAGTAATAAGAAATATCCTTGTAGATGTTTCCGCCCGAAAGCAATTTAAGAATGTACGGAGAGCGAAAATCGGGATTGACATCTCTCGCGTTTTCATATTGCCCGTAGAGTTCGAAACGAAGGGCGACCGGAATTTCGCGCATAAGCGTCAGCAGTTCATCGCCGGTGTTTTTGAAAAATCTTGCGGGTTCCTTGTCGGGCAGTTGAAATCCGTTTGCCGCGAAATCCTCGCCGTAAGGTTTGAGTTTCGGAAACGGCGAGTGGCACACGTTGCACGACATGTTGTATTTTCTCGCGAAAGCGGGAATGGCTCTTGAATCCGTATAGAATCCCGCGATTAAAGCGGTGATGAATAGTGTAATTATTATTTTCTTCATTTTTTTATCCTCTTTTTTAATCGTCGACAACCGTCAGGTAAGTTTGATGAAAGTTAACTTCAATTATTTCCGCTTCTTCCTTCGGCACTCCGAGGTATTCCGCCACGGGTGTCGGAAGTTTCTGGTAATTAAGCACCGCCTTTACTGTAAGCGTACCGAGTTCAACATCGTCGGGAAGAATCCAGGTGAACGTTTCTGATTTTGCTTCGCGAGGACCCAAACGGTAATCGGGTCCGAAAGACGCCGTGTTCCACTGCTGTATTGTCATCCGCCCCTGCGGGTCAAGATACGGCATTCTGAAAATCCTGTCTCCCTCGGGTATTCCGTCGCGCTGAATTCCCGCGAAACCGGGTATCCCAAGCGGTACCCCCATATCCTGATACGCGAGCACGTTCGACGCGATTGTATAATCTTCGCCCTCAAAACCTTTTCTGTCAACTTTCAGGTGATATGTCTTCCCTTTCGAGTCGGTAGCGGTGACGTGAAGCCACAGCATTCTTTCCTCGGCCGAACCTGTCGGGAACTTATGCCCTGTCTTTTGATTGAAAAGTATAACGGTAAATTTTGCCTGCTCGCCGGGAACGACTTCCTGTATTTCGGGATGTATTCTCAACTCGACTGTACCTCTCACCTTTCCCGGATCGTGCGCTCCGTGAAAAAGGTGCTGCGCCGCGTCCTGTCTGGGCGTTCCCATTGCAGACGTAACGCCTGGAGTTCTCGGCATGTGGCAGTTCTGGCATTGCACTCCTTCTTTAGAGTATGGTCCGTCCTTCCACTCCAGATGCGTGGCTTTGACCCAGGCACCGTAAGGAGATTTTTCGTTGTGACACGCGCCGCAGAATTCCGCCCTTGAAAGAAGCGGGTTTTTTGCTGTCTCGTGCGCGGGAGATTCCGAATCATCACGGTTGCCATACTTGACGTTTCCGGGATTCGAAATGAAATTGAAATTGAACGGAGTATCGCCCGCAATTCCTGTAACAGTGTGACAAATGTCGCAGGATACGGATTCATTCGCGCGGGAGTTGAAATTCGGCTTCGGCGGCGGTACATCGCCCGACATGAACGAAGCCGGAGCGTGACACCCGTTGCAGCCCGCCTTCACGCCCGCGACCTTGTTGTCCTTTTCGGCGTGCGGTACGGCGAGTTTGAAATATTCTATCTCATCCCATTCGTGCGTATAACATTTCGACATCATCATCTGCTTCCACTGCGCGTAGAAATCAACGTGGCAGGATGAGCCGCATTCATCGGGTTTCTGAAAATTCTCGTATTTAAAAATACCCTTTGCATCATCGCCTCCCTTTTGGTTCTGCGCTTGAACCGTCAGGGTAAGCAGAAAAAAGAGAAGTAAAGCAGCGTACTTCATATAATTACTCCTTTTATGTTGAGGTGATATATAAATCTTAAAAAATTTTTACCATAAAAAAAACAGACAAAGGGGGTGTGAATATTATCAATCCGTACATTAATTTTTCGCGCGCGGTTTAATTTCATCTCCCTTTTTCCTTCGGTAGATTTATAAAAAAATTATGAATATTTTAAGAGGTACTGATACGCGGATGTATTCCCCGGGTTAACGGCATCATCGTGTTGGTCATCCTAACAATTTAAACGGGTCATTAAAGTAATTAATGAAGATTCTTGCTGACGCAAGCGTTCATTAATACTAATTAAACTAAATTTATCTTTATGAATTACTGTGGAAACTGCGGGCAAAAACTCAATCCCGATGCACGGTTTTGCCCTAATTGCGGAAAAGGACTTGATAAAAGCAATCTTCATAACACCGAATCAGGCGACAACCCGGCTTCACGACAGCAAGAAGTCTTTATACAAGCGAACACCCGGCTTCTGCCTGAAACCTCGCCGGCGCGCAGGAAGAGAGGAAAAGGTGTTTACATTTTTATTGTTATATTTTTGGTTCTCGCGGCTGCCTCTATCCTCGTGTATAAATTTTTCCTTTCGGGTCCGCCTAAAATGACGGCGGATCTGAAAACACCCGAGAAAAATAAAATAATAACTCTCGAAAAGGGCGCCCGCGCGCCTTCCAATTTGTTCGGCATAATGCTAAAAGAACAGTACGGCAAGGGCGACGCAGAAGACGTTGCTAAACTTGTAAACGGAAGCGTAGTCGGAGAGATTGAACTGAACAATGTGTATCAGATTGAATTCGGCGGAAAGACAAGAGAAGATTTAATGTCGGCAATAGAAACGGCCGGGAAATCGGACAAGGTTGAACTCGCTTTCCCCGACGGCGATATGCACGTAGACGGCGCGGAGAACTCATCCTGCAATCCGTTCGACGACACTTTCTACGACGGCGACTTCGGCAATGCTTATAAAATGATTAACCTCAAGCAGGCCTGGGATATAATAAAAGCGTCGGGAGTAAAACTTAACGACGTAACGGTAGGAGTTCTTGACGAAAAAGTAAATTATGAATCCGACGAGATAAACAGCGGCGACAGAATCATCGTTCCTGTTAACCGAAGCGATATGGAAGAGAACAACCAACTGACGCACGGAACAATGGTTACGGAGGTAATAGCCGCGAACGAAAAGAACGGCGGAATGACAGGCGTGGCATCCATCCTCGGAGATAATCTTCTGATAAACACGATGGCAGGAAACGACCTTGGCGGAATTGAAGTTAACGCAGGCGATTTAGACCCCGAAGATATTTCGCAGATCGAGTTTCCAAACGGAAAGACATATACGATGGAAGCGATGAAGAATCTTCAGAAACAAATTGATAAAGGCGCTACAGTCATCAATTGTTCCTTCAGCAACCATCTGCATGATTACACGGCCAGCCAGAACGCGGGATATTCGCTTTTGTTCAGGAAATTTCTTGAAAAAGCGCAAAAGAAATATCCGGACGTAATATTTGTCGGTACGGCGGGTAACGATATGAATACTCAACTCAACGACAATAAGATATGGGGAAAGAAAACCGATAACCTTATAACCGTCGGTGCGGTGGACAAAGATGTTAACAAGACGGTTTATACGAATCTTGCGACAAAGAACGGCACGAACGAGGTAACCGTAGTTGCCTGCGGCGACATAAAAATGGAAAACGGAAAAATATCCAGAGGCACGAGTTTCGCGGCTCCTCAGGTAACCGGACTCATCGCGATTCTTCGCTCGATAAACCCGAAGTTGTCCCCCGCCGAAATAAAAAAAATTCTCACTGAAACCTCGAAGGATGTAAGCAACGGGCAGAATTATCAGATGAACTTGATTCAGGCGGATGATGCCGTAATAAAAGCGATTGAATCCGCTACGGGGAAAAAACTCGACAAGAAGAAACTTCTCGCGTTGATGAATGTTGACCTTAAATCCGACGGAGCATCGCCCGAGTTTAAGATAACGGCTACGCTTGAATCCGTCGGTGACAAGGGCGCAGTTCTAGAAATCGAGTGCACGGGCGGTGATTACGCTCTCGGCGGCGAGAAAGCAAAGACACTCTCTTCGGCGGGCTCGGTTACCTGGTCGCTTTCAATTCCTAAACCCGAAACCATAATCACGGTCAAGGTTACGAGGCTTGATACGAAGGCGTGCAAAACTATACTTGTCGGAGGAAAAATAGAAGCGAAAGACCTCGTGGGCGAATGGGACGGCGGGACCTGCTGGGATGTCTGGAGCACTCCTTATAAAATTGCCGAAAAGAAAATTCAGGACGCAATGATAACGGGGAAAGGCGAGTATCTTCCGATGACAATGACAGTTACACTCGTTTCGGAAAACGTAATCCACGCGGAGATGAGCGTAAAGGGCGGAACAATGCCGCCGCCGCCGCTTGATTTCTCTTTTAATGACGGCGACCTCGAGGCTGGCACTACTTACATGATGACAAAATATCATTTCTCGGGCAGTGTTAAAGCAGAGGGAGGAAATTACGTCATCGCGGGAGAATGGTCGGGCTCGAACATCGGACTGAAGATGTCGGGTAGATGGAAAGCAACAAAACCAATAAAACAAAATTAAAACAATATGAACTTTTGCGAAAACTGCGGATATAAACTTTCAGCGGAAGACAAGTTTTGCCAAAACTGCGGAAAGGCTGTTTCTCCGGGACAGCACATTCAGGATATTCCACCGCCCCCAAAGCAGGAGTATCAGCCACCCGCTGTCGTGGAACCTTTACAGAAGCCGGTTTACAGCTCCGGGGGCAGGAAGAATAAATCGACACTGAAAATTATTTTAATAATCTTTGCAATCCTGTTTGCCGTTTCCGTAATCGCGGGAGCGTTCATAGCGGGATATTTTTTATTCATCGATAAATCCGGTAACGTGTTCGAAAAATCAAGGGAGGAAATCGGAAGCACCGAAAATCAGAAACCGAAAAAAGAAAATTCGTCCACTCAAACGGATAACCTAAAAAAATCCGAACAGACCAAAAAAGAAGGCTTTCAGAAAAGAGATAAGAAATCGGGCGACTGCGGGGATTATCCCGAATTATCCGAAAGAAAACTTTCACCTGAGGAACTTATTGGCGTTTCGGAAAAAGAAAAACGCTTTATGAGAAACGAGATTTACATGCGGCACGGATATATTTTTAAAGACGAAGATTTACTTCTTCACTTTGCAATGTTCGAGTGCTACAAGCCGGAACACCTTAATGTTAATAAGTACCTCTCGGAAATTGAAGTATATAACATTAGTTTGTTAAAATAATCTATCTCATAAGGTTTCAATATTATAAAAAGCGGAACAGTGTTCCGCTTTTTATTAATTGCTTATCAGCAATCCGAATACCGTAACAACCTCCATGAACACGATAAATCGTTTTAATTTAAAACATTCTCATAGAATTCATTATTCTCATTTTGATATAAATATTCTCATATCGAGATTATTTTATAATTTATTAACAAACTTCATCATTTAATGTGTGTACTTAATTATTGTTTTTAGTGTGTTTATATTTTCCAAAAAAATCTGCTATTTAGGTACGTTTATTGCATGAATAAACTAACAATTTTAAAAGGAGGTCTTTTGAAACAACTTTTCACGACATTTATTGCTGTGTTTTTCCTTACGGTTTCAGCCATGGCGCAGCCATACGGCTGGACAACTCAGACGAGCGGTACGACAAGCAATTTAAACGGTGTTGTCTTCCTTAATTCAAACAACGGAATCATAATCGGTCAAAGCGGCATCATACTTACCACAACTAACGGCGGAACGAACTGGACGACCAGAAACAGCGGTTATCCGAACCATCTTTTCGGTCTTACATTTATTAATTCCAACACGGGTTGGGTTGTTGGAGATATGGGCATAATACTCAAGACCACAAACGGAGGTTTGAACTGGGTTTCTCAAAACAGCAATACAAGTTCACAATTACGCGCTGTATATTTTATTTCGGGTTCAACCGGATTCGCGGTCGGGTGGTACGGCGTCGCGCTTAAAACCACGAACGGCGGAACGAACTGGGCAAGCCTTACGACGGGTATTACGAACAATCTGAACGGAGTTTATTTCGTAAACAGTCAGACGGGATATATTGTAGGCTGGTACGGTACCGCGCGGAAAACGACTAACGGCGGAACAACCTGGAGCGCGTCTTCTAGCGGCACTTCAAACACACTTGAGTCTATTTATTTCCTTAACGACCAGACGGGATGGTTTATCGGCGAATCGGGATTGGTCAGGAAATCAACTAACGGAGGCACATCCTGGTCAAACCAGTCCAGCGGAACGGGCAACTGGCTTACGGGACTCACCACCCCATTGTCGAACTATTGCACAATTGTCGGAGCATCGGGCACGATAAGAATAACTACTAACGGCGGAACCAATTGGTATTCTCAAACCAGCAACACCGGTTCTTCGCTGAACAAGGTCTCATATTCCGACACGCTTAACGGCTGGGCTGTTGGCGATTACGGAACGATAATACACACAAGCACGTCGGGTTGGCTTCTTCCGCCCGCGCCGTCTCTATCGGGACCTTCAAACAATTCGACCTGCGTATCGCTAACTCCGAATTTAACCTGGGGCAACGTGTTTCCCCCTTCCTGCAGTTACAGTGTGCAGGTTTCTCTTTCTTCGTCTTTTGCCACAACATTGATTGACAGCAATTATATAGTTTCTACAAACTTTAATATTCCGGCGGGCGTGTTGAATTACGCGACGACTTATTATTGGAGGGTAACGGCAAAAAATATCGCAGGAACGGGTCCGTGGTCGGGAACAAGAAATTTCACGACTACCAATCCAACTCCTTCCGCGCCCGCTCTTGTTTTCCCGTTGAACAATTCAACAGGGCAGCCGCTTAATCCGCTGCTGAACTGGGACAGTGTAAATTATGCCTCTACATTTAGAGTTCGTTTATCCGCTGACTCCACTTTCGCGACATCTCTCATAGACACCAGCGGTCTTACGGTCACTCAATTTTCCGTTCCGCAAGGAATCCTTCAGTTGAATCACAAATACTACTGGAGGGTATCCGCCTCGAATTCTTGCGTCACGAGTCCGTGGTCGCAGACCTGGAACTTCATGTCAGTTGTCACCGGAAACGGAAATGCCGGAATTCAATTGCCGGATATTTTCAGGCTATACCAGAACTTCCCAAATCCGTTTAATCCCGTTACAACAATTAAATTCGATTTGCCGAAGAATGAAACCGTTCGCATAAACATATACGACATTTCCGGGCGTCTCGTTGATACGCCGGTTAATTCAGAATTCAAGGCGGGTTCATACGAACTAAAATGGAATGCGCAAAGTTACGCCAGCGGCGTATATATATATAAAATTGAAGCCGGAGAATATTCGGATATAAGACGAATGATTCTCCTGAAGTGAAGAAGTACGTTTTCTCATATTGTTCCTCTGAAAAACCGCTCTTTGAAAGAGCGGTTTTTATTTAAGCGTAATCAAATATTGATTTTCCTTTGCATAAACTTAATGCTCTTTACGGAACTTTATAACTGCCGTTTTCCTTATAGTCATTGGTATTAAGAAGGGTAGAACATACCTCGCTTATTAATGCAACTGCTGTATTGTTGAATTGTCGATTGCAGGTGAGATGAGGAAAAGGGCACGTAAATCTGTCTGAACCGCATAAAAACATTTTTTTACTACACGTAAACACAATTCACAAACAACAGCATTTTTAAACGGGATAAGGCTATGAAAAATCCTCCCGTAAAACTCTCTTAACAAGGACACATATGTTATTCGAAATTTTCCATGTATTGATATGGGTTACTACTATTATGCTTGCAATCAGTGGACTCGACGACCTTTACGTCGATTTGATGTACTGGTTCCTGAAAAGAAAGCACCGCGCTTCTCTTCCGGATTTTTCCGAAATGTACGACAAGCCGGAAAAACCAATCGCCATCATACTCGGGGCCTGGAATGAATCCGGTGTCATCGGAAGAACGCTTAGTTTCGCAGTGGCGAATCTGAGATACTCTAACTATCGAATTTTCGTCGGCGTTTACCCGAACGACAAGAAGACAATAGATGTCGTCAGCGAGATTTCCAAAACCGATAACCGCGTTAAGACAGTTATTAATCCGAACAACGGTCCCACGACTAAAGCGGACAACCTGAACTGCATGTACGCCGCTCTGTGCGATTACGAACAGGAGTTCGGCGAGTTCGAAATTCTTCTTGTTCACGACGCCGAGGATTTCATACATCCCCGCTCGCTTAAACTTTATAATTATCTGATAGGGTACAGGGGATACCACGGAATTCAGATTCCCGTCGTTCCTATAAAAAGCGCTCTCGGAAATACAATACACAGAACTTACTGCGACGCATTCGCGGAGACGCACACGAAGGATATGATTATCAGACAGGAAATGAAAACCTTCATGCCTTTCTCCGGAACGGGAATGGGCTTTCACAGAAAGGCAATGTACTGCATAGAAAAGCAGAACAGCGCCATCAAAAATCCGGGCGCACCTGAGACGAAGCCATACTTCGACCGCTTCGGCAGAAAAGTAGATACAAGCGCCGCGTATTTCGGAAACAAGGAACCCGAAAATACCGCCGCGAAATATTACAACAACACGAAGTACAAAGACAATCCTTTCGAAGCATTGACGGATAAGCCCGCGATTCAATCAAGGAGCGTCAAACGCGTTCTCGCGGTTTATACATCCGTTTTTCTTATTCTTGTCTTGACTATTGCGTCGTTTGTTGTTTATCACGGAATATCTCTTGCCGAGGCAGACCCGGTCATGCAAACGATATCAACCACGGAAATTAGAATATCTTCCCCTGAAGTAAAAACGGAAGTTCCTTTTCTTCAGGATGAAGAGAAGCGCATTACCGCCGTCACACTTTCTACGGAGGATACCGTTCTAACGCCGCAGGATAAGACATTCAACGTAATTGGAAATAATTTTATAAACAAAGGATTACTTTTAAATTATTAAAAATTTCAGTGAACACAGAACATAAATCCAAAAGCAATAAGGGAAAGAAACATGCGTCAAAGAGTTTTGAACAAAAACCGGAAGAGAACCGGAAAACACCTAACGTCAGAACATCCGCAGACAATAACGAACTATTTCACAAACTCGTTGAAATATTCGACCGTGAGTTAAGTAACGACATAGGAGAGAACGTAAATTCAACTGACACAGGATTAAGAAACAGTCTTGATTCAGATAACCTTCAAGAGGCAAACGAATTAATACAAAATTACATACAAAAAGTAAACAGGGGAATTCAAATATCTTCGAAAATAAGCAACGGACTGTTAAGTGATTTTTCCTCATCCGGCTTAACAACCAGCGGCGTCAGGAGCGAACCGCTTGTTCTCCGGCCGGAAAACAAACTTGAAGGAATTTTCAATGACGAGAATCTGACCGAAGATTATGAACTTGGGCTTCGTTTCTACCAATTAGGATTGAAGACAGGTTTCTTCAACGTTAAACTCGACGGCGACAGGAATTCAACGCGAATCGCGACGGCGGAATTTTTTCCGAATAAATTCTGGCCGGCAGTGAAACAGAGATCGCGATGGATTGCGGGCATCTGCCTTCAGAACTGGAAAGCGCATAAGTGGAGGGGAAATCTTGTCACGAAGTATTTTCTTTTCAGGGACAGAAAACCGCTGATAAGTTTTTGGTCAACGTTTCTTTCATATGTCGTGCTTTTATTCTTTGTTTATCTTGGGGCGGGAGCCGCGTTCGGCTTCGACGAATCGCTTCTCAACGGAAAGATATCACCGGTTATTGTCTGGATCATGATGCTTAACCTGCTTTTCATGGTGTCGAAAGGTTTTCACAGATTCGTTTTCACATACGGTTGGTACGGATTCCGCTACGCTCTGGCAAGCATATTTCGTTTAGGCATAGACTCCGTAATTAATTTCTTCGCGATTATCCGGTCTGTGAGCGTGTTTCGCAAGACAAAAAGCAAGGTTGTCTGGGACGCAACGACACATTATTGATTTTCGACACTCGAATTCCGAGGGTTCTTCTAAATTTCGAGTTCTTTCAGAATGCTCTGAAGAGTTTTTAATCTTTCGCTTATGAGTTCGTCGTCTTCGCGAAGACGCCTGTCAAAAATCTCAAGGTCTTCTTCAATATGTTCGTTATCAACACAGATAGACACGTTCATTGCTCCGCCCTGCAATCCGATTCTATCAAGAAGCGGAAATTTCGGGTAGTCTTTTTCGTTCTTTCTGTAACGCTCCTTGAATACAAGTTTCGTTTTACAGATTAATATTGCCAGGTCAAGCGCTCTGTGAAGCGGCATCTCCTCCGACTGCCTTGACCATTTTTCACCTGTGTGCCTCCATATCTTAGCCGATATGTCCATTTTACCCCTGTCGTTCCATTGGGCAAGACCAAGAGATAATCCCTTCGCATCGGTATTGCCCGAAAGCCTGCCGTCAATTTTATCGTATTCCTCGGAGACAATTACAGGTTTATGTTTAAGTTCTGTCGGTATTTTCATGTTACTTGTTTAGTTATTTACTAATATACTAAAATAACCAAATAATATCCTAATTGCAAATACAAACAAAAAACCCATTGCATCGCAATGGGTTTTTTAAATGTTCGTTAGTATTTTACTATTTTACTAAAATCATTCTTTTCGTTTCGGAATAGTCGCCTGCATTTATAGTATAAAAATATGCTCCGCTGGGGATATCAGACGCGTTCCATTCGACCCTGTACTTTCCTGCGGCTTTTTGTTCGCTTACGAGTGTCGAAACAAGTTTGCCTGTCAGGTCATAAATTTTGAGCGTTACGAAAGAGTTTTTCGGTAATCCGTAACTGATTTCGGTTGAAGGGTTGAACGGATTCGGATAATTCTGGCTTAATGAATACTTCTCGGGAATCCCTGTTTCGTTTTCATTTACTCCCACGGTAAGAGTCGCCGTCTTCAAAACGATATCGTTATTCGGGTCAAACGCCAGAGACGTTGGCTGACGGTTAAAGTTAAACGCGTACTGCTGGTTATTCACGTCGTTCATTACTCTTATCAGAGTATCGCTTCCGGTCGTGAATGATATTTTAAGAACTATCGGCATCTTGTGGAAAGTTGTATTACTCAGAGTCTGATACGCCTTAAAACTTACTCTCCAGTTTCCTCCCCCGAGATTCGAAATACCATAAGTATTCTGATACTGAGGATGGTTCGGCTGCTTAACCCATTGGTCGATAAACCACGTCAAATCCTGTCCTGCGACCGAACTGAACTTCGCCGTGAAATCGTCCGTCACTGCGCATTTCATTTTGAAGTTAACCGTATCCGTAGCGTATGCCTTCAATGCGGCGAAGAACAGAGAGTCCCCAATTGTGTATCTTAACATGTGCAGCACGCACGAGCCCTTATAATAAGTTATCGGTCCGTTAAAAAGCGTTCCCGAGGGCGGGGTGGTAATTGCCCACGAAGGGTTATAAATCGGCCAGCCTGGATTGCCGCCGAGGTATCCGTTCGCGTCGCCGACGATATTCGCTTTATATGAACTGTATCCCGAAATCTGCTCGAGATAAAGCGCTTCGCAGTAAGTCGCGAAACCTTCGTTAAGCCATAAGTCAGCCCATGTTCCGCAGGTTATCATATCGCCGAACCACTGATGCGCGTATTCGTGTGAGATGAGTGACGTGACCGAACTCCAACTCGGCGAAATTGTAGTCAGCGTCTGGTTTTCCATTCCGCCTCCGTAATTTGATACTGCCGCGAATCCGTTTTTTTCGAACGGGTGTTCACCGAATAGTTGCGAAAAAATTGTCGTCATATTTCCAATAGCGTTTTTAGTAGGCGCGATATTTTCTCCCGTGCTGTAATACAGGCGAATCGGTATGCTGTCCGCGGGATTTGAAAGTTTGTGCCACCACACTATATCCAGATTGTATCCGACCTTTCCGGTAAGCACGGCGAGATACGTCGGAAGCGGGTCGCGGCTAATCC